>NZ_JAHUTG010000023.1:0-89340 GCF_020889545.1 Rhodococcus sp. I2R
GCTCTGGCCAAGCAATGGCGAGCGCTGGCCACCCGCTACGACAAACTCGCGATCACCTACCGCGCCGCCGTCACCCTCTGCGCAATTCTCACCTGGCTACGCCGATTGGGAGACACGCCCTAGTCGGGAGCGGCTGGCGGGAGACGACCCGTGGTCCAATCGGGGTCTCCCAACCCCCTTACCCAACATAGTTAAAGCCCCTACATAATGGCGCTCAGCAACGCCTGGCAGACGGGTGCGCAGCAACTCGACCAGGCCACCAGGGCGAACTTCGCCAACGACCCGCGCAATCTGCAGGCCGTCGACGGCCCCGCCAACCAACAGAAAAGCGACGGCGACGCCGCAACGTGGCTGCCCAGCAACAAGGCCTACCGATGCACCTACGTCGCTCGGCAGGTCGCGGTCAAAGCGGCCTACGGGCTGTGGGTCACCCCGCCCGAGCACGATGCCATCGTTCGAGTCCTCAGAGACTGCGGCGCAACCGCTGCTGTCGAGACCGCGGCACCGTCACCTGTACCGGCGTCGGCAGCACCAGCTCCGAAGCCAGCTCCCGCACCGAACCCGGCTCCGTCGGATGTGGTCTACAAGAATTGCAACGAGGTTCGTGCAGCTGGAGCCGCTCCCATCCGGACCGGAGAACCCGGATTCAGCACCAGGTTCGACGGTGACGGCGACGGCGTCGGCTGCGAATAGCGCCGACGGTGTGCATTGGGTCAAAGCTGTTGAGCGCGCCAGAGATTGCCATCTCGAGGGTGCTCCGGGACTCTCGTGGGCCACAGTCAAAGGTCGTACGATGACGTCATGATCGCGTTGTGGCGTACTTCCCAGCACTATTGTGAACGCGATTCGATTCCGGACATCGCGGCCGATGATGTCGAGGAGCTTGCTGCTGTTCGGCACACAGTGCCCAGGGTCGGACGATTCCCTTGCCTAATGGCGGAGACTCTTGGCGGTGCGAGGAAGACGCTGGGATTGATGGCCCCGTCGACCGGCGAGTTGACGAAACAGCGCAACGACCCCGACAGGTACGACAGTGGGCGCGTCAACGGTGTTCCCGAAGGGTCGTGGCCGGGCACAGTATTGGGCGACAAAGAGCATCCCAATTCAACGCGGTGGGTGGGTAAACAGGCTCCATAAACCTGATGCCAGGCCGTCACAGTCCAGGCAATCGCCGCTGGACTCGACCGCCACGTTGGGTCGGCTCACGGGTCCACCGAATAGTCGATTCCTCCTTCGGGTGTCATCGCCGATCGCCGAAGATTGCGCTGAGGCTTGTGGCGCGCCGACGCCGCCACATCCGGACCGGACAACCGAAATTCAGCACCGGATTCGACGACGTCGGCTGCGATCAGCACTCAGGTCAACACGGTGAGTTCGGTGTCGTCGACCTGGGACACTTCACCGATGACAACACCGAACCCGGCTGGTACACCGACCCCGACCAGTCCAACGCCGGTGGACAACGACACTGGGACGGCGGCCAGTGGACCCAACACTCCGCACCCGGCACGCCCCGCCCGACACGGCAACCCACCCCGGGACAGCCTGCAAGTCAGGGTGGCGGCAACCGAGGACTCAAGATCGTGCTGGCAATCGCGGCCGTTCTGATTCTCGCAGTCGGCTTCGGATCGATATTTGGCTCGGACGAGGGCAATGGCGAGCCTGATCCGGCTTCGGCGACTTCGTCGGACTTGCTGACCGCGACGACAACCACCCGTACCGGCTGTGGTCCCCTCGATCGCGCCGCGCACACCGGTGCGCCCGCTCCGACGACAGCTGAGGCGACGCCGGCGGCCGGCTGTCTCGACGTCCCAGGCGACGTCCTCTCGGCCCTCAACGCATCACTCGAGCCGAGCGGGTACGAGCTGGGATCGCCCGCGGCGTACGACGACGGCGACACCCTCTATATCGCCGGTGAAATCGTCGAGCTGCAGGACGGCGGGATCCGCTCACGCGACGACGTGGTCGCCCAGCAAGGACCGATACTGACTCCGGTGACGGTCACAGCGCGCAACGAATACACTCTGCTCGACAGACATGACCAGCTCGAACTCGAATTTTCGGATCCAGCGTCGCTCTTACATCTGCCCGACGCGTCTCCTGCTCACTCCGGTGCTTCTTTCCCGAGCAGGAGAAACGCTAGAACTGTCATCCTCACCACGATCGACCGCGCCGCCCTCACACTGACTTCGTTGCCGTCGGACCCGGCGCAGTCGCACGAGATGTGGTCCACGCTGTCCCCGGCCGACAAGGATGCGCTGTTCGCTCACGGCAACTACATCGGCAACCGCGACGGCCTACCCGTCATCGATCGTGATCACTACAACCGAATCAAGCTCGACGACGAGTTGTCTCGCGCCGAGGCCTGCGGCCTGACCGTGTCTGATCGGCTCGTGGACCTACAGGCCGTCCGTCGAGAAAGATCCCAACCGGATGCTGATGCTCAGTGTGCGCACAAACCCACGCGGCAGTAGCCGTCGGCAACCCAGACACCGCTGGGACATCGGATCTAGTTTTAGACGTTGACCAAAACCGACCGTCGTGCAGGATCCGGCGGCGAGACTTCCTGCGACAAAGTCAGATTCACACCTAGAGCATGCCCGTTTGAAAGCCTCCGAGCCACTAGATACAAACAGAAATACAGACCAGCTGGTTGCTAGCGCGGCTGTCGACCGTTCGTTACTGTGCCTAGTTACCAAGGGCAGCGAGTTGTGGGAGGCGAGGTTAGATGCCAGGGGAATGGAGAGCGGCGGTCACCGGCGCAGGTTCTGGAGTCGGCCGTGAAATTGCGTTGCAGCTCGCGGGCCAGAACTGGTCACTTGCTCTCGCGGACTACAATTATGATGCACTGCTGGACACACAGTCCCGATGTGCTGCTATGAACGCAGTCGCGCGCGCGACTCAAGTCGACGTGGCCAACCGGGCCGAAATCAGTTCGTGGGCAGCAACTTCTCGCTCAGCATTGGGCGGTATCGATGCAGTCTTCAACGTCGCAGGCGTTCTCTATAGCGGCGATGTCATCAACACTCCCCCAGCTGACTTCGATCTGGTGATGGCGACCAACTTCGAGAGCGTCGTCAACAGCTCTCGCGCCTTTCTACCTGATATCTTGAAGTCACATCGAGGTCGAATCATCAACGTGTCGTCCGCATTTGGGGTCATGTCCGCACCCGGCTATTCGGCGTACAACTCTTCCAAATTTGCCGTTCGCGGCTTCACCGAGGCCCTGAACCAAGAATTGCGCCTAGCGTCACGGACCGCGCGTGCGACATGTGTGATCCCTGGTGGACTCAAAACGTCAATCGCACGGACCGCGAGGGCCGCACCCGGCGTCGATCGTGCGCGGACTGCCGATTTTTTCGACAGCCGCATAGCCCGAACCACCCCTAAAGTGGCCGCCCAAAAGATCATTGCGGGTGCGTGGAAGGGAAAATCACAGGTGACGGTGGGCAACGACGCACGCCTCGTCGACGTGACCGCGCGCGTGCTCGGACCTCATTACCAACATCTACTGCCTGCGCTCCAAGCACTGCGGCGACTCTGACAATCCGAAACCTATAGACAATCCACTCAACAGACCTGCGGGGGTCGGTCAACTATGTCGAATAGCTGGATCCTGATAGAGACGTTCGGAGACGAAGAGCCGTCGGTCATCGGAGTTGGGTCTTCGCCCAAGTCCTTTGTCTCACCTCGTAATGTTCTCCGCAGCTCTGGCAGCCGCAACGAGGCACTGACCGCGGTAGCGGAGGCGCTTTCCACAGGAGCCGTGGTGGATCGGCTGTGCAAAGACCGCTACAGGCGGGTACTGGCCGAACCACTGCGAACCTTCGCGGGTCGCACACATGGTGTGTGGGTGTGGCTCGGCCAGCGCGACGAGACTCCACCTCGACGAGACGCCGCTGGGGCGTGGCAGTTCAACCTCACCAAGAGCACGGCAAGCGGGAGCGGCGATCTACTCGACCTTTACCGCGTTCCGCAAGACGAGCGAGAGACCCAGCGTGCACTCGCCGGAGCGTTCACCCGACTGGTCACCAACCGCGACGAGAGCGAAGCGATGGCCAAGATCGTGCAATCAGCCCCGGGCACCACTCATCAGGCGGTTTGGACCGTGAGGCGGGACGACGGTGAACTTCGAGCAGCGCACTTCTCGTGCCGGATGATTGCCGAAGACGGGGTTTCGGGCACCGAAGTTATCTTGAGGGGTATCACCCACGACATCGGCCCCGCAGGGGACATCAATATCGCTCCCCCACCTACGATTCTCGAACATCGCGTTCTGGAGGCTTCGACCAAGGAGGGCGAGTACCGCGCACTGGTCAACCTCAGAACACTCAACTTGTTGCGCTGGTACAACTCTGACCCCGCACCGAATATCTGCTGGGAAAACCTTCCTGACGAACCGGTACCGGCGATTCATCCGGACGACGTTCCAATTGCGAAACGAATGTCGAACGCACTCGCACGCGAACGCACCCACGGTGTGCTTCGCTTCCGAACTCTCGACGGAAATTGGAAACCGATGACGATCGACGCGGTATTAGTCTCGCTCAATCAGCACACTACGGCCGCACTCGTCACTCTGACCGAATTGTCCGAGGAGTAAATAAGTTCGCGGATCCATACGGATCCACACAGCCCATTGCGGACTGAGTGCAGTTGACGCGCGAACGCTGGAAGTGCGTTTAATAGTTGCGTTGTCTACAAGGACCGCGCGCGTGTCGTGCGGGCATCACGCGTTCGACTCCACGCAGCCGCCACCGTCCGAGTCGATACGCCATACGCTTTGGAAAACGACTCGATGCGCTCCTCGTTCTCGGGCTTGCGCCCACGTTCGATGTCGGCGAGAACGGTGGTCGACATCCCGAGCAGCTGCGCAGCGTCACCCTGGGACAGCGCGGCGTGCACCCTCAAGTCGGACAATTTGAGCTGAGACTCCGGGATCGGAACCAGCGCCGCGACCGACGTATGCAGGGCGTTCGCGATCCGACCAAGCGTCGCAGGCGGTGGCGTTGAGCGCCCCGTCTCCCAGGTCGATACTGCCTGTCTGGTCGCGCCCACTTTCGCCGCGAGGTCGTCAGCACTGAACCCCGCACGTACCCGTAGCTCCCGCAACCGGTCGGCGCGAAACCCACGAACTCCGCTTCGCGGCACTATCCCAACTCCCTGTCGACCCTTCAAGACAGTCCCATCTTCCTCGATCGACGATGCCCATGAACTCTTGTGCGTTTTATAGTTGCGCGCTATTGTTGCACTCATGCGCCAATACGAGTCGAGTTCCGCGAAGCTGAACCGATTGCGCGGTGCACCTAACCTGTTCTACAGTCCTGATGCGCGCCCAAAAGGGAATCCTCGGTGCTTGTCTATCTCGGCACTGCTTGTAGCGCGGGACATCAGGTCGGTCTGTTCACAGGGTCCGTCCGATCATTCCTGTCGGGAGTTCTACATGTTCGCGTCGCTCGCCCTTGCCGCATCGCAGTTGCCGTCGACGACTGAAACCAGCATTTACCACGCTCGAAGTTCAGCGTTGGGCCATCACGGACGGGGTGCGACGGCAGGTGCATTCACCCGACATCGCCGCTTTCGCCTCGGTTACGGGGGCAAATCGAAGTGAGTGCCGCACGGGATGCAATAGCACCAAATCTCCTCTCACTGAATCAGTTCTGCGCATCAATCGTCGTAAATCGGACACATGGTGACTTGATTGCGTGCTCGCTCGACCACGAGCATTCCGGTCGCCACCAATACATCGGTGACGACGGAGCCCTGCTAGCCGAGTGGGGTCCATCCAGTTCCTGTAATGAGCGGTCCATTCTTACCCGCAAGCCGTAGGCCTGGCAGTTCGGACTGCAACCCGACCCGAGTGGGCTGTCGCTGATAGTCCCACTCGTGCGCTGCAGGAGCTCCCCCGCGCGCCCTGCAGCTCGACCGGTGGACCGGTGGACCGGCGCGAGGGTCGCGCAGTGAGCGCATTTCATCATGTTCAGCGCTGCGCGGCCCCGCCGGGACATCACACCTCGGACTCACACCCGTTCGCACAGAAAGGATTCCGATACCCGATGTGGATTTTCCAGCAGCCATGGTTTTGGTCGGTTGCCTTCGGCTGGCTCTGAGCCTCTAGCACGTGATGGGTGCGTGCGACTGGCCCACAACCTATGGATCGCACGCACCCATCCACTTCTGTCGACCGACTTACCTAAAACCAATTGTCGCCAGAACGGTTGCTCCGCAATCGCATTCACCAGCACGACCCGATCGCCGGGTCGCACCAGGAAGGGATCGACACCAATGCCAGCACCACAGGACACAGGACACCACCGCTCATCAAAGAAGCGAGGGCGGGTGATCACATCGCTGCCCGCCGTGGCCGCGGTGACGATCGCCGGCCTGACCATGCAGGCCGCTCCTGCTCAGGCTGCACCATCGCAGCCGGGAGTGACCAGTCCTCGAGGATCACAACCGGGGGTCACGAGCACACCGCAGACGGCACCGGCCACCCTGCCGCCTCCAGCGCCGGAACCGCGCGTGTATTTGGACGGCTACCAGCCCTCACCTCGGGTGCAGCAAACCCCGTCACGTAGCTACGACGACTACCTGGCCGGTAATCAGCAGTCCTCGAATTACCAGAACACCTACTACGAGCCCACTCCCGCGCCGCAGGCCGCTCCGAGCGACGCTCCCCCGGCGTTGCAGGCGACTCCGCCGCCCCCGCCGCCGGTCCCGACGGTGCAGCGCAGGGTCATTGCACCGATCGAGGCACCGCCCGGAACGTTCATCGCCGGCGGCACGTTGGTGCCGGTCGATACCAAGATCGTCGACCAGAATCTGCTCACTCGAATCAACAACACGTTGCAGGCTGTGCAGGCGGATGGCGGAAACTGGCTCGTGGACAACGGGTTCGCCGATTCTCCCCGTGCCGACCGCATCGCAGCGGGTACCGCGACCGGCGTCATCGCAGGCGGAGCGACCGGTCTCGCGGCATCGGTGGTCCCGGCCGCGGTGATCACCGGAACCGCAGCCGCTATCGGCGGCGGACTCGGTGTCGCCGCCTCCACAGGCACCGGTGCTGTCGTCTGGGGAGGACCAGTGGGTTGGGTCTTCATCCCTGGAGCGGCAGCACTCGCGGGAGCCGGCGTCGGCGCAACACTGTCGGCACCGATCGTGCTGGGCCTGACCGGTGCTGGCGCTGTCATCGGCGGCATCCTCTGTGCCACCGTTCTCGGCGGCGAGCAGCAGATCATCGAAGAGCCGGCCCCTGCCCCGGCGGTTGTTCCCCCGGCGGCCGACAGCGTCCCGACGATCCCTCCTGCCGCAACCGTCGATCTCCCCGGACCCGTCGGGCAGGTTCGCGACACTCTCGCGTCCGACCCGAACGGCCGCCAGGTGCTCGCGGCGGCCGACACAGCCGTTCAGAACGCGGCTCCGATCGTCGACAAGGCCGTCAGCGATGCGTCGGTGTGGACCGCACCGGCGGCCTCGGCAGTGCAGGGCTTCACCTCGAAGGCCCTCGAACAGCCGCAGGTGGCGCAGACCGTCGAGACGGTGCAGGCGGCTGCAGCTCCTCTGGTCGATCAGGCCACTGCCGCTCTCGGCGGCTTACAGGCGGCGTTCGCACCCGCCTGAATCGCCCTACAGCCAGCTAGTTGAACCAGCCAGGAAGGACATATCCAAATGATTCGCCGTTCGACGACATCTCCGATTGCCAGTGCCACCGGTCCAGCACGATCAGGGGTGCCGTCGAGCTCTCCCCGTGTGCCGCGATCGCGCCGACGCGCGGTCGCGGCAGCCGGGGCTGCTGTGGTGTCCGTGGCGGTCGCCGCCGCTGTGTTGTTCAGCGGTGGCGACTCCGAGCCGGACACGACAGCCACCGATACGACCGTCTCTTCCTCGGTCGCGCCGACAACTGTTGCCGCCGGGCCGGATTGCTCAATGCCGACCGGTGATCAGAACAGCGGCCCCGGGGTCATTGCCGCGTTCGAGCACGCCTACTACGTCCAGAGATCGGGCGCGGCCGCGCACGCTCTGGTCTCACCGAACGCCCCGGCGAGTGCCCCGTTCACCGTCGAAGCGAACCTCGACGCAGGTATCGCCACCGCGCCGGCCGGCACCACCTACTGCCTCGATATCGACCCGCTGCGCACCGGTTCCTACACCCTCACCCTGACCGAGAGTGGCCCGAACGGGCCTGGGACGCAGTACCGCCAGCGGATCACCACCGATCAGGTCGACGGTCGCTACGTCATCGCCGCCATCGAGCAAGCGTGATCACCCACCGCCGCCACAGCGCGAGATCGCCGCAGCACCGCGGCGAACAGCCACCACGAAAGGAACGCCAGGACATGAGCGATGCAGCGAGCGAATGGGCCGAGGCCGCCACCGCAGTACGACAGGCACGCGAGACCCTCGAGGCGTCGACCGCGAGCGAGATCCGCGCCTGGGCCGAAAAATCGGGGCTGACCGACTGGTCGATGTGGCAAAAGATCAAACGAGAGCTCTACAAGCAGCTCGACCTCGACTACGACGGATTGCGCGCCAACGAAGCCGAGCAGGTCACCGACGCGGTCGCCTCTGCGGCGTCGGCCGCACCACTGGTCGAGCTCTACGCCGCAGGCGATGAGCGCGGCAGCTTCGCCGTGGTCGGCGACGGTGACGAAACAGCCTGGTACGGAACATTTCACGCTAAGGACGCGGTGTTCCGGCAGGGCGATCAGACCTCGGCCGACGACTCGGCGGCCGGCAAGGCAGCCTTTCTCGCCGGCAAGCTACGCGAAGAGCTCGACGCCCCCGCGATCCGGCTGATACTGCATATCTCCAACCCGCACCTCGACGGCGCGCGGCTCGCCGCTCTCGCCGCGCGATACGGAGTGCACCTCGAACGCCTCGACATCGACGACGAGAACCCGGCCACCGTGTGGTGCGAGGTTCCCGGGCACCGTCCGTGGCAGGCCATCCGGCTCTCCGATCTGCTCGTCGACGATCAAGCGGAGGTCGGCTGATGGCCGAACAGCACCCGCGCCCGGACGACGACAACCCCGTCGCGGGCTACGAAGCCGAGGACACCGTCAACCTCCGCGCTCAGCGCCTGCGCCGACCCGAATCCGAACCGGACGAACAGCCTGTAGAGGAGTCGGCCGACGACACCGCACCGGACCCGTACGGGGTCGGGCAGGACGCACTGGCCGCGGTCGAGACACCCGATGTCGACCCCTCAGCGTTCTACCGCGCACGACTGTTCGACCGCCAGGAAGAAGACCCGACCGCCGAGCCCGCCGAAGCAGGCCTGCGGGGCCGGATCAACGCCGCCCTGGGAACTCATCTCAAGCCCAAGCCCACATCGGCCGAAGTCAGACTGCGTCAGTCGATTCGCGTTGTGCAGCAGCCACTTCCTGGATGCTCGGTGGTCTCGGTCATCAATCCGAAGGGCGGAGCGGGCAAAACTCCGACATCGGTGATGCTCGGTTCGACGTTCGGCAAGCACCGTGGCCACGGGGTGACGGTCTTCGACGCGAGCGAATCACTCGGCAGTCTCGGCGATCGCGCCGCCCGCACCACCGATCCGGAGCTCACGGTGTGGGATCTGCTCGACCATGCACACGAGCTGGCGTCCTCGTCGGCGGTGTCGGGATCGCTCACTGCGTTCCTGCGGCGTCAACCGACGATGGAAGACATTCTCGCAGCAGATAATTCGGCCGACCGTGAGCGCAACCTGGGGTGGGACGAATGCGCCGCGGTGATGGCAGTGCTGCGCCGACACCGGGACCTGATCGTCATCGACACCGCCGCCAATCCCTTGGCCGAGAGCTGGCAGTGGGCCGTGCAGCATTCCGATGCCCTGGTCGTTCCGCTCCCGCTACGCCTCGACATCGCCCGGCAGGTCTATCAGATGCTCGAGGGCATCATCGCCCGCGGCTACGGACACTTGCTGGCGTCGACGATCGTCGTGACCTGTGCAACACCGGATTCCAACCCGCAGTTGGCGTCGGCGGTCTTCGAGGACCTGCGCAATCTCGGTGTCCAGGAAAGCAATTTCATTCAGGCCCCGTACGAATCAGCTCTCGCCCGCGGCGATCGGATCGTCTACAGGGGCCTCCCGCCCGCCACGATCGAGGCCTACACCAACGTCACCGCCCTGGTCGCCGACAACATCGCCGCGGCACGAGCCGGCGTCGCCTACCAATTCACCGATCCGTATTCCCCGCAGCCGGTGAACCGCCAGCCCGACAGCGCACCACCCCCACAGCTCTCGCAGTGGGAGCGGCGCAGCCGCGACCGTCGCGGAGCCTGACCCGTCCCCACCCCGCTCGACGCACACGAGGAGAAACACCATGACCGGCCAGAGAACGCACACCACCCCGCGGCGACGACAACGCCGGACACTGTCGGCGCTGACCGTCGTCGTCTCCGCGGTGGTCCTGGCCGCGGGCACCGTCCCCGCACACGCCGCACCGGCAGCGACGGCGGCGACCTCGTGCGCGAAGTACGTCGCGATCATGGCCCCGGGAACGTGGGAGACCAACGCCGCCGCGAACCCGACCGCCCCGGTCGGGATGCTCGCCACCGTCGGCAACGCCCTGAAACAGAAGTACGGCAACGATATCGAGGTCTACTACCCGGCGTACGCGGCGTCGGCGTTCGACAAGGGCCGCACCTACGCCGACAGCAAGGAAACCGGCAAGAGCGCCATCAACAACATCCTCACCTCGGCATGCGCGACGTCGAAGTTCCTGCTCTCGGGCTACTCCCAAGGCGCGGACGCCGCCGGCGACATCGCCGCCGAGATCGGCAACGGTCGCGGCGTCGTTCCCGCGGCCCGGATTCTCGGCGTCGGTCTGGTCGCCGATCCGCACCAGGGCACCGCCGGCGGCACCGTCGTCGGGCCGAAGATCGACGGTCAGGGCATCGGCGGGGTCCGGCCCGAAGGCTTCGGCTCTCTCGCCCCGGTGGTCAGGCAGCTCTGCAATCCCACGGACCTGTACTGCTCGACGAACGCCGGCAAGGACGGTCTGCTCGCGGGCCTGGGCAAGGTCCTGGCGAACAAGCCCGTCGACCCGGGCGAACAGGCCGGAACCGGGTCGACCCCAGCAGCGTCGAATACCGCGGTTCCGTCGACGACCGCGCAGGGCGGCGTCACCGGTGCCGAGACACAGCCCGGCACGACGCCGACACAGGCCGGAGGGGTCAGCGATTTCTCGTCGTCGCTGGTCTCTGACTTCTCCCGCGTCGATCTGGCGGGCGCCGCGAACACCGCATCGACTCTCGGGGAGCGGGTGGCCACCCTGCCCGACTCGGTGGGAACCAACCGCACTCAGTCACAGGTCGCCAGCGTCGGGGCCTCGGCGACATCGCTGCTCAACACCCTCGAACCGGTCGCCGACGTGCAATCGGTGATCGCCGCGAACCCCGGCATCCGCTCGACCCTCGACACCGCACCGGAAGGATCCCCGGAAGCGAAGACGTCCACGGTTCTCGACGCACTCGACCAGATCGACATTCCCGCAGTGCTCAGCACCGCGACCTCGATCGCCGACACCGCATCATCGGTGCTGGGCGGCACCGGCACCACCGCAGGCCTGACCGATACGGCCGCAACGCTCAGCGGGCAGGTCGCACCGCTGCAGTCCGTGTCCCCGGACGCGCTGACCTCGGCAACGCAGGTGCTCTCGCTGCTCAAGCCGAAGACCGTGGTCAACCAGGTCGTCAACGTCGCGACCGGCTTCACGAGCCTGGACTACCAAGGCATCGTCGACAACCTGATCGCGCTGCCGCAGAAGGTCGCCGCACTCGACGTCGCGGGATCGCACAAGATCGCCGGGGACCTCAACAACCAGTTCGAACCGATCGTGAAAATGGCCGCAGGAGTGGACCTGCACACCCTCGCAGCATTGGTGGCGATGATCCCCGACCCCAGCGGATCGGCGCAGATCGCCTCCCTGGTGCTGAGCTTGCTCGGCAACGTCGACGTGATCCGCCTGGCCAACGATGTCGGCGCGATCCAGGAAGTCGCGTGGAAGATCCTCGAAACCGGCAACCTCGCGGCCGCCGCCGAACTGCTACCCATCGGGCTCGACCTCGCCTCGGTCGCGGTCGGAGTGCTCACCGGATCCTCCAAGACCAGCCCCGACCAGCTCGGCGCGCAGACCCAGGTCACCGGACAGTCCGCCGCGATCGGCCAGCAAGCCTCCACCGGCGATTTCGCCGGTCTGGCAGGCAGTCTCATCTCACTGGCCTCGTCACCGAGTGCAGGCGATGCCGCCGAGCTGGTCGGTGCCGGTATCGACGCCGCGACGTTCTTCGCCTCCGGTGCGCACCAGTCCTATGGCGACTTCAAGGTCGACTCCACCGGCCGCAGCGCACTGCAATGGCTCATCGACTTCTTCACCCAGAAGATCGGGGGCTGACCGGCGGCCACCGATCGGGCTCTGCAGCCGGGCGGGCATGACGCAGAGCAGCCGAAAACTACAGCACCACAAACGAACTACGCGTACCACCACAGGTGTCCGGGCGGGCACTGATCATCTTTTCGATTCGTGAGGACATGCACCGATGGCAGCATCACAGCAGGGCACCAAGGGCAGTGCGGGCGCACTGAGCCTGTTGCTGATCGCCGCCGTCGCTGCGATCGGCATGTTCGGTGTCCTCTCGGGCGATCGCACACCGCCGGTCGACGAAGGCACGTGCCTGCCTGCCGGCGCGGCCGTGGTGGCTCCGCACTCGGGCACGGTGGTGATGCCGCTGAGTGAGGGCACATACCAAGCCACGAGCGGTTTCGGTGCCCGCACGAACCCGGTGACCGGCGAGGCCGAGGGACACCAGGGCCAGGACTATTCCGCCCCAATCGGGACCCCGATCTACGCGGCGACCGACGGCACGGTCGTCAAGGCCGAACACGCCAGCGGGTTCGGCAACTGGATCATCATCGACACCACCGTCGACGGACAGTCGCTCTCGACGGTCTACGGCCACATGAACGACGACGGCGTCGGGGTCACCGCTGGCCAGACCGTCAAAGCCGGTGACCCGATCGGTGCCGTCGGCAACGCCGGACAGTCCACCGGGCCGCACCTGCATTTCGAGGTCTGGCCCGGGACTCGTCTCGCGTCCGGATCGAGCCCGGTCGATCCCGTGGCCTGGCTCGCCGCCGCCGGTGCCACCGCCCCAACCGCGAGCGCGGACGTTCTCGCGGCGGGACCGGCCGGCACCTCCGCCGCGATCCCGACCACCAGCACCAGCGGTGTATCGAGTCGATCGGTGAAACTCGCCGCCGCGATCAAACCCGGCTGCGGAGTCCCGGCCGGGTCGACCGGGCTGCGACCGGGGTCGGTGCCGGCGGACTTCGAGCCGTGGATCGTCAAGGCCGGCACCGTGTGCGCTGAGGTCACTGCTCCGGTCGTCGCCGCGCAGCTCGAACAAGAGGGCGGCTTCGACGTCAACGCCCACAACGCAGGATCGGGCGCGGACGGACCGGCACAGTTCATGCCTGCCACGTGGGCGGCGAAAGGCGTCGACGGTGATGGAGACGGCCGCAAGGACACCCGCAGCATCGCCGACGCGGTGATGAGCCAAGCCGCCTACGACTGCGAGCTGGCCGGCATCGCCAAGGACTCCCTCGCCGCCGGCAAGGTCAGCGGCGACCTGACCGAGCTGTACCTGTCGATGTACAACTGCGGCCCCGGCGCGACCCTCTCGCAGGGCCGGGTGTGCCAGAACGCCGAAACCCTCGACTACGTCGCAAAGATTCCCCGCCGCGCAGCAGAAGCGTTCTCCGTCGCCGTCCCCCAGGCCACACCGGGCATCGTCCCCGGTGGCCCCTTCGGGCAGAACGTCGTCGCGGCCGCGATGCGCTGGCTCGGCACCACCTACGCCTGGGGCGGAGGCGACCGCAACGGTCCCACCCGCGGGGTCAGCGACGGCGGCGGCCGCGCGGACATGATCGGCGACTTCGACAAGGTCGGCTTCGACTGCTCCGGACTGGTCCTCTACGCCGTCGCACAAGCCTCCGGCGGCGCGATCGTGCTCCCCCACCAGGATTCGGCGCAGATCGCCGACAGCCGCGGCCGCGTGATCGCCACCCCCGGCGAGCTCGCACCCGGCGACATCATCCAACCCCACTCGGGCCACATCTTCATCTGGCTCGGCGGAAACAAGGTCGTCGAGGCCCCGCAGTCCGGCGACGTGGTGAAGGTATCGGACTGGACCCCGCCCGCGAGTGGACTGACAGCACGGAGATTCGGATGAAAACCAACAGACGTACCGCCGTGGCCATAATCCTGACCGCTGCAACAATTCTCACTGCCTGCGGTGATGAAAGCACCGACAACGGCAGTGACGTCCCGTCGATCCCGGCGCAGCAGTGGACACCGGGTACGCCTCCACCGAGCGGCAGCGATCCCACCCGTACCCCGCCTCCGGCCGCGACCACGCTGCCCGACATCGCTGCAGGGGTGGACCGGCAGGATCCGGACTCGGTGGCCACCGCGGCGTTGACGGTCTGGTTCACCTGGAACACCGCCGTCGACGCCGGACCCAACGATGCCGCAGCCCGCACCGCACCGCTGCTCACCTCCGAGTACGCGCGCGAGATCACCTCCACCACAGCGCAATCGAGTCCCGGTGCGCAGTGGCTGGACTGGGCCGCCGACGGCGCGGTCCTGACCCCCGACCTCGTCGCCGACGACGAACCCGTTCCCCCGCAGACCGATTCGACGGCCTACCGCTCCTACCGCGTCACCCAACGCATCGACGGTGTGCCGGTGAGCGAGAGGGTCGTCGCGATGATCCTGCGGCGCGGCCCCGGCGGCTGGGAGGTGAGCCGCATTCAAGACAAATAGCTCCGCCTCATCTATCCGCTGGCACTGCAGAACACCATGTTTCGGAAAGGAACCCCCGATGGACACAGAATCCGTCACCATACCCACGACCCGCACCGCACGCCGAGCTCGTCGTGTGCTCGGCGTCCTCGCCCTCACCGCCGCGCTGACCGTCCTGGCCGGCGGAGTCGCCTCCGCTCAGGCGGTCAACCCGTTCGACGGGGTCAACCCGGATATCGGATTGTTCGGGCCCGCTCTGAACCAGACGTGGAAGCGCCTGCTCGCGGCGATCTGGGGAGCCAGCATCGCCCTCGCCGGCCTGTGGGTGCTGACCTCGTTCCTCAGCTCCCGGAAGGCGCGTAAACGCAACATGTCCAGCGATCTGAGCGAAGCGGGCGAGGATCTCAAGCTCTCCCTCATCATCTTGGGCGGTGTGGCCGCTGTCTCTCCGATCGTCGGCGCGGTCCTGCTCCTCGTCCAGCCCGGCGCGTAGCCGACCCGGCTCTACCCTCCATTTTCTTTGCCCCGACGCGGCACTGTCCGCAGAATTGAGCACTCATCATGGCCATCGACTACCGCAATGTCGGTTCCGAACCCCCCAGCTCCCCCAACACCGGCACTGTCTCCGGTGATCAGCACTCCGACAGCAAGTCCGGGTCCAAGCGTTGGATCGTCCTCGGTGCCATCGCACTGGCGATCGTCGCCGTCGTCTCGGTGATCGTGGTCGGTCTGTCGGGCGGCTCCGACGAGACCGGCGGCAGCGATGCCATCCGCGCAGTACACGGGCCCACGACGGTGAACAACGGTGTCCCCAGCGGATACACCCGCGACACCCAAGGCGCATCGACGGCCGCGGTGAACGTGCTCCAGGCGTTCGATCAGGCCAGCCAGGGCCGCATCGACATGAACGATGTCCGCTCGACGATGATCGCCGCCGACCCCGGTGCCGAACTGGCCCGCGAGATCGAACTCGGCAGCAACCGGGACGAGAGCAGCGACGTGATGAACACCCTGCCGGCCGCGGTGCACGTGTCCTCGTTCTCCGCCGACGCCGCGCAGATCTCGGTGTGGTCGATGACCACCACCCAGTCCGACATCAACAACACCGGCACCGTCGCTGTGAGCACTCTGTGGGCGACCACCGACATCTCGTTGATCTGGCAGGACGGGGACTGGAAGGCCAAGGACTGGTCCTACCGCCAGGGCCCGCGACCGGAGGACGCCTCCTACCCGGCCGCTGATTCCGCGCTCGGCGGTCAACTGACCGCAGGGTACTACACCTTCTACATCGACTAGGAGAGAACATGATTCGCCGTCTCGTTCTCATCGCGGTCACCGCCGCACTGGTGGCACTGTTCGGATCACCCGCTGTTGCGCTCGCCCAGCCTTCCGCCGTTCCCGCCCCCGCACCGGGTGCGGTCACCGCCCAACAACCGGCATCGAGGCTGCCCGCGCACTTCCCGGACGATCTCAAGAAATTCATCGGCGGCACCGAGGAATTTCGGAGCGGGCCCTGGTTCACGGGGAACTGCGCAGACCACGGCGGCGACCTGGGAACCTATATCTCCCAAGCACTCACGAACGAAAACCGGCTCCTGTACTGGACGGCATCGGACGAGAACAAAGCCGTCATGCTCGGCGATGCGAGCGCAGTCGGCTCCGACCCGCAGGCCCAGGCCACTGCCGAGATCACCCGTCAGGCCGTCGCCGACGGGACCGAACCACCCGCCGACGCTCTGCCGACCGTATTCCCGGCCGGGGACACCAGCTTTCACCCACCGACCGGAACCTGCGCCGAGGACCTCGCCCGGTGGGGCACCAAGGAATGGGGAACGTGGGGCTTCGCCTGGGCGCAGAGCCCGGACGCGGACTCGCTGACCGCGATCAAGGCACTGCCCGGTGCCGACAAGGTGCCCGACGCCGCCTGGTCGGACCCCTGCTCGCAGGGCTCGGGCGACCAGTACTGCATGCACGCCTTCTTCGTCGACTGCTCGAAAGCCGAACGGGCAGATGCCAGCCGCTGCCAGGACTGGAACCTCTCGATCGGACGATTGTTCGCCGGCACCGCAAACTGGATCGACAAGAACACCTCGTTCACCGAACGCCTCGAGGACACCCTCGGCAAAGTCATCGCGGCCACCCCGCAGTACAAGCTCGGCAAGGCCTACCTGCAGGCATTCTCCTGGATCTCGGGGGCCGCGAACGACGTCGTCGACTTCGTCACCGATCCGACCACCGTCATCGACGACTGGGTCAACGCCACCAAGAGCGGGGCCCTCTCCCTCACCGACGCCGTGCTCCGTGGGTTGACCTCGACCGGCGACTTCGATCCCACCCAGCAATGGTTCGTGACCTATTACGCCGGATCGACGGGTCTGGGAATCATGGTCATGTCGCTGGCGGTCCTGCTGGCGATCATGCGATCACGGCACAAGGGCTCACCGTCGGAGCTGGTGGCCAACGTCTTCGGCTACATGCCCGCCGGGGTGGTGATGATGCTGTTCTCCCTCGCCCTGGCCCAACTGGTGATCGAGTTCGCGTCAGTGCTCACCGAGGGCATTGCCAGTTTCAGCGGCTCCACGATCACCGAGATGGTGCAGAACATCTACGCCACGATGGGCACGCTGAACAAGGACACCGTCGTCGGCGGCTCGATCGTCGGCCTGGTCTTCTTCGGCATCCTGCTGCTCGGCGCGATGTCGGTCTACCTGGGGCTGCTCATGCACCAGATCGGGCTTCCGCTGACCGCTTGCGTCGCCGGAATCGGCTACGGCATGTGGGTGCACCCGACGTGGCGGACCAAAGCTCTGCGGCCACTGTTCACGTTCGTCGGCATCGTGCTCAGCAAGCCGATGCTGTTCCTGCTCATCGCGATCGTGCTCGCCGGGGCCAACAACGCTCTGCTCTCGGGCGGCGGCGGCTCGGGAGATCTCACCTCGCTCGGCGCTCTCGTGCTCGTCGGTGCCTCGATGGTCGTCGTCGGCCTGGCACCGTGGGCGATGCTCAAGTGGGCACCGATCCTGCCGACCAAAGCCGACTCCGAAGGATTCGGCGGCGGCGGTGGCTCCGTCGCCGGTGGTGTCATCGGAGGCGTGGGCAGCTCGGCCCTGTTCCGCAGCCGCAGCGGCGGAGGTGGTGGCGGCGGGTCGACCGTCACACCGCGCTCGACCCGCTCCGGCGACGGCGTCGACAAGGCCACCCGATCCACGCATTCGACGCCATCGACCAACTCCACCCCCGGCCACACCAGCGCGGCCGCCCACAGCGGCGGCGCCGACAAGGGCGGGGCGTCGACACCGAAGCGCTCGACCATGGGAATGGCCGGCCGACTCGGCGGAAAGCTCGCGACGGGATCGGCCGCGACGGTCGCCTCGGCCGGGGCAGCGGCGGTGCCGATCGCCGCGCAGTCCGCAGCGGCGGCGATGAACAAAGCCAAATCCAGTGCCGAGTCCGCACCGTCCGAAGCCGAAGGCAGGTAAGCGATGTCGACCGAGACCGTCGAGCACGACAGCGAGCAGAGAACCTCCATCCTGGGCGGTGAGATCGCGCGCCGCGGCATGACCGGGATCTCGGCACCGGTGCTCATCACCTGGACCGCCGCTCTGATCATCGGCATCGTGTACTACTTCGCGGCCGGTGGCGGCGCGATGACCGTCGGGCTCGTGGCCGTGTTCTACGTCGGGGTGTTCGCCTCGACGTACGAATTCGGCGACGCTTCCCTGGCGGCGCGGCAGTTGCACCGGTTGCGGAACTGGTCGCGGATGCGGCGCGGGGAGCACGTCTACCGCAACGCCGACGACTCTGCCTACGGGATCACCGAGCTCGACCCCGGCTGGGAGTACCCGGTGCCGCTCGGGCGGACCGCCCCGCTCGACGTCGCCGGCACCGGCCTGGACGAGATGTTCATCGTCCGCACCGCCAACCCCGGCGAGCGGGCCTATTACACGGTCGTACTGTCCGTGCAGGGCCTGGCAGGGGGGCTGCGCACCGACGCGGCCTGGGCGACGACATCGGAGAAATTCGGTCTGTTCAGCGCCTCGATGGCCCGCAAGACCTCGCTCATCCGCGGAGTGCAGCTGATCCACCGCTCCATTCCCGCGGATCTGACCATGCACGAGGACTGGGTCGAGCGGGAGGTCGAAAAGCTCGGCGACATGCGTCTGCGGGCACCGGTGGAGTCCTACGGCGACCTCATCGACACCATCCGGCCGCACTCGGAAGAGCACCGGGCGTACGTGGTGCTCAAATTCCCCCAGACCGACCACTTCGAGGCCGAAGCCGCGCGGGCTGCAGGCGGGAAAGGTGCCCGATTCGAAGGCGGTGTCGCCCAAGTGATCCGCGACGAGACGATGCGTGCTGTGAGCAAACTCGTCGCCGCCGGCATGGGCCGCGTCCAGGTCCTCGGTGAGCAGCGCACCTGCGCGCTGATCCGCGCGTTCGTCGACCCGTCGAACCCACTCGATCGCCACCAAGGGGCGCGGTGGTCGAACTGCTGGCCCTCCTACGTCGGTGGCCACGACTCGGTGGTGGTGTCCGGCCGCTGGCACACCCGTGTCGGGTTCCTCCCGCCGGCGAGTATCGAACCCATTCCGCTGGGCCCGCTGTGGCTTGCGCCGCTGCTGACCGGGGTCGCCCCCGACATCGGCGACGACGAGAACCCGCCCTCACCGACGATCCGAACAGTCAGTGTCCGAGTCGATTTCGTGCCCGACGCCGTCGCCCGGGAAGCGGCCAGTCAGGACTTCACCCAGGACCGGGCCTCGCAGGAAAGTGCCGCACGCAAAGGCATCACCGGCGACGGCTCGGCCGAAGTGATGGCCACCGCGTCCGGGCGTCGACGCACCGATCTGATGCCGGGCTCGGGCCATCACGGCACCATCTACTCCCTCGCGGTCGCGGTCACCGGCCGCGACGAAGACGACCTCGAGCGGGCCTGCATGCGCGTGGAGGAAGCCGCCGACGAATCGGCAATCAAAACCATCACCTGGCAGGACGACACGCACGACGTCGCCCTGTTCACCACCCTGCCCTTCGCTCGCGGTCTCGCCGTGACGCGCTACACCAAGTAGCCCAGGAGATTTCGATGCCGCAACACACCACCCGTCGTCCGTCCACCCGACCGGCCGCGACCGAGCAACCGGTACGCCCGCGGTTGCTCGGCGGCGATCGCGAACGACTCGGCGACGCCGTCCTCGAGGCCGCGCAGGCGGTCCCGAAGCGGATTGCCCGCCGTAAGCCACCTCGGCGGTTCGCGCTCCTCGACCGCTACGGCTGGTACGAACCCCGCTCTGAAGGCGCGTGGAGCACGACCAGGCAGTCCGAAGCGCTGAACCTGGCCATCAGCCGCCGCAGTGCCCGCCACCAGGGAGCGGTGACCGGCCTGAACCGGATCTCCCAGGATCTGGTGATCACCGATCCGTTCGAGCTCTACGGCACCGACATCTCCAACATCAACGTCTGCGTCGTCGGGGACATCGGCAAGGGCAAGTCCTCGATGATCAAGACCGCATTTCTGTGGCGGCAGATCATCTTCGGCCGACAGGTGGTGGTCATCGACAAGAAACGCCAGGGCAGCGAAGGCGAGTACTCCGTCTTCGCCCGCACCCTCGAGGTGGAATCGGTCCGGTTCAAAACCGGTGGCGGCGGCGCCAGACTGAACCTGCTCGACCCGGCGATCACCACCGGCGGTGAACACGCCGGCGGCCTCGACGGTGTCACCCCAGCCGGTCAGGAAGCCCTCGTGCTCGCCGTCCTCGCCGACACGATGGAACGCCCGCTGACCACCCCGGAGAAGAGCGCCGTCGGCCGAGCGTTGGAGCTGGTCAACGCCGACGCCGCCGCCACCGGTCGCGCACCGGTACTCAAGGATCTCGCCCGCCGCCTCGTCGAGCCGTCCACCGACGACGGCACGTACTTCGGTGACCGCTGGTCCGAGCGCTCCCTCGAATGGGGCTACGAGCCGGGCCTGGCCCTGCTGCGTCTGGTCGACCGGGACCTCAAGGGCCTCGTCGACGCAGAAACCTCCCCGGAGGTCCGCGCCGCGCTCGAGCACCCGTTCGCGCACTTCGACGTCTCCGCGCTGCCGACCGAAGGGCCTGCGCTGCGGGTGGTGATGACCGTGATCAACACCTGGCTGGCGAACCTGCTCGCGGCACGCTCGTCGGTGTCCAAGCAGACCATCCTCATCGTCGAGGAAGGCTGGCACGTCGCCGAAGGATCGACCGGCGCGGTGTTCCGGTCGAACATGAAACTCTCCCGCGGACTGGGCCTGTCGACCGTCTCGGCCTTCCATCACCCCTCCGACATGTCCCACGACTCCCCCGCCCGTGCCCTGATGCAGGAAGCGGGAATCGTGTTCCTGTTCGCGCAGGAACGCTTCGACGACGCCCGCGAGACAGCCGAGATGTATCACCTCCCGCCCGGGTCCATCGACATCATCATGGGCCTGGGACAGGGCGAATGCCTGGTCAAGATCGGCTCGTCCGATCCGATCCTGATGGAACACGTCCGCTCCCCGCAGGAGATCGCCCTCACCGACACCGACGCCGCCGTCAAAGGAGTCAAGCCAGCATGAGCACCTCATCGCCCTCACCGTCAGCGGCCCGGCGTTCCCGCACCATCGACGTGTACGTGAGCTCGCCGGCCCCGATCGGGTACGACGACACCTGCGCGAGCGGGGAGAGGCGGTTCGTATCCCTTTCGGCCGCAACACGATTCGCCGTCAGCCATGCCGCCGCCATCGACGCCGGTGTCCCCGGGATCACCGTCACCATCGCTGCCGAGGGACACGACGACGTCTGTGTGTCCGGCACCCCCCGGCGAGATCACCTGCGCACTCGCCACCATCCCGGCCTACACCGCCGGCGTCCGCACAGCGCGGATACCGGCACCGGGCTACCTGCGTGCCGCCGTCGACGAGGTCACCCTGCCGATCCAGTGGCAGGGCAGCGTGGGAGTGGAGGCCGGCGTCGATGTGCGCGTGCTCTCGACCCGGCCCGACCCGCTGCCGAACTCGACACTGCTGCTCGGACAATGGGCACCGGACCTCGCGCACCGCCTCGCGCACGACCTCGCCCGCTCGATCACCGAGCGCAGTGGCCAACGGAGCCCGGCCACCGTGACATACCTCCCCGACCAGGGGCGGTACGAGATCACCCATCCCGCCCCGATCTCCGATACCGACGCCGCCGCGGTGGCCCGCTACATCCGGATCACCCGACTTCGAGCCAACCTCGCCGCCCTCGACCCGGTCGCCGACGCGGACTGCGCCGTCGGTCTCGCCGCCGAGCTGCACGTGCTCGAAAGCTACTCCCGCCGTGTCCCTTTTACCGACGACAGGACAGTTCGATGAGTGCGATGCAATCCCCTCCCCGTAGGCCCAGCGATCCGTTCGTTCCGTCCGAGGTCTGGGTCGGTGCCGCTCTGATCGTGGGTCTGGTGTTCGCTGTCGCCGGCGGCGGCATGGTCTCCTCGCTGGTCTCGGGCACGGTGATCGCGATGCCCACCAGCTTCGGTGAGCTGTTCTCGATCTTCCGCGGGTTGGCCACGAACCCGTCGGACCCCGCGGCCGCGTGGCCGGCGACCGCGCAGCCGGGTCCGGCGTGGGTGACCTGGGTGTGCATTCTGGTGCTCGGTGCGCTGTATACCGCCGTGGCCCTGTGGATCAGCTCCGAGATCGACGACTGGCAGCACCACCGCGGTCAGGCGCAACGTGGTTTCGCCGGCCGACATGAGCTCGCCCGGGCAGGCATCGACGAGAAGAGTGTCCGCACCGCTGCCGTCGCCACCCGTTCCTCGTTGAAGGGCACGCGGGCCTCGAAGCTGGACGCGAGCGAGGTCGCGATCGCGTTGGGCCGCAACATGGTCGACCCCGACAGGGTCGTCTACATCAAACAGAACGACTGCATGCTCGTCGAGGGCGTCACCGGCTCGGGCAAGACCTGGCGCGTGGCGTATCAGCGCTGCATGGACGCACCCGGTGCACTGCTGGTGACCTCGACGAAAGTGGACCTGATCTCGGCGACGTACGAGCACCGCGCCGCGCTCGGCCGAGTATCGATCTTCGATCCGGACAACATCACCGGATGGCCCGACCCGATCCGCTGGTCGATCCTCTCCGGATGCCAGGATCCGGACGTGGCCATCCGCCGCGCACAGAGCTTGGTGTCGGCAATGCCTATGGGAGACACCAAGAACGGCGGCTACTGGGAAGACAAAGCAGTGGTTCTGCTGCGCTGCTACCTGCACGCGGCCGCGATCAGCGGCGCGAACCTGGCCACGCTGCGCGTGTGGGTGAACTCGCGTAAAGGCCGCGAACCACGCGAGATCCTCATGCGGACGATGCCCGGCTGGGAAGCCGAACTCGGCCAAATCCTCGACTCCGGATCGGACTCCTCCGACGACATGATCGGCGCGGCCAGCAGACTCCTCGCCCCGCTCGCCTCCCCCGCACTGCTTAGAGCCGTCGACGTCCCGATGCGCGAGTCGTTCGACATCGACGAGTTCATTCGATCCGGCACGGACACGCTGTATCTGGTGTCCAAGGGCAAAGACAATTCTGCGGCACCATTCATCGCAGCCCTGGCCAGCGAAGTGCACTACCTAGCCGACCGCCACTCACAGTCCCTGCCCGGTGGCCGCTTCGATCCCCCGATCCGATTCGAGCTCGACGAAGTCAACAACGTCGCCCCGATTCCCGGACTGCCGGATCTCATGTCGGACTCGGGCGGCCGCGGCATCACCATCCACGCCTACGCCCACAACGAAGAGCAGAACAAGCTCCGCTGGGGCGCGGTCGCCGGCAAGATGTTCGCCGACAACTCCCCCGCCCGCCTGATCCTTCCCGGCCTCAAAGGCGACGAGCTGCAAGCGATCTCGAAGATGCTCGGCGACCGATACGAGTGGCAGCCCTCCGGCAACGCCCAGTCCGGCCCGACGCTGCGAGAGGTACCGGTGATGTCGCCGGCGCAGATCCGCCAGATGGACCCCGACCAGGGTCTGTTGATCTACCGGACCGCGCCGCCGATCCTGGTGCATCTACCGACGGTGTGGGACGAAAAACCATCACGTGCCGCGGTGCTGCGCTCGCAGAAGGTGTTCGACGAGATCGTGGCATCGGGCACCGCGCCTTGTACCAAGGTCCGGTCCGGCGCGGTGGTGCTCGACAAGGTCAGTGACGGGACGACGCTATCGTGACCGCACCGGGGGCAGAGCAGGAAGAATTGGTGCCGTCGCGGTTCACCTGGCGCTACCTCGATGCCGAGCAGGCGCGGGCCCTGTGGTCGGAGCTGATCGACTGGACCACGTGGCTGCGCGAGCGCTACGAGCTCGGCACCAAGATCCCGCCGTGCTGGTACCGCCACGATCCCGTCGTCGAGGAACTGAGCGCCCTGATGGCGGCATGGACCGATGCCTACTACCGCGGTGACGAGTACCGGGACGACCTCACCGCCTGGCACACCCAGTGGTTCCGGCCGCTCATGGCGCGTGTCCGTGACATCTCGGACTTCGACAGTTGCACCCACGATCGGTGTGCGCACCGGCCGTCGCCGCCGGCCACGCTCGCCGGCATCGAGGAGTTCGTCGACGCCGACGTCGACGCCCGCCCCGAACCATCACCAGCCCCGCCGGCACCGGTCGTCGACGTCACCGCGGCCGAGGAAGTGCGCACCATCCCCGCCGACGACATGGACATGGCCATCGACTCCGGCCTCGCCGAAC
This sequence comes from Rhodococcus sp. I2R, assembly GCF_020889545.1. Lineage (NCBI taxonomy): Bacteria > Bacillati > Actinomycetota > Actinomycetes > Mycobacteriales > Nocardiaceae > Rhodococcus > Rhodococcus sp. I2R. The sequence goes on from NZ_JAHUTG010000023.1 coordinate 24,525, forward strand.
CGCTCGACCCCGCCGACCCCGACAGCCCCGTGAGCTTCGAGGGCATCGAATGGACCTTCAACGCCCGCATGGGTGCCTGGGTTCCTTACACCTGACCTCATCCCCTTATGAAGCTGCGGACCTACATCGCTCGATCGGCCACTCGTCCGTACATCCCGCCCGGATACGGCAGGGTCGGTGCACGATCACTGTGGGTCTGCCGAGCCCGACCACCGATTACACGTCAACCCGCCCGGCGTGTAGTCGGTGGTCAGGGTGAGTGGTTCCGGTTCAGGCGAGAGAACTCGGATTGTCCGCTCGCTCCGAGCGTCAGGTCGCGCACTTCTTGTCGACCGAGACGTTAATTCGACGAATAGCACTGTCCATGAGCGGGGCGTTACGCATGTGAAGACTCGCTTCAATCTTAAGTTCACTGAGGCCACACGGAAGCAGATACGTTCGGATACCCAGTTCCGTCCCGGCTTCTGCGACGGTGTCTCCGTGCGCCCAGCCGACCTTCATGTTGGCGCCGAACTTCCACGGCTGGATGGGCCCCGAGTTCTCGACTACTGGCGAGACCCACCACCCTTTTTTGGTCGGCAGGTCCCAGATCCTCTCCACGTCACGGTCGGCCTCAAGGGCATAGACCGTCTGCGGAGGGTCGCCCGGCTTCCTCTGAAAGACCTCCACATTGGCGCTGAGTTCGATCGGTGGGAGCCCTGGGTTCTCTTCAACTGCCGTCGCCGATGCTGGTGGCGCGTGAAAGATGATGCGGATTGGAACGATGCCGCCCTCGTGTCCGTCCTGGGTGAGGTTCGCACTGGCGTCGACCTGAAGATTGAGGACAGGAGCTTCATCGTCCTGGTCGGCGATGACCGAGAAGCCGATGTCGTCCACCGTGAACGGATCCGTCGCGGGATCGTCGCCCTCCCTCGGAAACGCGACCAAAGCGACGTTACCGAGGCCGGGGTCGTAAAGCCCCGGGCCGGGTGCCGAGGCGGCGGTGCGAGAGGACCCTAGTTCAGTCCATGTGTACTGCGCCAGCGCTACGGCCAGCACCAGCACCATCGCAATGAACATCGCCGCGATGACCCGCGGCGGACCGCCAAAACCGAAAATAGAGACACTGAAGGTTGGTCCCTCGGGCTCGATGATGTCCGGCTCGCGGGCTTCCCGGAGTCGCGCGTAGATAGCGTCTGTACCAGCTTCCGTCGCTTTACTTCCGGACGCCCCGGTGAGGCCCATCATGAACGATGTCTGCGCCTCGTCGGCCCGGAGTCCGGTACAGAGGTCGCGCATGAGACTGGGCTCCATCGCTTCGATCCCGTCGATGTAGGCCCCGATCTGTGCCGATGTCTTTTCGAGCGTTCGATAACCGGCCGACTTACTGGTGGTCTCCTTGAGTGCGTCGGCGAGGGTGGAGCCCTCGGGCATGTGCGCTAGGTACCACCAGACCGCCATATGCTTGGGGCCGGGATATCTCCTGTGCGCTAATGCCTTCGAGTCCGTGAAATTGTACGGCGAACGCCTTTTGTCCGCGAATCCCTCCTGAAGAGTCGAGTGAAATTCCAATCGGAGATATGCAAGAAATAGCTCATTATTCTTATCCACCCGAACCTCCTGGCAAATACGCCGCTGTCGGCGCATTGTCGATAGAGCGATTATGCCAGTGTTTCGATCGCTAGTCACGAAAGGGCAGGTTGGAACAGTCCGGTAGTCCCATCTACCGCCAGTATCAGGCACTACCGGCCACCATCCGGCAGTGCCGATCATTTCGGTAGTTCCCGACAGTGCCAGTAGCCGCCTATACCGAGCACTTACAACCCCTGAAATCCTTTCGCTGCAATTACTCGATCCACTACAAAGGAATAAGGCAACCAACGGCGGTCAGCCTGAAATCCTCTTCGAACGAGCCTCGACTTTCGGACCTATCGGAATATCGGGAAAGTACGGAGAATAATTCGCACTCGAAAGGACATTTCCATGGAGAACACGCCTGTGAACCGTCACGACAATTGCAGTGCATGTGGCGGTGGTGGTGGTGAGATCGCCCTGTCGCCGGCGCAGACGGCTGAGGTAGTCGACCGACGTACGTTGGCCATCGACGAGGCACTTCGCCTCCGTCTCGTCAAGCGAGTCGAACAGGACTACGAGTTCAACGCTCGCGTATCCTCGGAGATCCAGGGTGAGCACCGGACCGCGGTGGCGGAACGGATCGTGCACCAGACGATCGGATTCCTGACGCTGGTTGCGAAGAACCCCGGAATCGGGTTCTCGCCCAGTTCGCTCGTCGACATCGGTTGGCACAACTTCATCCTGTACACACGTGAATACACCGCGTGGTGCCAGGAGACCGGTGGCCGCTATATCCATCACGCGCCGTTCGACGAGGCCGGAGTCGACTACGGCACCGGTCATTCGCACCGGACAGTCGATGCTCTGCGTGAGTTCGGATGGCTCGTGGACGAGGAGTTGTGGGCGAGCAAGTTCGTCTACGACTGCGGTACCTGCAACGTCGGCGGCTACGACTGCACGTCGACCGATGGCGGGAATGTCCCCCCACACGCCCCGCATTCGGTGGCGCTGCGAGCACCGAACAACGGCAATTGCGGTAGCCAGGACTGCAGCGACGCGTGCGGAGGTCCCGACGGTCTCGTTGGGCGCGCGCGGGCTGCCCTGGCCGCGCCGAACAACGGCAGCTGCGGTAGCCAGGACTGCAGCGATGCGTGTGGAGGGGGCAGCACGGACTGACCGCGCGACGTCGGCTCCGCTGCTGGACGGCCCTGACCACCATTCCTATGGAGTGGTGGTCAGGGCCATCTTCTGTTCGGACAACCTATTCAGATGCGTGGGCCGCGGGTCGGTCCGGGTCGCCGGGCCTGTTGTCGTAGTTGTTCGCGGCGTTGGGCTTTGTGTTGCTCGGCGAGGCGGCGTTGTTCTGCCGCGCGTTGCTCGGCGGCCTCTCGTCGCGCGCGGTCCGTGTCGACGATCGGATCGGGCCTCGCGGGTTGCAGGGACGGTGCCGGCTGCTGTCCGGGGCCTGCGTGTGCGGGCACCGCTACGGGCGCGGTGACTGTCTTGATGCGGGCGTTGACCTGATCCCACGCGCGGGCCGCTTCCCCGTGTTCGGGTCGGTCTCCGATAAGAGTGCGATCGGTGTCGATGCCGAATTGTTCTCGATAGGCCCCGACTTGACCGGCAGTGACCTGCCAGCGCAGTCGGGCACCGCCGGAGTCGGGAACCTCGCCGAGGTGGCGGGTCCAGGCGGGTTGTTCGTCGATGGCGTGCTGTCCGAGCTCGCGGGTGCGTTCGGCGATCTCGGTGTAGCGGCGGCGGCTCCAAGCGACGAGTTCGGGGTCGATTCCCTCGCGGTCCTGCATCGGCGGCAGCACCCAGCTCGGGGCACTGTGGTCGCGTGCCTCTCGGCCGAAGGGCCAGCGCCGTTCGGCTTCGTCGAGCAGATCCGCTGCACTCGGGTCGGGGTCGGTGACACCGCGCCGCAGTTCCACGATCGCGGCGTGGGGGTCTTTGCCTGCGCGTTCGGCATTGCGTAGATGGGCGGCGAGGTCGGGCCACGCCCCATCGTCGCCGAGGATGGTCTCGGCGTGCTCACCGAACTGTGTCCGCAGCGCCGGTTCGATGCTCTGCGTCCACGCGTGCATCTCGTCCGCGCCGTTCTCGATGTGCTTTTCGAGTCGCCAGTGCATGACGGCGGAGACGGAGTCTGCGCTGGCGAGTTCTCGCTCCGAGCGTGCGGCGGCGAGGGTGTGGGCGGCGCCGAGGCCGAGCTGCTCGGCGCGGCGGTATTGGTGGACGAAGGTGTCCCATTCGGCTTCGGCGATCATCGTGTTCGCCAACTCCGGACCCATGTTCTCGCGGACGATCGCTTCGATGCGGTGCGCGTCGATGAGCTCTCCCGCGTACTCGTATCCGCCTACGTTGTAGTCGAGCTTGCGGTGCGCGACTGCGGCGTCGCGTTGCTGTTCGGTCGCCGAGACGTCCGCGCCGTCGCGGCCGATGATGGTCCGCACGACTTCGTCGGCGATCTTTTTGTCCGGATGCACGTGGATCAGGTGCGGGTCGACGATCCGGTCGATGGGCACGTACAGCTGACTCCTCTCGCGGCCGCGGGTGAGGGCGACGTAGAGGGCTTGACGGTTCATGGTGTCGTCGACGAGAACATGGACCTGGTCGACGGTCATGCCTTGCGACCGGTGGATGGTGGCGGCGTAACCGAGCTCGCAGTGCTCTTTGACGTAGTCTGCCGGCAGTCGGATGCGCCCGCCGTGTTCGAGGTGGCGCACGGTCAGCGATCCGTCGCGGTGCGCGGTCTTGACCGTCCACAGGTCGCCGTTGCGCACGCGTTCCCCGCGGGTTCCGGTCACGCGCAGGCTGGTGTCGTTGCGGCGGGTGACGATGAGATCCCCTGCGCTGGCGCGAAGTCCGTCGGAGAGGTCGTTACCGCCTTTCTTGACCAGTCCCTTGGCGAGTCGTTCGGTGCGGGCCCGGTCGTTGAGGTCGCGGACGGCGTGGTTGCTGTTGGCGATCATCAGCGACGTCGTGTCGGTGTCCGAGGTCTTCGCCCAGGCGATGAAGACTTTCTCGGCGAGGTCGTCGGCCATGCCGTGCTGCACGCGGTCTTTCGCGGCGTACCAGGCGGCGACGGAGGTGTCACCGTCACGTAGACGCAGGGAGATCTCGGCTTCTTCCTTGTCGCGGAAGCGGTGGACGTCGACCAGCTCCGGTGCCGCGCTCGATCGGGCGACCAGGCGCAGTGCGCCGCCCGTATCGACGGCGGCGAGCTGCTGTGGGTCGCCGAGCAGGCGGACCACTGCGCCGTGCTCGGCGGCGATATAGGTCAGCCGGTCCAAAATGTGTGTCGAGGCCATGCCTGCTTCGTCGACGAGGATCATCGCGCCCGGGGTGATGCCGGTGTCGAGTTCGTTCTCGTAGCGGGTGAGGACGTCGTCGATGGTGCGGCCGGTGACCCCGAGTTCGGTGCCCAGGACGTCGGCGGCTTTCGCGGACGGTCCGAGGGCGATCACGTCGTATCCGGTACTACGCCAAGCGTCGACGACGACGCGCATGGCGGTGGTCTTGCCGGTTCCGGCCGGACCGACGCCGGCGGCCAGGAGGGCCCCGGAGAACAGGAAGTGCTCCACGAGTGCCTTCTTGTCCGCGCCGACGTCCCAGCCCTTGCGTTGGGTGTGCGCGGCGAGGGCTGCGGTGTAGGCGTGGGCGGGTGCCAGCACCGCGGTCGGGGTGCGGGCGGCACCGACGAGGCGGTGTTCGGCGGCGAGGATCGCTGCGCTGGTGTACGTTTCGTTGCCGTGAACGGTCAGGATCGACGCACCGTCGCTGCGCTGCAGCGCTGCCGGGATCGCGTCGACCTGGCGAGTCAATCGGATGGACTCTGCGCCGAGGGCGGCTTCGGTGACCTTCTCGGCGACCGCGTCACGCTCGGCCGCGGTGCCGAACACCAGTGGCCGCAGTTGTCGTTGGACTTCGGCTTGGATGTGCCAGCGGTTCCAGCTCGAGCGTTGCTGTGCGATGCGTGCGACTGCGGTGCGGGCGATCTCGCGGTGGTCGATCGAGGCGGCTTCGGTGACGGTGATCGTGTTCCCGGTGCTCTTCTTCAGGGCGGAGTTCAGGGCGCGTCGGCCGACGACGTCGAGTGCGCGTACGCGCCATTCCGCGCGTTGGGCACCGAGCGATTTCGGGGGTGCTTTCTCGTTGCGGGTTTCCAGAGTCGCTTGGTCGGCGAGTCGCATCTGCGTCGCGGTCGAGGGGTCTTTGCCGTGGGTCTTGCGGTAGTCCGAGACGAGCTTTTCCATGCGTGACTCGATGGCGTCGCGGCGGGAGAACTCGCTGAGCAGTGCAGTGGGGATGCCTTCTATTTCGCGGACGGCGCGTTTGTTGATTCCGGTGCCGGGCCGGTTGGCGAACACGGTGCCGAGCTCGCGGGTGACGTACTCCTCGATGAGGGTGTTGTAGCGCTCGGATGCGGCGACGGCGAGCTTGTGCAGCACGCGGCCATCCAGGCTGCGCCATTTGCCGTCGACGCCGTGCACTTTGGTGGAGATCGCGACGTGGGTGTGCAGGTTCGGGTCACCGTTGCGATTGTCGCGGTGATCGAACCGGGTGTACATCAGGCCGGTCGATTCGATCTGTCCGACACCGGCTTTGCCGACCCGGGTGTAGGAGGCGTTGTCCTCGACCCAGCCGATGGCGTCGCTCACCGCGGCGCTGTGTGCGCGCTCGATCGCGACGCGGGTGTCGTCGTCGCCCAGGCCCCAGAGAACGGACACCGATTTCTGTGGAGTGAACACGCAGTCGTAGCCGGCGACGGGTTGGCGTTCGCGGCGCTGCTGCGAGGCGATGTAGCGGACGAGCTCTGCTTCGCTGGCCGGTGATCGCCCGACTTCGCGGTGGAATTCGTCGGCTCCGACGCGGTAGCGGATCTGCTGGCACTGGTCGGCGGTGAGCGGTTTTCCGCCGGCGGCGCGGTCGTTGTCGATCTCGGCGCGGATGCGTTTCATCAGCGGCACCTCGTTGCGGAAGCTCGCGAACTTGCGGCCGAGCCGCACGCTCTCGATGGCCGCGTTCGCCTTCGTGCCGTCGAGGACGGCGGCCTCGATCAACGCTTGGGCTTCAGGGTGCAGGCCCTCACCGAACAGCGCTTTCATCTGGTCCTCGCGGACGTACCCGGACACCCCGAGCTCGGCCGAGGCCCGCCCTCCCCAGATGCCCGGCTCGGTGCCTTCGGCCGCGTAGTAGTCGGTGAGGTCCTGGCCGCGTTCGCGGCGAATGTCATCGCTGGCGACCTCGCGGGTGAGGTAGGTGTAGCCGTCGCCCGCGTGCAGCGCGTGAACAGTCATCATCGCGGGCACTGCCGACGAAGAGGTGGTGTGCGACGAGATCTCACGGGCCGATCTCGCTCGAAATCTGCTTCTGAATCGCGCGGCACAGTCGCGATAGTACGCAGATTCCGCCCATGGACACTAATAGTGCAAGAGGTGTGTAGCGTTTAGTTTGTTATTTCGCAAACGGTTACAGAAAATCCGAAGTTGACAGCATCTGCATTCCGGACGAATTAGAACGTGCATGGACGGTGAGGGACGAAAGTTGTAGCGAGACAGCTCGATCAGGGCGACGCTGGGTGCGTATGACCCTTTCGCCGGCCATCATGTTGGCAGTAGCCTGTCTCGTATGACTCCCTCGAACAATGGACCGGTCAGTGCTCGGGAACGGGCTCGGCGAGCGAATGCGCAGCGGCTGTCAGAGGCACAGTTGTGTTTGAAGAATCAGGAGCAAGATTTGATTTCATATTTCGATGCCACCCGCGACGAACAAAGGATCAACGACGATGTGACCTCGAGGATCGAGCGGTTGCAGCGGGACGCGGAAGCCAAACTTGCTGCGGCGTATGAGAGACGCGCTGGAGCACTCGCGAAGCTCAAGAACCGCGGTGAAACATACGCCAGTATCGCTGCCTTGGTGGATCTCTCGGTGCCGGAGGCGACGCGGTTGGTCAAGTCGACGATGGTGTCACGTGCGACCGCCATGCCCGATGTTCATCCGGATGCAGAGGATGACGCGAGTGGATCGCGTAGCACCGAGGAGAATGTCGAAGGCCGTCGCGATTCTGCACCAACTGCGACTGTAGAGCTGTCGGTGGATGGAGACGCGGGGGCGGATGGAGAGGGCGCGCGCAGCATCGCCTGACAAACGAGCGGAGCTCACGCCGCAGGCTTCACGCCTGCACACATCGAAGGTTCTAACTCAGTGCCACACAACGGTTGTTCGAGAACGCCATGAGAACGCGCGCCCACTGCACATCGTTACGGCGGAATATTTATGTCGTTGTCTTGGTGTTGAAATCGACTCGAGGTAGGAGGTGAACGATCGTGATCGCACTTATTATCATCGGCTTGATCGTCGTAGGAGCGCTGTGGCGCGCTGGGAAGTCCGAGTCAGGTTGGCGGTTCGCTCCCCTGCGGGCAACGGGAGTCATCGCCAGCGGCGTGTTTCGCATCGGCTTGTTTATTGCGTCGATCATGTTTGCCGTAGTCGTTACTGTTGCCATCGGCGTGTTGCGCAGCACCTCCCAATAGATCGTCGAAGCTTCATCACGTGGCGAGCTTGCGGCATGATCTGACTGTTTCTCGACCCGCCTTCAAAGCTCCGCGCCATCTCAGCCTCGTAGCGTCTGCGCAGATGCGCGTTTGGTGTTCTACGGTCGAGCTGTGGCGTGCGTGTCAGCTCGGAAGGCCATCCGTTCAGGCGCACGCCAAGCGAAGCAACGCAGGTGCGCGAAACGGTGCCGTAGCCAATTGCCGTGTCGCTGAAGAGCGCGGATATCGGCGCTGGTTACGCTCATAGATAAGAATGCGGTTGCGCATTGCGAATGTGTCGATGAAAGGTTTTTCGGCTGTGGCAAGACGAGTGACAACCCAATTGGTGGACGATATCGACGGGTCGGTCATCGACGACGAGTCCGGCGAAACGATCGAATTCGCGATCAACGGCGTCGAGTACTCGATCGACCTGAAGGCGAAGAACGCGAACGAGTTTCACAGGAAGCTCGACTACTACGTCGGACACGCGACGCGAGTCGGTGGCCGCAAGCGCAAGCCCACCCCCGCTGCCGCGTCGGCCGCGACAGCGGCCGGCGGATCGGGCAAGCGTGATCCGGAGCAGACGCGGGCGATTCGGCAGTGGGCATTCGATCAGGGCTACGAGATCAGCGAACGCGGCCGCATCCCGGCCGACATCGAAGAGGCGTACAACGCCGCACACTGACAGGCGGGTGAGCCGCCTGCGTCGACGTGAGCGGGCGGCTCCCTGTTCGCTCTGATTTGCCGCGAGTGCGGCGCGCTGCGCAGCACCCGTTGACAACTCGTCGAAGTTTCGGCGAGAGGCCGAGTTTGCGGCGCGGGCCGAACGTTGCTCGGTGCACGGGTGCGCTCTGCTTCAGCGACGTAGCAAGTTCGCTTCGATCTGTGCCGGTCGATCTATACCCTGAATTCAGACCAGCAGTTCATGTGCCCACTCGTACACCCAGTGCGGCAACGCGGGTGCGTCGAACGGTGCGGTAGCGAATTCTGATTCGGTGCGAACTGCGCACTCGGGAATCGCGTCGACGGTGCGGGAGCCGAAGGATCGAGCAGCGACGATCCACTGTCCACGGTGATGCACTCGGATTGCAGTCGACACTGTGCACCGCCCGCCGGAGTATCCGGCGGTCAGCTTGTGGCAGTCCCATTCGACGTGCTGGTTCTGTCCGAAGAAGTGTGTCAACGTCTCGGCGAAGGATGGCCCGTAGAGGGTCCCTCGGTCTGTGTCGATGCGGATGAAGTTCATGGTGGCGGCCTCTTCGAGTCATAGCGGCAATGCGAGGTGTGCGTGGAAAGTTGCTCAGAACAGGGGATTCTGGTTGCGCGCCGCGAGAATCTCGCGGAACGCTCGGAACTTGCCTAAAAGGTCTGAGGCGACGGCCTCGGTGTAACCGATGGACAGCGCGACGTCACTCAGTGTGTTGCCGGCGGCCAGCGCGTCCTCTACCTCACGCCCGACAGCGAGGTCCTCGACTGCGTCTGGATCCAGATGCTCGACATCGACGGCGGCCAATCGTGCAGAAGCGACAGCAGCTCGACGCCGCTCTTCGCCCGACTCTGGCCCTTCCCGCGCGGTCATCGTGTGCTGCCGCTGCGGAAGGCGTTCAGGCGGTTCGTCGCTTCACGTTGCGCCCTTCCGATTTCGACGAGCTGGTCGAACAGGAATTCCTCCGGCGCTTCCTCGGCGAGCTGCTGAATTCTGATTCCGGCGTCGAAGAAGCTACGTCGGTAGCTTTCCGACAGGACCATGCCGGCGTATTCGTTTGCCGATGCTCCGCATGCGTTCGCTGCGGTGACGTCGGTCAGTGTTCGACGCAGCCGTGCACCGCGGTGTCCGCTGGCACCTGACCGGACAAGGACGCCCAGAACACTCGCGGGGTCGTGTGGGAGGTTGTCGATGATCAGCTCCTGCACGATGCCGTACAGCTCGCGATAGACGGGATCGTGGAAATCGTTGGCCTGCAATGTTGCTGAAATGCGGGCAGCCTCTTCGGTGTCCTGCAGCCACATCAGTGCGCAGATGACCAGTGCTTCCGGTGCCGTCTCCGGATGGTCCGTCAGATCAGCGTGATCTTCGTCGTCGGCGGGTTCGACTGCTCTCAACGGGGTCATCTGTTTGCCTCGTTTCTCTTTGCGGGTCTGTTGCGGGAGAACTGGATTCGATAGTCCGGTGGCGCTTTGCTTGGTCCTGCCGCGTTCATCGTCATTTTGCGGAGGTGTAGGTCAGATGTAGAGAAGGTTCGGTGGCGCAGAGCCGTCGAACTGCTCGAGGCTGTCGAGGACGGCGTTGTAGTTCTCGGGCCTGCAGCTTCCGAGTCCGATGATGAGGGCACAGGTTCCGTCGAGTGTGACGAGGTAGGACGGCGGGCTGCCGTTGTCGGACGATGCGTGCTCGCGTGCGTCGAGGAGGGCGATACGGACGGCATCGGCGGCGGCGCGTTTCGCAACTTCGAGGTTGGGTTCCGCTCCGGTTGCGGTAAGGATCTCGGGGTTGTCCTCGGGGTGTGTGGTGACTGTCCAGGTGATCATCGTTGGTTCCTTGTCGCTCGTGCCGGCCCAGTTGCTTGTCGTCGAGCGTCACACGAGGTCCGCAACGATTCGTTCGATGCGGAGACCGATCAGGCGAGGCTGTGGATAACTGTGGCGTCGAGTCAGCCTGTGGATAAACGACGTTCGGCCCCGGGGTTGGGGCCGAACGTGTGGTATCAGACGTCGTCGAAGACATCGAGGAGTTTGGCGGGGTCGCGGCGGTAGCGTCCGCCGTCGAGAAAGACACCAACGGCAGCACGGTGAACGCGTCGGAGTTCGGCCATCAGGGTGTCGTAGCCGACGCGGTCGGTGATGCGCCAGGTCACAGGTCCCATATGCAGGTCTACCCAGTGGATGGTACGACGTTGTTCGGAGCTGTAGCGGTGGTGCGGCACCGCAGTGTGTTCGGGGCTGTCGAGCCACAGGACAGAGATCGCGGCGGCGCCGAATTCTGCGCCTGGTTGGGCGGGATGGGGGGCTTGTCCATCGGCTCCGGCAAGTGCGGCGCGGACGGTGGCGAACCCGGTGATGACCGCGGAAACTGTTTCGGCACTTCGGAAAGTCATCATGACGTGACCGAGTGCGACGATCATCTGCGCTTCGTCGGTGGCCGCGGAGGTAGCGGTGATAGTGGCCTGCTGGGGTCCGGCGACCAAAACCGTGGTGTGGGTGACAATTCCGGTAGTCCGGGCATTGTGTGCGGCAGTGGTCCGTCGTCCTGTGCTGGAAGCGTTCTGCGGCATGTCGGGCTCACTTTCTGTTGCGGGACCGGCTCCCCCGGCCTTTTCGCTCTGCCAATTTCTTTCGCCGTCATCTGGCTCGAAGGAGAGAAGGCGGCGCACTGGACCGGCGTCCTGGCCCTGATCCGCAAAGTTTTCAGCCGCAGGCGCTTTGAAAAGTTTTCGGAGCCCACCGGGCCGGAGCAACGCGGAGTCAGGGTTGGGTAAGACGGGTCAGGGTGTTGCAAGCTCGACCGGAGCCAGATGTGCGAAAGAAATAGTTCTTTCTGCAGGGCGAAGCGCAGCAAAGCTCAATCCGGAGACCGCCGGAGGTGGTCCCAGGGCAGCACACGTTTCGACGCACGCTGAACCACCCGAGGCGACAACCTCCCAGCCATCAACAGTCTGGGGCGATTGTGCGGGAGCAACGGAGAGCAACAAGGCTCGATGTCGCGGCAGCACTTCTATTCTGCAAACATGCGATCACGCTCGCTGGCTGGCTTGTCACCCAGCTCGGATTCCCCGTCCTGGCGGCCCTCGACGATCCCGGCGGTGACTTCTTCCCACTTCCGATATCGGCGCATCGCGGTCGATGCAACGGAGCCGTCGGTTTCTCTACCGATTCGTGCCCACGACCATTCACGGTGTGCGTGTCGAAGCCGCGCTGTCTCTGCAACTTCCGGGGTGAGGGCGTCTACTGGTCGTCGGTGCGTGTCCGCCGCGTCGACCTGTTCTCCCCACGAGCCGTCTTCGCCCTCTGAATTATCCCCGCTCAGGCTGTGGCCTTCGTGACTGAACTCTGCATCTGTCCAATCCACCACTTCTGTTGCAGCACTTAGCCCGGACTCCTCCCCTGCGGCCCCGCGAGGCGCACGAAGGATGACAGCCAACACTTCAGTCATGGCAAGGAGCGCGATAGGTGCAATGGTGGCAATACCCGCCGAGACCACGGCCGGAAGCAATGTCGCAGTCAACACCGCGTGGTACGAGTTACCCGCAATCGACGCCGATGCGGCAACACGCAAGATCGTGACGACGAAGCGACGGCCCTTGATCGTGCGGTGGTCCGTGTGATTCGACAGCGCAATGGCTGTCACTGTTGTCGAGACGATTGCGCCGTCCAGCACGATCGGAATCACCCAGGCTTCACCGGGACCTATCCCTGCCATCACCGCGAGATCACGCAACACAGCGAAACTGAGCCAGAAGGACGCCCCGGCGATGCCAACTGTCAACGCAACGGCTGTTGCGAGAGCCCACTGCAGAATCGCTGGATGTAGCGCAACGACCTCTGACGGCTTCGTTGTCAACGGGGTTGCCGCGGAGTGTGATCGGCTCATCGGATTCTCGGTCCTCGTGCGAGGGGGCCCGTTCGTTGCGGGAACGGCGCACCGTCGTTGAATCTGTTGCGCAACGACTCCAAGTAGTCTTCGATTGCCGCATTGACGAGATCCGACGGGCCCCGCGGCGCGCCGGGCGTTGCGGACAGCGCTTCGGCCGCGTTGAGAAGATCGTCGACGGTGGACTGGTAGAGGTAGTACGAGCGCTTCTGTTTTGTGTTGTCCGGTGACGGTTGCGCACCGGTCTCGGCCGACGAAACAGTGTCGTGGGGCTGCCGCGAGTTCTCCGGCGGATCGACCGGGCTCGATCCGGCGAGTGCGCTCTTCATACGTTCGGGCCGGGCCATCACAGGTGTCCCTTCGTGAGCAGCGTAAGAGTGTCGCGATAGATCGTGGACAGGCTGCGAGATTGTGTGGTCCCCCAGTCGAACAGGCTGGTTTGGGCCTCCATCGAGTCTTTGATGACAACCCGCTTGGGAACGGCGTCACCGAGGACGTTGATGCTCGCGGCGATCTCGACCAATTGTTCTCGGCCGCTGATCGTCGCGATCTCGTGGAGGTTGACGATCGCACCGAGCATGTCGAGGTCCGGGTTGTAGCTGCGCTTGACTGAATCGATGGTGCGCAGTAACCGCGCGAGTCCATTGGCTGAGAACAGCGCGGACTGAGTCACGACGACGGCTGCGCGCGCCGCAACAAGGGCGTTGATGGTCAGCAGATCGAGGCTGGGTGGGTAATCGATGAGGACCACGTCGTACACGCCCCGTACGACGTCGATTGCGTCGCGAAGCCGCCGTTCTCGGCCAGCGCCGGCGACGACCAATTGATCGCGGACATAGGCCAGGGACTCGTTTCCAGGCACCGTGGGTACCAGGTCTACGCCAGGCCAGATGGTGGGGACGACAGCGTCGGCGATGGTCGCGTTCGACGACTCGGCGAGAACGTCGGCAACACCGACATCGTCGCTCTCGAGCTCGGTCCTGGTCAGGACTGTGCTGGCGTTGCCTTGCGGATCCACGTCGACAACGAGCGCGCGCTTCCCCGCTTGGGCGACGGCGTAGGCGAGGTGAAAGACGGTGGTGGTCTTGCCCACCCCGCCTTTCTGGTTGCAGAACGCAAAGATGTCAGCGGGCATGGTGGGTCTCACTTTCCATGGATGAATAGGACGAACTGGCGGTATAGCGGGAATGGGATGCAATGCACGCCTTGGAACCGAGGGATGAGTCGCACCCTGTAAAAGTGTTGGGTGAATTACAGGTAAGGGGCGCGATGCGTGAGTCGCGTGCCATAAGCGAAAGACGCTCCATAGTGGCATGAAAAGCATTTACCAACAACACATCCCGAGCTTGACTCTCATCCTTTGCAGGCATTGGAGGTATGGCCACTGCGGGATGTTTGACGCCCGTCGCCAGCGAGTCATCTGAGGCACTCTTTGCGGGTAATTCAGGCATGGGACTGGCGGGCAACGCCGCCGTACCGCTAGCGGGAGCGGCCTGCACCGGCGGGCTGTTGCGCTCGTGCCCAAGCAACCAAGTGTGTTGCTGTGGTTGCATCTTCGAGCATTTTGCGTACACAACGGATACGAGCAAGAGCGCGGCAAGGATTGAAAAATCGAGGTCTGAATGACGGTTCGCCATGCCAGGCAACTCAGTGATGTCAGCATTGCAGATGGATCGAAAGCTCAACTGATACCTCCATAGTGGTGACGTATGAAAGACAAGGGACTTCGTTCGTTCCCTTCGGACCCCCCATGGCCCCTGAGCCAATTTCCGCACCCACGTTGTCCGCTCCACGCCCGATAGCCCCGCGCCTCGGCGGGCGCGTGGCTAATCGGTATCGCCACCTGTTCGATGATCAGTCGAGCTGGTGGTGCCTCGGGGCCGGTCTCCGAGGATTTACAAAGGGTGCACAGGCCGGCGGCAGGCTGGTGTTACGTCGGGCTCTGCCAGAAAACGACGCTGCTTCGGCACATCAGGCCTTGCTAGGAAGCTCCGTAGCCAAGGTTTATGCGGCGCGAGCAGAAGAACTCGACCGCGCTGTCGCGGGTCGAGACATGCGTCATCGCCCGCTTGGCCCCTGACCGAAATCGAGGGCGGAGAACGGTGACTCGGCGAAATGTCTTGAATGACTTATCAAGACGCTCTATGATCGGTGACGAAGCTCCTTCCTCACGGGTTGTGGTTTCGACGCCCTCGGCCTCAGTGCTGGTAACACTGAGATCTTCCGGGGGCGTTTCATTTTCCTGAGGGACAATTGGCTCTGGGCCTCACGCGACGCCTGAGCTGGCATCGGATTGTGCCTCGAGACCTTCGATGTACTCGTCGATGGCCGTATCCGGGATCAGCCGGCGCTTGCCGACCTTCACGCTCCGGATTTCTCCCGACGCGATCTTGTTGAAGAAGTTGGAACGTCCAAGTCCCGTGCAAGCCATAGCCTCCGGGACAGACAGCAACCGTCTGGGCATCTTCAGCACCTCCACTGAATTGTGTAGTAGAGCCACATTATGCAGGACATTTCTGGTCAGTCCACGTGGTTCCACCACAGAGTAACAAGTACGTAGCCATCCCACAACGGGGAGCCATTCTCCGCTAGACTGCGTAACCATGACGCAGTCGTGGGCGGAATCGATCGTTGCCCGGGTCGCCTCGGAAGTGCGCCGACTTCGAGGTAAAGACCACTCCGCTCTGTCCGCAGCAAAGCTTGCCGACAGGACGGTTGACTTCGGGTGGGGGATCTCGCGATCTGTAGTCGCGGACTTGGAGACCGGACGCAAGAAGAGCTTGGACGTCTCGGAACTCTTGATTTTGGCTGCGGCACTGGGAGTCTCACCAGCACAACTGGTCTATCCGGACCTCCCCAAGGGAAGAGTCGAAGTACTCCCAGGGCTCCAGCAGGAGTCTCACGATGCCCTTCGCTGGTTCAGCGGGGAGGCTGGGCTGATGCGGCCGAGCTCCGAGTGGACCGAGGAGGAATCCGACGCTCCTTTCGGGATGTGGGTACGTGACACCTTCGACCCGAAGAACGATCGCGTTGGGATCACTCGTGAATGGCTTGATGCGTTGAAGGCGATGCGGCGTGCTCGGGTGCAGCTCCGAAACGGCCTTTCCAAGAATGAATCAGCTGAGCACATCGAGTCGATGCAATACCTGTACGAGGATGCTCGACGGCGTTCGGAAGAGCTCTTTAGACGGATGACCGAACTGGGCATGAACACGCAGGACGAAGAGGATGGCTAGGCAGCAACTGCCGCCACAGATCAAGAAGATCTACGTCACCAATCGGTCTACAGGCAGTACCGAGTTGCGGTATCAAATGACCGTCGACGCTGGTGGTGCCGACGCCACCGGCACCCGGGCGTCGAAGCGGACGCAGTTGCGTCGTCGATTTCTTACGGAGAAGGACGCTCGCGCAGCCCTGTCCAAGGTGCTCGAGGAAGTCTCGAAGGGGACATTCGTTCCCTCCTCGACCACCACGGTCGAGGAGGCTTGCGCTGAGTGGCTTGCCGGACGACGCGTACGAGAGTCCACTAAAGCCGCGTACACCCATGCCCTTCAACCGCTGCGCGATACTTACGGCGCGCTAGCGGTGCAGAAGTTGACCAAAGGTCACTTGGACGCTCTGGTGAACGATCTGTTAGCCGGCAGCTCGGTCAAGCCCGATGGCCAACTGCGACGTCCGTGGAAGGCCACTTCGATCAATCCGATGCTTAACCTTGTAAGCGCAGTCCTCACCGGGCTGATGCGAGAAGGGCGATTGGTACGAGACGTTGCCGCGCTCGTCGACCGCGCGCCCCGTGTGCACGTCGAGATGCAGACATTCACGGAGGACGAAGTGCAACGCCTCCTGGAAGCATCGGCGTGCGATCGGAACGGCCACGCTTGGCTGCTTGCTCTGAGCGGCCTCCGACGCGGTGAGCTATGCGGGCTTCGATGGAACGATGTCGATCTTCACGCCGGCAGCCTGACAATCAACAACACGCGAGTCTCGGTCAATGGACGTGTCGTGGAGGGCCCTCCGAAGACAGAAAAGTCCAAGCGCACGCTTCCCCTCACACCAGCCCTAAAATCCGCACTCGAAACTGCACACCGCTTGCAGGGTGTGGAACGAAAGAGCTTGACCTACGTCGGCCCCGGCACCTACGTCGTGTCCGACGCTGTTGGGCGACCTTTTCATCCCGATACGGTCAGCGACTATTGGCGCAGGCTATGCATCAACAGCAAGGTGTCCGACATCCGCCTCCACGACGCCCGCCACACGTGTGGGACTCTGCTGCACCTTCAGGGCGTGCCGATTGCCGTCATCTCGGCATGGCTCGGGCACTCGGACAATGCATTCACAATGCGCACCTACGTCCATTCTCAGAACCATGCGCTACTGGGCGCAGCCGACACTTTGCAGTCACTCGTCCGGCGTCGCGACGAGCCATCCGACGATGCGCGTTGACCGGCGTTTGTCCGCAACCGTCCACATAGGAGCAGGCAGTCTCACCAGCCGCTGTTCCGGCGAGTTCTGCGGCACTTGTGACATTCTGTGACACTGAGCTCGCCTCATCGGCAACGAATCCCATTATAGATAATACAAAAGGCCAGTTCAGGCCCTATTTTCAGTGGAGCCTCCTAACGGGATTGAACCGTTGACCGCTCGCTTACAAGGCGAGTGCTCTACCGCTGAGCTAAGGAGGCGTAGTTGCTCGGCCAGCATATCCGCTCACGATCCGCACAGCGAAAACAGGTACCTTGTCCGAGGATCACCCCTGCTGAAGAAGACGGACATGACTTTCCTGCAAGACTTGACGGCCTCCCTCGGCCGTCTTACCGGCGAACGTCGCGCCACCATCGACACGCCCACGGCGGCACCGTCACCGCTGCGTCCCATCGACCTCACCGACGACGCCGTCGTAGCCGAAGTTCTGGATCTCGCGGTTCGCGCCGGCGAGGTTCTGCTCGCGTCGGGGACGTCGGCGATCGACACCGCCGCACAGATCGAGTACATCGC
Organism: Rhodococcus sp. I2R; assembly: GCF_020889545.1. Lineage (NCBI taxonomy): Bacteria > Bacillati > Actinomycetota > Actinomycetes > Mycobacteriales > Nocardiaceae > Rhodococcus > Rhodococcus sp. I2R. The sequence continues at coordinate 42,204 of NZ_JAHUTG010000023.1, forward strand.
CGCCACCTACGGCCTCGCGCGCTGTGACGTCGACGTCACTTACAACTCGATCACCATCAGCGCGCACCGCGGTCCGACGAGACCGCCGTCCACGACGATGCGCATCGTGCGCTACCGCTCGATGGACTACGCGCGCCTCGCTGCGGTGGACAGGCTCATTCGCGGTGTCCGTCGGCACATGATTCCGCCGTGGAAGGCACTCGCGACTCTAGAGAGCATCACCACCGCCCCGCACCCGTACAACCGCTGGACCGCGACGTTGGCGTGGTCCGGCATGGCTGCGTCCGTCGGCGTCCTGGTCGGCGGCGGTCTGCTGGTGGCCGTCGTGAGCTTCTTGACGACAATGGTCATCGACCGTCTCGGCCGCGTCCTCAATCGCGCCGGCCTGCCGTTCTTCTTTCAGCAGTTCGTCGGTGGATTCGTGGCGGCCACACCTGCCATCACCCTGTTCAACTTCCAGGACCAGCTGAACATCAGCATCTCGCCGTCACTGGTGATCGCGGCGGGGGTGACGGTATTGCTGTCGGGGCTTTCGCTTGTCGGCTCCGTCCAGGACGCGATCACCGGCGCCCCGATCACGGCGTCGGCCAGGTTTTTCGAAGTCCTGATGATGACGGGCGGCATCATCGGCGGTGTCGCGACCTCGCTCAAGATGGCGGCGATCATCGGATACGACCTGCCGTTGATCAGCAACAGCCCGCCGCCAGACATCGCAGAAGTGCCCACGAAGGTATTAGCAGGGGCGATGGCCTCGCTGTTCTACGGGCTCGCTTGCTACGCCGAACGCCGCGCACTGACTGCTGCGTTCTTCGGCGGCTTCGCCGGCGCCCTGGTCTACCTGCTCGTGCAGACACTCTCCACCGGGCCGGTCATCGCATCCGCGTTCGCGGCGACCGTCGTCGGTTTCGCCGGTGGTCTCATGGCGCGTCGCGCCCTCATCCCGCCGCTCATCGTCGCCGTCGCCGGCATTACGCCGCTGCTCCCTGGTTATTCGCTGTACCGCGGTTTGTACGCAATTATCAACGACCAACTGTTGATCGGCATCAGCGCACTATTCGCCGCGTTCGGCATCGGCGTGGCTCTCGCGGCAGGCGTCACGCTCGGTGAGTGGGGCGCCCGCACGCTGCGACGGCCCCGGATTCTGGCGCGCACCGAGGAACTACTGCGCCCGACACTTCGACGCAGAGAAGAACCGCGCCGACCGACTGTTCGTCGGCGGCGCGGTCCTGTGGAGCTGAAGAAGAAGGTCGAGCTCAGGAAGAAGAACTAAGCCTCGGTGCTTCCCTCAGCCGACTGACGTGCGGCTGCGTCTGCTTCCATAGCTTCGCGGAGGCTGCGTGGCCGCATGTCGGTCCAGTTCTTCTCGACGTACTCCAAGCATGCTGCGCGGGTGTCTTCACCGAAGACAACACGCCAACCCTGCGGGACGTCGGAGAACGTCGGCCAGAGCGAGTGCTGGTCTTCGTCGTTGACCAGCACGAAGAAGCGTCCGTCTTCGTCATCGAATGGATTGGTACTCATCTCGCCTCACTCGTCGCATACGTTTGTAGTGGATCGGCAGACTTCACTTCCGAAGCGCTTCCCGACCCTAGCAACGCACAGTATCTCACCGGTGCGTGCCGTTGGGTCACTCCGCCAACGCGGTCAACTGCCGATGAACTCGAGGAGCGCGGCGTTGACCGCGTCGGGACGCTCGAGGTAGCCGTAGTGGCCGACGTCGGAAATTTCCACGTACTGAGCGTCGGGGATCGATTTCGCCAGTTCGGCGCTGAGGTACGCGGGGATCATGCGGTCGTGTTCGAAGCCCACCGACAGGCACGGCACAGCGATCTTGCCGTAGGCAGCGGCGCGGTCGAAGGTCTCGTCCATGCCCAGCTGAGCGCGCACACCCGGCGCAGTCGGCGCCACGGAGAATTCGAAGAGATCGAGCCAATCGCGGGCAGCCCGGGAGTCGGCGAGGGTCGTCGGCGACAGATTCATCACCGCAGTGACGGCGGCCGCATATTTGGGTGGCAACGCCGTCTTCGCATCGGCGAGGGCCCGCTCGCCCTCGCCGAGGGTCTTTTGAAACTGGTCGAGCCGGGCGTGACCCGCCAGGAACACGGCCTTACGGACCAGTTCGGGGCGTCGGAGAGTCAGTTCCTGGGCTACCCGCGACCCCATCGACGTTCCGACCACGACGGCCTTCTCGTCGTCCTCGCGAACCAGCTCGATCAGGGCGGCGGTGTCCGCGACGAGATCGTCGATGGTGATACCGCCGATGCTCTCGGACGACGGGGCGATACCGCGGTTGTCGAAATAGCAGACGCGGTAGCCGGCTTGCAGCAGGGCAGGAACCTGATGCAGCTCCCACACCCTGCCCGGACTGCCTGTACCCATGATGAGAACGACAAGATCGCCGGCACCCTTGACCTGGTAGTTCAGCGAAATCCCGTTGACTGACGCAATGGGCATGTAACTCCTCTTCTCGTGCCGGTACTCGCTGAGAGCTTACGACCGACCTCCGACGAGGGTCGACCTGCGGGTTTCCCGATGTCGTTACCGGGTAGTTACCAGTGAGCACATCGCCGTTCGGCGGACCCGAGAAATGAATGCGCTAGGAGTAACCCAGATGAGTGACGACAACGCATCGGAACAGGCCCGCAAGGGACTGCTCGACGCCGCCAAAGGCAAGGCGAAAGAGATGGTCGGCGCCGTGACGGGCAATGATTCGCTCACCAGCGAGGGCCAGTTGCAGAGCGCGCAGGCCCGCGAACGCAAAGAGGCGAAGGCGACGGAAATGGCCGCCGAGTCCCAGGCCGCTGAAGCCGGCGAAGACCTGGCTGCAGTGAAGAACAGTGCGGATCAGCAGCGGGACGCAGCCGAGGAGAGCGCCCGCGCATCCGCTGACGAAGCGCGCCGGGAGCAGCAGGCTCAGCGCATCGCGGCGGAGAAGGACAAGGACCGCCGGGTCGCTGCCGAAACCGCCGAAGCCGAGGTCGACGCCCGCGCCGAGCAGATCGAAGCCGTCGTCGAGGCCCAGTCGGATGTTGCCGAGGCGACCGCAGAAAAGATCGACGCAGCACGCGAGTACAGCGAGGACATCAGCGGGGCCGAGGCAGCGCGAGCTGAGGCCGAACGCGCCCGCCGTAACGCCTGACACTCGCACGAATCACCGAACAGGAGCACCTACATGAACGTTCTCGACATACCGTTGACCATTCTCAGATTCCAGTACAAGCTCGTCCGGATTCCGTTGGGATTGTTCGAGGCCAACGTCGTCAACTCCCTGGGCACCGAGGCACCGGCGCGGCTGGTCTACGAGCGGACTGTCGGCACGCTCGACAAGAAGGTCGGATGCATGCTCGGCGACGACGAAGCCGTTCAACAGGGTGATGCGCAGATTCATCACGTCAACGAGATCGCGCGGGCCAAGAAGCTCGAGGCCGAGGCGGACGCCAAGGAAGCCGAGGCCAAGCAGAGGCTCGAGGCCAAGCGCGAGGCAGCGGAGAACGAACGCAAGGCCGCCGTCGACGCCGCCAAGGAATCGACCCAGCAGGCCAGCGAGGACGCCGAGCAGCGTAAGCAGAAGGCCGCGAAAGAGGCTGACCAGAAGGCCGAAGCCGAGAAGAAGCAGGCCGACGCGGTCGCTGCCTCACGCACAGCGAACGCCCGGAACGCGGAAAAAGTACAGAAGAAGCAGATCGACAAGTCGGCCAAGGTTGCCGCAGCGCCCGCCGAGGCCGAACTAACCGAAGCCGCCGAACACCAGGAAGACGCCGAGGGCAAGAAAGCCGAGGCCGACCGCATCGAGAAGCTCTTCAAGGCCGAAAAAGAGTCCTGACCGGTTCCGATTGCGCCGCCTGTGGATTCATGGGCGGCGCAATCGTGTGCGCAGCGAACGTCGCACGATATGCGCTGGGCGAGACGCCGATCTCGGCCATCAGGTGTTGACGCATCGAGGTCGCCGTCCCGAAGCCTGCTTCGGCGGCGACCTTGTCGATGGTGTGATCGGTGTTCTCGAGCAGTTCGCGAGCACGGTGCAGCCGCTGCTGCACAATCCATTTCGCGGGCGACATCCCCACATCGGCGGTGAACTTACGTGCGAATGTCCGCACACTCATCGCCTGCTTCGAGGCAAGAACCCGCAGCGACAGCGGCTGGTCCAGGTTCTCGATCGCCCAGGCCTGCGCCGCCGATGTCGAACCCGTCGTCGACCGGGGTACCGGCGTGTCGATGTACTGAGCCTGACCACCGCTTCGATGCGGCGGCACCACCGTTCCCCGGGCCACCCGGTTGGCGACGGCCGAGCCGAAGTCACTGCGAATCATGTGCAGGCACAGATCGATTCCCGACGCCTCCCCCGCGGCAGTCAGGATGTTGCCGTCGTGTGTGTAGAGCACGTTCGGTTCGAGTTGCACCCGCGGATAGAGCGCACGGAAAGCGTCGGCGGACTTCCAGTGTGTGGTCGCTCGGCGACCGTCGAGTAGTCCTGCTGCCGCGAGAACGAACGACCCCGTGCAGATCGAAGCGATACGAACCCCCGGCGGAATGAGTCCCAATACGCCATCGGCGCCGTCCGGCTCCGATCGATAGTCCAGATCGGAGGCCGGCACGATCACGGTGTCGGCATCTCTGAGGGCGCCCAGCCCACGTGAGACCTCGATACGTACATCGGTATCGGTCCGAACTGGGCCGGGCACCGTGGTGGCTGTGGTGACCTCGTACAACGGCGTTCCGTCCTCGGACGTCGCCTGCCCGAACAACCGATGCACGGAGCCGAACTCCATCGCCAGCAGTCCATCGCGAACGAAGACGACTACCCGATGCGCACCCATGGCCGAATTTTTTCACATATTGTCTTTTCAGCCACTATCTTGGCATCTCCCCTGCTGACAGGCTTGCATCCATGAACATTCTGTGGGTATTCGCTCATCCAGACCATCGCTCACTCAACGGATCACTACGCGATGCCGCCCTGAAACACCTCGCAGACCTGGGCCACCTGGTCGAGGAATCCGATCTCTATCGGATGGGCTGGAACCCCGTCGTCGACGCCGCCGACTACGACCACGACCCATCCGACCGACTTCACGTGGCAACGGCGTCGTCGACGGCGCTGCGCGCGGGCAAATTGAGCCCGGAGGTCGTAGCCGAGCAGCACAAGCTGCGACGAGCAGATGCCGTCGTACTGCAGTTTCCGCTGTGGTGGTTCTCGATGCCCGCCATCCTCAAAGGCTGGGTGGATCGGGTGTTCGTCGAGGGCTTCGGCTACGGCATCAGGTGCACGACCGGCGGCACCCAGCGCTACGGGGACGGCCTGATGGCGGGCAAGCGCGCGATGATCGTCACGAGCATGGGCGGCAGTGAGCACACCGTGTCACCTCGCGGTATCAACGGCGAACTCGGCGAACTGCTGTTTCCCATTCAACACGGGTTCTTCTGGTACACAGGCATGTCCGTCCTCGACCCGGTCTTGATTCCCAGCGCCGACAGGATGACCGAATCCGACTACGACGCCAGCAAATCCAAGCTGCTGCATCGACTGGACGGGCTGTTCACCGAACCGCCGATCCCCTACCGGCACCAGCACGGCGGCGAGTACGACGCGCAGTTCGTGTTACGTCCCGAGTTCGCCACCGGGGAAGTCGGTGTGAGGGTGCACATTCGGTGACCTCTCAGCTCACTTCGATCACGGCCTTGCCGGAGATGACGCCGTTTGCCAGGTCTTCGAGAGCCGTCGCGGTCTCGCTCAGCGGGTAGGTGCGGGTGACGATGTTCTCGAAGGTCCCGGCGGTGGCCATCCGGCCGAGTTCTTCGATATCACTGCGGGCTTCTTTCGCGAACTGCATGATCAGGCGTTGCTTCACGAAGGGAGACAGCATAGTTGCACGAAGCTGACGGTCGATCCCGCCGAATATCGGTCCGCCCGTCTCGGCCCCCACGATCACGAGGACACCCGATCGGGTGAGCATGCGCCGCAACACCGACAGGGCGTTACCTCCGCCGATGTCGAGGATGGCGTCGAATCCGGATACACCTGTCCAGGGTTTGCGGTAGTCGAGAACTTCCTTGGCTCCGAGCTTTTCGACGTAGGCGGCTTTGGCTTCGCTGCACACAGCGGTTACGACTGCGCCTGCGTCCACTGCGATCCGAACAGCGATGGAGCCGACCCCGCCGGACGCACCGATGATGAGAACCTTTTGTCCCGCTGCAATTTTGGCATGATCGCGAATAGCCTGCAGCGCGGTGACCCCGGAGATGGGGAGCGCCGCGGCATCGACGAAGGACAGCGCCGACGGCATGGGAACGTATTTCTTCGGCGAGGCGCACAGGTACTCGGCGAAGGCTCCGCCGGCGATCCCGTAGACCCGATCACCCACGTTTGCAGTCGATTCCGGGCCGACTTGCTCCACGACGCCGGCGAACTCTCGTCCGCGAACCGGCGTCCGGGGCTTGCGTAGGCCGAACGCCAATTTCAGCAGGCGTGGCTCACCGGTCATCAGATGCAGGGCACCGCGGTCGACACCGGCCGCGTGCACCTTCACCAACACCTGGTCTCCGTCGGGCGTCGAGCGATCCATGTCACCGAGATGCATGACGTCGCGGGCGCGTCCGTATCGATCCTGAATGATTGCTTTCATGACAGACCTCCGATGACTCACCGCGTAGGCTTACACCGTAAGAGTGAGCCTTACAGTGTAAGAATGTCAAGAGGAAGGCGACTGACATGGCGAAACCGCGTCTGAATCGAGAGACCATCCTCGACGCCGCATTCGAATTGGCCGAGGCCGAGGGCGTCGCCGCATTGACGATGCGCAAGCTGGGCCAGGCCCTCGACGTGCAGGCAATGTCGCTGTACCACCACCTCGCCAACAAGGACGAGCTGATCGACGAGATGGTCGACCGCGTGTTCGCCGAGATCGACCTCCCGTCGATGAACGCAGCGGAGTGGAAGCCCGCAATCAGAGCGAGATCGGTATCGGTGCGTCAGGCGCTGCTACGCCACCGCTGGGCCGGCGATCTCATGCACTCGAGGTTGCGGCCGGGCCCGGCATCGTTGCGACACCACGATGCCGTCATCGGGACCTTCCGCTCGGCCGGATTCAGCGTCGAACTGACGGCGCACGCATTCTCCGTCGTCGACAGCTACGTCTACGGCTTCGCCGCCCAGGAGTCGAGTCTGCCGTTCACAGTGGAGGACTCGGCCGTCGTCGCGCAGTCGATCCTCGAACAGGCCGCCGAGCAATACCCGAACCTGACCGAATTGACCGTCGAACACGTCCTGAAACCGGGGTACGACTACGCGGCGGAGTTCGAGTTCGGCCTCGATCTGATCCTCGACGCCCTCGATTCCTTGCGATGACCACCCACCTGCCCGTGTGTGCATAGTTACCGCCCGCGGTAACTATGCACACACGGGCGGCGAAGCCGCACTACCGCCCCTCCCACGCCGCCCAGAGCTGGGCGTACCTGCCGCCTGCGGAGACGAGTTCGTCGTGCGGGCCCTGTTCGAGGATTCTGCCGTGTTCGAGAACCACGACGCGGTCGGCGGCGGCCGCCTGCGTCAACCGGTGCGCGACGACGAGGGTGCTGCGGCCCTTCGTGGCGGCCCGGGCGGCGAGTTCGAGGTCGCGGGCGCCGGAGCTACCGGCCTCGGCGGTCGCTTCGTCAAGCACGGCCACGGACGGATCCGCAAGCACCAGTCTGGCCAGGGCGAGCTGCTGCGACTGCGCCGATGTGAGCTCGTGCCCACCCTCCCCGACGACGGTGTCGAGACCGTTGGGCAGCGCGTCCACCCACTCCTGCGCCCCGACGGTTGCCAACGCGGCCCGCACTTCCTCGCGGCCGGCCTGGAGGGCGGCGAGCCGAAGGTCCTCGATGAGCGGCCCGGCGAACACGTGCACTTCTTGGCTGACGATCGCAATGTGGCGACGCAGACCATCGGCGCCCAGCTCTGCCAGCGTCGCGCCGCCGATGCGCACCTGCCCCGATGTGGGCTCGATCGAGCCGGCGGCGATGGCGGCGATCGTCGACTTGCCTGCGCCCGTGGACCCGACGAGGGCCACGGTCTCACCGGCAGCCACCGTCAAGTCGATCCCGTGCAGCACCTCGTGCCCGGTGTCGTAAGAGTGCCGCAGATCGGTGACCTCGAGGGTCGTATCTGCCGGCCTCGCTCCGGTTCCCGGCGATCGCTCGTCGGGGATGTCGATGACGCCGACCAGACGCGCGAGGCTCGCTCCAGCCGATTGCACGTCGTCGAAGGAGAACATCAGCATGCCAATGGGATTGAACAGCCGGTGAAACAGCAGAGCTGCCGCGGTGGTCTCGCCGACGGTGACGTGTCCCTGCTGCACGAACACGAATCCCGCCGCCAGAATGACCGACAGCCCAACGCATTCGGCTCGATTGCTGCGCGATCCGAAGCGGGTGAAGAGCCGGAAGACGTCGATGCCGATGTCTCGTGCCTTGCCCGACGCCGTGTCGATCTCTGTCAGGTGCGCATCCTCGAGCCCGTAGGCGCGAACGGTGCGGGCGCCCTGCATGCTGCTGATGAGCGCCTGCGACCGCGCACCCATCGCGACACGTTCCGCTGCATAGAGCGGCGCCGACCTCGGCAGATACCAACGCAGCGCGGCCACGTACATGGGAATCGCGACCATCCCGGCGAGGCCGAGTCGCCAGTCGAGACTGAGCATCGCCACCACACTGAGCGAGACGAGCAGCAGCGCCGAGACGATGTTGGGGATGACCTCGCCGATCGATTTGGCCATCACTGCCACGTCGTCGCCGACGCGAGAGAGCAGGTCCCCCTTGCCCACCCGCTCGAGTGTGCTGATGGGTAAGTGCAGGGCGCGGCCCAGTACGCGCTCGCGCAGCGCGGCCAGCAGTCCCTCGCCGACCTTGCTGATCAGGTAGGTACTGATCGCGGTGAAGACACCGCCGATGACCGCCGCGACCGTGATGACCGCGACGACGACCACGATGGTCGAGGTGGGTGCACCGTCGATGACGCGGTCGACGAGCACACCGAACACATAGACGGGGATCAGCGACATCGCAGCGGCGACGGCGCTGACTGCGAGAGTGATTGCGGTCATCCGCCGTCGGGAACGCAGTTCGTTCGACAGGAAGGACCAGCACCGGGATCCGGTTGCGATGGGAAGGATCTCGCTCATCGCAGCACTGCTTCCTCGTAGCGGTCGTCACCGGTGGCGAGCTCGTGGTGGGTGCCTTCCGCGACGACCCGGCCGTCGTCGACGAGGAGAACGCGATCGGTCACAGCCAGCAGCGCGGGGCTGGTGGTGATCAGCACAGTCGTCTGCCCGCCCACACCCGAGTGCCGCAGCTCGGTGATCCCCGCGGCAATGGCATGTTCGGTGACGGCGTCGACCGCGGTGGTCGGGTCGTGCAACACCAGAACCGGGGCGCAGACCGCGAGAGCCCGTGCGAGAGCGACTCGTTGGCGTTGGCCACCGGAGAGCGACGCCCCGCGGTCGGTGACTGCGTGGTCGAGTCCGCTCTCGTGCATTTCGACCACGTCAGTGGCGGCCGAGGCGGCGAGCACCGGAGCGAGCTCGTCGTCCCCGCGATCGCGTCCGGCAGTGATGTTGGTGCGCACGGTACCGGCGAAAAGGTCGGTGTTGTGCGGTTCGACCAGCACCGTCCGGCGCAGCTCGGTCAGCCCGAGCTCGTCCACGCCGAGGCCGCCGACGGTGACGGTGCCGAGATAGTCGTCGGGAGAAATTTGACCGGACAGCAGGGCGGCGAGCGCTTCGCCGTCCTGTGCGCGCAACGCGACGACGCCGAGCATCTCGCCGGGAGCCGCCGTCATGAAGAAACCGTCGAGCGAGCGGTACCTGGCGCCGTCGACGACGAGGCGGGTGGTGGGAGGCGCGGCCGACCCACCCTCGGGCAGCACGTGATCCGCGCCGAGCACGAGCGCGAGACGGTCGGCCGAACCGCGGACCACGGCCGCCATACCCGGTAGCCGCGACATCGTCGTCAACGGTTCGATGACGAACTGGGACAGTCCGATGACGGTGATGAGTTCACCCACCGAGATGCGGCCCTGCAGCGCGAACAGACCTACAGCGCCGGCGATCCCCACAGAGAGTAGCGCGCTGACAGTCGTCGAGAAGCCTCGGTAGATGCTGTTGGCGCGGGCCATCTTCATGGTCGCGTTCAGTGCGGCTGCGCTCGAGGCGGCGAATCGGGCCGAGGCCGCGTTCTCGGCACCGATGCCGCGAAGCGGTCGCACACCACTGACGAGGTCGGTGGCCATGCCGGACACCCGCGCGACCTCGGCTTGCTGCGCCGTCGCAGTCCGGGTCAGCAGCGGCGCGGCTCGCTGGAGGACGAACATGATGAGGGGCGTGCCGACGAGCACGGCGATGCCCAGTGGAATGTCGATGACGAGCAATGCGACCGCGCAGACGACCGTCGCGGTGATCGCGGCCGCGGTACGGGCGATGACGTCGAGAATCCATGACGTCTTCTCGGCGTCGGAGGTGGAGACGGACAATAACTCGCCGGAGACGAGCTCGGTGCGCACTCCCCTCGGATGCAGCGCGCGAGCGGCGACCTCCACGCGCATCATGTGCGCCTCCCGCTCGATGGCGACGATGATGATGCGGGCGCCGAACCGGTAGGCGTAGGTGAGCACGACGAACAGCGCAGCCAGACCGAAGAGGGAGACGATCATCGCGGAGCCGTCGCCGGTGTCGATCGCGCGGGCGACGATGAGGCCGATCGCGACGGGAACCATCGTTTCGCAGAACTGATGCGTGCAGAAGAACAGCGACGAGAAGATCATCCGCGCTCGTTGGCGCCGGACGGTTCTGCGAAGAATGGCGCTGCCGGTCATCGGAGATTGTGTGGGCACCACGATCACGCCACCGAAGAAGAAAAGAGCATCAGGCGACCCTAATCCATGACGCCCGCGATGTGGCTGCGCCCGGAAGTGGCGAGAAGGCGCCGAATTTACATAGAGTCGTGCACGACCAGCCCCTGCCGACGAACATGGAGAAGAACATGCCTGCCAAGACGTCCACCGACAACGACATCGCCGACGAGGACATCGTCCCTTTGGCCGACGAGACCGCAAGCCAGGCGCAGCGCGTCGTCGCCGCATATGCCATCGATGCCGACGAATGCCGCATGCTTCTGTCGATGTTGGGTATCGAACCCACTGCAAAGGTCGAATGACTCGCTTCATCGGGTCACGACAAAGCTGATCGACAACGCAAAGGACAGTAGTGGCTGACGCCTCGCAGGGCTCCGATTTTGTCGTCGTAGCGAACCGGCTTCCCGTCGACCTGGAGACACTTCCCGACGGCGCCACCCGGTGGAAACGCAGCCCAGGCGGGCTGGTGACGGCGCTCGAACCGATCCTTCGCGCCAACAACGGCGCCTGGGTCGGATGGCCGGGGGTTCCCGACGTCGACGTCGAGCCATTCGTCGAGGACGGGCTCGAGCTGTGCCCGGTCAAGCTTTCCGAGCAAGAGGTCGCCGACTACTACGAGGGCTTCTCCAACGCGACCCTCTGGCCGCTGTACCACGACGTCATTGTCAAACCTGTGTACGACCGCGCCTGGTGGAACGTGTACGTCGAGATCAACCGACGCTTCGCCGAAACCACCTCCGCAGCGGCAGCCGAGGGCGCGACGGTCTGGATTCAGGACTACCAGCTTCAGCTCGTCCCCAAGATGCTGCGCATGCTGCGTCCCGATCTCACCATCGGATTCTTCCTGCACATCCCGTTTCCGCCGGTCGAGCTGTTCATGCAGATGCCCTGGCGTACCGAGATCGTCGAAGGGCTCCTCGGCGCCGACCTCATCGGCTTCCACCTCGCCGGGGGCGCGCAGAACTTTCTCTTCCTGGCCCGACGGCTGGCTGGCCAGGTCACCTCACGCGGCGCCGTCGGAGTTCGGTCGAAGCTCGGTTCGGTGCAGGTCGGTTTCCGCACCGTCCGCGTCGGCGCCTTCCCCATCTCCATCGACTCCGGTGACCTCGACGAGAAATCGCGCAGCAAGGCCGTCCGCGACCGCGCCAAGCAGCTGCGCAAGGAACTCGGCAATCCCAAGCGCATCATGCTCGGGGTCGATCGCCTCGACTACACCAAGGGCATCGACGTTCGGCTCAACGCCTTCCGTGAACTGCTGGAGGAGGATCGCGTCGATCCGGCGGAGAACGTCATCGTTCAGCTCGCCACCCCGAGCCGTGAACGCGTCGAGAGCTACAAAGCGATGCGCGGCGAGATCGAGCAGCAGGTCGGCCGCATCAACGGCGAGTACGGGCAGGTCGGCCATCCGGTGGTTCACTACATCCACCGACCGATCCCCCGCGACGACCTCATCGCGTACTTCATGGCCGCCGACGTGATGCTCGTGACGCCGCTACGCGACGGTATGAACCTCGTCGCCAAGGAGTACGTGGCCTCGCGGAGCGATCTCGGCGGCGCCCTCGTGCTCAGCGAGTTCACCGGTGCTGCAGCCGAGCTTCGGCAGGCGTACCTGTGCAACCCGCACGACCTCGACAGCGTCAAGGACGCGATCATCTCGGCGCTCGAGCAGGACCCCGAAGCGGGTCGACGGCACATGCGCGCGATGCGCCGACAGGTGTTGGCTCACGACGTCGACCGGTGGGCGCGGGCGTTCCTGAGTGCGCTGTCCGATCCGCCGGACCAGGGCCAGAACGGCGCAGCTCTCAGGTGAGTGGAAATACCAGGTGAGTGGAAATACATAGCCTGCAGGAGCGCAGCCTGCGGAGTGACCCAGGTTCACAGCGTATTTCCACTCACCTGTGCCGAAGGCGCCTAGATCGGTTCAAGGTTGTTGGTCAACCAGCGACCGTCCGCCTTCTCCACACTCATGCGTACGCGGCTACCGCTGCTGGCGGCTTCCGGGGCGTCCGAGCTGGTGGTGATCTGGTTGAGGAACAGCAGCACCGTCGCGGTGTCGGGTTCGGCAGAGACGATCGCTGCGCCCAGCACCGTCACCTGTACCGTCAGCGACTTCTCTTTCGCGGCCGGCGCGATGACGTCCCCGACGAGTGCGGTGTATTCGTCCTTGAAGTCGCCGGTCAAGCCGTCGGCTGCGGCCGCGAGTTGCTCGTCGACACCGGTGTAGTCGTACGCGAGCATCGCCAGGGCCTGCTCGCTCGCCGCATCGACGGCCTCGGTGCGTGCCTGCTCGATTTCCGCGTTCTGCCGGTGCTGATGAAAGAGCACACCGACTCCGGCTGCAAGTACGAGCACAATCAGCGCTGCGAGGATCATTCGAATTCTCGTCATGGGACGAACTCCACTCGTGAGGCGGTCATGACGCCACCGTCGTCGGCGACGCGCACCCGCAGCCGAAAGTCTCTCGGCTCGGGCTCGGCCGCATCGGAGTTCTGCACCATGGCCCGAGCGGCAACCAGGACATCACCGTAATCGTCCCCACTGCTCTCGAGCCCGGCCTCGATGATCTCCCCGACGGAGTCCACCCGGGCCTGCTGCACGACCTCGACGAACGGGCCCTCGCGGCCCTCGAACTCGGCCTTGAAATCACCACTCGCGCCCGCAAGGAGCCGATCGACGTCCTCCTGCGCGGTGTCCGGACTGATGGTCGTCAAATTCAGGACCGTCTGGCGTGCGGTTTGCACGTACCGTTCCGCTCTCGCGTTGTCGGCATCGACCGATCTGTTCTCGACGAACAGGTACACACCGGTGGCGACGAGGGCCAGGACCACCAAGACGAAGGCGCCGGTCAGCAGAACACCACGTCGACGTGGAGCCGGGTCGGCCTCAGCAGCGTCGTCCTCCCGGGTCACGGATTCGGATATCACTGCCTCGGGTGTCACTGCCTCGGGAGGCGCTGCCTCGGGCGGGGTCTTCTCGAGCGATAGTGCCTCTGTCTCGGGCTCCGGGGCGGCTGCACCCGCGACCGGGCCAGCAGGACGGACCGCGCGACGGCGTTGGCGCTTGCGCGCCGTGCCCTCGTCGTCTTCCATAAGTTCCTTCCTCAGGTTGGTCGCCATGGGTGACTAGAACCAGTTTCGCGGACAGACGATTGACGATAGACCATGAAAACCGCCACAACAGCTACCCCAACTGCAACTCGTTCCTCCGACTGCTAGCGTCGATCGGTCGGGGTAGTACTGCGAGAGGATCTGCCGAACATGACATTCACGCTCACGTGGCATGACGACGTCAGCCGTCAGGCCAGGGTTCTGGCATACGCGTTCCGGTTCACCCTGAAGCCGACGCTCAGCGTGTGGCCGCTCACCGACGGCGGCATCAGAGTCATCGCCAAGCTGGACCGTGCCGTGGACATGCTGCCCAAACCGAAGCGGGTGAGCATCGAACAGGTCACGCTGGGAGGCGTGCCGTGTGAGATGACGACGCATCCGCGCGTCGCGACCGGCTCGCTCGAGGGCGCGACGGTTCTGTACTTCCATGGCGGCGGATTCGTGTTCTGTGGTCTGGCGACGCACCGAAGCGCCTGCGCGACGATGGCTGCCCGCGCCGGCATACCGGTCTACTCCGTCGAGTACCGCCAAATCCCGAACGGCGGCATCGGCACCTCCATCGCCGACGCCATGGCGTCCTACCGGGCCGCGCTCGAGACCGTCGCCGATCCGAAGAAGATCATCGTCGCGGGAGATTCGGCGGGCGGTTACCTCGCGATGAAGGTCGCCGAGATCGCGGCTCTCGAGGGATTGACGCCGCCGGCCGCTGTGCTGGGTTTCTCGCCGCTGCTCAGTCTCGATCTCAAGCGTCATCCGCGGCACTTCATGCAAAAGGACGCGTACCTGCCGATGAAGCAGGTTCTCGCGCTGGAGGATCGCTGGTTGAACGGTCCGGACGCCATCCCCGGTGCGGCCTCACCGATCGAGGCGGACCCGTCGGTGTTTCCGCCGGTGTTTCTCTCCACTGCGGAGTACGAGTTGATGCGTCCGGATGTCGAGGCAATGACCCGCAGGCTCGCTGCCGCCGGTTCCTCGGTCGAGACGCACGTGTGGAAGGGCCAGGTGCACGCGTTCCCGGTGATGGCGGGTGCACTGCCCGAAGGCAGGACCGTCCTCGATCTCGCGCTCGCGTTCGCTGCCCGCAACCTCTGAACCGTCACCGATGCGGCCCGTCGATCGTCTGCTGGACGGTCATGAGGGACTGCAGGTTACCGGCGGATGCCTCACGCGAGCCGGTGAGCACGGGCTGGCCGTATGCGGTTCCGTCGGGTGCGAGGTACATCCCGGTCTGCGGATCGTACGGCCGAGCGGAAACAGCAGGCGTCACACTGGATTCGCCGCTGGGGATTTCGGTGTAGGACGGCACGCCCTGTTCGATCGGACCCCAGGGCGGGTTGTTGCCGAGAGGGACATATCCCTCTGCGCTCTTGCAGATTTCGGGTGTCGGCGCGCGACGTCCGGGCACCTCCATGCAGGGTAGGTTGCGAGAGCCGCGGACGGCGGTGCTCTCGTTCTGGTCGACCTTGCAGAAGAGGTCTGCGGGGGTGTCGGGAATGGACATTTCGTTGGCGTCGCGGCGTTCCTCGGGTAGGAGAAATCCGGTGGTGCAGGCGGGCGGGTCATTGACTTCGAGTTGAAAGTCGACGATGGCGCCCTCGTCTGCGGGCCCGCTTCCGGCGGCGGTGACGAGCGCTGCGGTGACCGGCGGGTACAGCACGAGTATCTGCTCGATGCCGGCGTTGTAGATCACGCCGACTTCGCCGACGCTGACGAGGTTGGCGACCAGCAGGGGCAGCGTCGGGCGGAGATCTTGGAACAGCTGGTTCGCCTCCTGTGCAGCGGAGGGACCTTTCGCGATCACCGCGCGTAGGTCCGGGTCGCTCGCTCGAAGCTGATCGGTGAACGTCGCGAGATTGCTCGTCCACGATCGGATCGCGTCGCTGCTGACCACCTGGCCGTCGAGCAGTGGGCCGAGCTGGTCGATCAGCAACGTGGTCTGCTCGGAGTTCGCGTCGGCCTCCTGGACGAACAGACGCGTCGAGTCGATGAGCTGCTGCAGTTCCGGGCCGGTACCGTTGAAGGCCTTGAACGATTCGTCGACGACGGTCTCGAGGCGGGTGTCGGAGATGCTTTCGAGCAGTCGGTCCGCTTGATCGAGCATGGGGCCGACATCCTGCGGTACCGATGTATGGGAGATCGGAATGACCTCTCCCCCTGCCAGTTTGCTGCCTGCAAGATCAGCGCCCGCCGGGCTGCGCGGGATCAGGTCGACGTACTGTTCACCGATTGCCGAGACGCTCTTGACCTGTGCGTCGAGGTCGGCTGGGATGTCGTGGGCGCTGTCGATGGACAGCTCGGCGTTCACCCCGTCCGGGGTGAGTGTCACCGACTTCACTTCCCCCACGGTGGTGCCACGGTAGGTGACGTTGGCGTACGGGTACAGCCCGCCGGTGGTCGGCAGTTGCACGGTTACGGCGTAGCGACCTATTCCGAGAAGCGCAGGCGCGCCGACGTATTGCGTTGCCATCACCACCAAACCGATGACGGTGAGGAAGGCGAAAATGATCAGTTGTACGCGAACGAATCTGGTGAGCATCATGGCGCAGGCACCCCCAGACCCGGGATCGGTGGCAGTTCAGGCAAGGTCGGCAGCTCGATCGGCGGTAGGCCCGGTATCTGCAGGGTCGGCGGGTCGAGCGGGGCGCGCAGCGGATCGTTGGCGGTTGCGGCCGTGGGTGCGGCCTGCGTGCCGAGTGCACCTTCGAGCCCGCCGAGGCGACCGGCGAGCGGTGTGCCGGTGAGGAAGTTGGCGTCGAGCCGGGGAAGTGACATGTCGATCGTCATTGCGAGATTGGCGTAGTCCCCGCGCATCACATTGTTTATGCCCTCCTGCGGGAACGGGTAGGTCAACAGCACCGACAGCACATCGGTGAGTGCGTTGCCGGAGTCGGCGAGCGCACGCAGCACCGGCGTCAGGCTGGCGATGTTGGTGTGCAGATCCTGGCCCGAGCTCTCGACGAGTCGGGAGACCACGTCGCTGAGCCTGCCCAGCGAGGTGAAGGCGCCGGTGATGTTCGGGCGCTGCGCGGTGAGCACGTCGAGTGCGGGCGGGACCTCGTTCAGGGCCCTGGTCAACGTCGCGTTCTGATTCTGCACGTTCACCGCGAGGCGGTCCATTCCGCTCATCGCGTCGATGATGTCCTGGCGCTGCGCATCGAGACCGGTGACCAGTTCGTCCAGGCGCGGCAACAGATCTCGGATGGAGTCCTCCCGTCCGCCGATCGCGCTGTTGAGCTCGGTGGTGATGTCCTGGATCTGCGCGAGCCCGCCGCCGTTGAGTACCACCGACAGCGAGGAGAGGGTCTGTTCGGTGGTCGGGTACGCCCCGGCGCGCTCGAGCGGGATCACGTCACCGCCGCTCAGTCGACCCTCGGCGTGCACAGGCGCGACGAGGGCGAGGTGCTGCGAGCCGAGCAACGATGTCTGACCGATCTTCGCGGTCACGTTCTCGGGCAGCTCGACGTCCCCGTTCAGCGATACCGTCACCAGCGCATGCCAGTTCTGCACAGTGATGGAATCGACCGTCCCGACGGTGACGTCATCGACCATGACCGGTGAATTCTGCGACAGAGTGGTGACATTGGGCATCTGAATCTGCACCCGGTAGGCGTCCTCGCCTCGACCCTCGGTGCCGGGAAGCGGCAACGATTCGAGCCCGTCCCACTGGCATCCGGCTAGTGTCAGCGTCACACAGACTGCGATCGCAGCTGTGCACACGCGCCTCGGGATCACCTTCATCGTCCGCCTCCGAACAGGTCCTCGAGGCTGGGCACCGCGACGGTGGGCATCTCCTGCGCAGGAACGGAAGCAGGGGCCGGAGCCGGAGCCGGGGCGGCCTGCTCCAGTCCGGGTTCGGTGTAGACGATCTGATCCTCGTAGGCGTCGACGCCCGTGATCGGATTCGCCAGAAACGCCGGATAATTGAACACCAGAGTGCTCAGCACCGGCCCGAGGTACTGCCTGCACAGATCGGCACTGCGCTCGGAGGTGGCGTTCTCGATACCCGCGACGGCACCGCAGACGAAGTTGATGGGATTGCTGAAGTTGTTGGCGGCGATAGCGCCGGTCAGTGAGCCCTGCGCAGGCTGATAGATGTTGTTGAAGTTGGCGAGCGCGTTCGGTGCGGCATGCAGGACCCGTTCGATCTCGGGGCGCTTGGTGGTGAGCACCTCGGTGGCGTCGGCGAGCCGGGCGACACCTTCGACCAGGCCTTCCTGGTTGTCGGCGACGAAACGCTGCACCTCGCCGACCGCTATGTTGAGATCGGTCATCGCCGTGCCGAAGTTCTCGGAGCTCTGAGCAAGCATCTGCGACACCGAGGCCAATCTGCCGCCGAACTGCACGATCTGTTCGTTGCTGTTCGACAGTGCGCCGACGAAGACCTGAAGATTGCGGATGGTGGCGAACAGGTCGGTGCGACCGTCGGAAAGCACGCGCATCGTCTCCGACAGCTCGGTCAGGTTCGCACGCAAGGTCTCTCCGTTCCCGTCGAGGTTGTCCGCTGCAGTATCGATGAACCGCCCGGCGGGGCCCTGATCGTCGACACCCTCGGGTCCGAGCGCCGTCGAGAGCTTGGTCAGCTCGCTTTTGATCTCGTCCCATTCGACGGGGACGGCGGTGCGGGTGAGGGGGATGATCTCCCCGTCGGCGAGTGTGGGGCCACCGGAGAACACCGGCGTCAGCTGCACGAACCGCGCCGATACCAGGCTCTGAGCGATGATCACGGCTTTCGCATCCGCCGGTATCTCGACATCGGAGTCGATGTGCATCGTGACCGTCGCGAAGTCACCCTCCGGATCGATCGAGGCAACTTTCCCGACTTCGACGCCGAGGACACGGACATCGTCGCCCGCGTACAGCCCCGTCGTCGACGGGAACTCCGCGACCACAGTGGTGCGGGTGGCGGCGGTGAACATGAAGTAGCCGGCGGCGAGGACAGCGACCGCCACGACGACGGCGCCCAGCTGGAGAATACGTCTCTTCATCTCACTCCCCCGGTGGTTTCAGGATCGGTGGGGCGTTCTTCGGCAACAGATCTTGAAGTGTTCCCGGCAGTTGCTCCGGCGCGACGACGGTGTCGACGACTGTCTTCCACCACGAGCTGGGCAGAATGTTCTGGATGTAGGCCATGAAGAAGGGGCCGCTCGAGACCGACTCGCCGAGAGCACTGATGTAGGGGCCGAGTCCGTCGAGTGCCGCGGCGATGTTCTCGTTGTTCTCTTGCAGTACCGCCACCACCGAGTTGAGCTTGTCGAGCGTCGGACCCATCTGCGCCTGGTTCTCCTGAACCAGCGCTGTCAACTGCCGCGACACCGCGGAGATATTCGAGATCAGCTGACTGATGGCGGTGCGTCGTCGATCGAGTTCGCCGAACAGGTTGTTGCCGTCGCGGATCAGCTGATCGATCTGACCGCTGCGCTGAGCCAGGATGCCGGTAACGCTTTCGGCCCGCTCCAGCAGCTGCTGGAGGGTTTCGTCGCGCGCGTTGATGCTGGCCGACAGGCGCGAGACACCGTCGAGTGCGGCGCGCAGTTCCGGCGGGGTGTCGGTGAGGGTGTCCGAGACGACATTCATCGTCTCCCCCAGCTGATCGGTGTCGAGTTCGGAGACCGTGGTACCGAGATCCCCGAGGGCGTCGGTCAACGAGTAGGGCGAGTTGGTCCGGCTCGACGGGATGGTGTCCACCGCACCGGTTCCCGCAGGCACGACCTTCAGCGATTTGCGGCCGAGGATGGTGTTGGTCTTGATGTCGACCGTCGTCGCGTCGCCGAGTACGAGGTTCTCGCGGATGGTGAAGTCCACGCGCACTTCCTGATCGGCAAGCGAGATTTTCTCGACCCTGCCCACCGCGACCCCGGCGACGGTGACCTCGTCACCCACCATGAGTCCACCGGCGTCGAGGAAGTACGCGGAGTGTCCGGTGCCGCTCGCCAGGAACGGCAGGCGGTCGTATTGCAGGGTGGCGAGCACGATGGACACGGCGAGCACGATGCCGATGATGCCGACGTTGACGAGGTTCCTAGTTCTCTCCATTGATACTTGCACACCTCCCCGTGTCCTGTTTTGCGGTGGGGACGAGCAGGGTGCGTCCGTCTGGGCCGGAGATCTTGAAGGTGTTGGAGCACAGGTAGAACTGGAAGAAGCTGCCGTAGGAACCGACGCGGATGAGCTTCTTGTAGTCGCCCGGCAGTCGGGTCAGGACTGTGTCGATGTTGTCCTTGCCCAGATCGAGTTGCGTTGCCGTGCGACCTGCTTCGGCGATCATCGACTGGATATCCGGGCGCGTCGCCTGCAGCAGTCCGGCGAGGTCGCCGGTGGCCGCGTCGAGCCGCGGAATTGCGTCACCGATCGGGTCGCGATCCTCGGCGAGACCACTGATCAGCTGCTGCAGGGAATCGATGGTGGTCTCGAACTCTCGACCTTGGTCGTCGATGGTGCCGAGCATCGTGTTGAGGTTTCCGATGACGTCACCGATCAGTTGGTCGCGGTCGGCGAGGGTGTTGGTGAAAGAACCGGTGCTGCCGAGCAGCGACACCAACGTCCCGCCCTGGCCCTGCAGCACATGCAGCAGGGCTGCGGAAAGGTCGTTGACCTGCTTCGGGTCCAGGCCCCGCAGCAACGGCTTGAATCCGCCGAGCAGCAGATCGAGATCCAGCGCGGGCGTGGTCTGTTCGACGGGAATGGTTCCGCCACCGGGGAGTTCGTCGACGCCGCCCGGGCCTTCGAGGAGTTCGAGGTATCGGTCGCCGACGAGGTTCTCGTAGCGGACCGTCGCTGCCGTACTGCTCAGCAGCCGGAACTGCGAGTCCACATCGAACGCGACCTCGGCATCGAGGCCGTCACCGACGTCGACTCCGGTGACCGAGCCGACCGGCACTCCCGCGATCCGCACCTTGTCCCCGGACTTCAATCCCGAGGCATCGGTGAAGACGGCGTGGTAGCCGTCGGTGCTGCCGAATCTGTACTGGCTGAACACCAATGCCAGTGCCGCGAAGATCATCACCATCACCAGGGCGAAGATCGACAATTTGACGGTGGTGCCCCGCACGCCCTGCTTGCTCATGGCCACGCCCCGGCGAAGAGGAACTGGAAGATCGTCGGTACGTTGACCGACGGTTGCGTCTGCGGCACGTACGGCTGTGTGCCGGTGTCGGCGACGACGAATGGAGCCGGGCCCGCTTTGGGATCGAAGTCCGGCAGGCCGTAGCAGTTGGGTCCACCGCTGGCGGCGATCTTCGGCAGGTCTTTCTCGACGGTGTAGGCGGGGGCGCCGAGCACAAAGCTCGAGCTCAGCTGAATAGAGGCGTTATCGCCTGCGCCCGCCAGCGGCCCGAAAGCCATCCGCCCCTTGTTGAGTCCGACGAGGAAGCACGTCAGTGCCGGTGAATACTCGTCGAGCAGCGTTGTGGTGTGGGTGAGGGTAGCGAGAGCGGTCTCGAGCGGTTGCTCGTTCTCGGTGAGGACACCGTTGGCCGTGTCCGCGAGCCCGATGACGTTCATCAGCAGTAGGTCCAGATCGGCCTGCTCGGAGACGATCGTGGCGGAGGTGGTTTTCGCGTTGTCCAGCACCCGCATCAGATCCGGCGTCGCGTCGGCGTAGACGTTGGTGACGATCGCGGCGGCCGCCAGGTCTCGCTGCAGCGCAGGCAGACTCGGGTTCATCTTCTCCAGGTAGGAATCGGTGTCGGCGAGCAGCTCGCCGAGCTGATCTCCGCGGCCGCGCAGAGCCGAGGACACCGCGCCCAGGGTCGCGTTGAGCTTGTCCGGCTCGAGCTTCTGCAATACCTCGGACAGGTGCTCGAAGAGGGTGTTGAACTCGACGGTGACGTTGTCGGCCGAGATGACCGCACCCGCCTCCAGACTCCGGTTCGACGGGCTGGCCGGGACCAGGAAGTTGACGTTCTTCGCACCGAACACGGTGGTGGACTTGATCTCCACGGCGGCGTTCGCCGGAATCATCCACAGCATGTCCGGATCGAGATCGAGGTTGATGCGGGCGGTGTCACCATCGTGCGACATCGACGCCACCCGGCCGACCTCGACACCGCGGAGCCGCACTTTGGCCTGCGGGTCCATCACCAGTCCGGCACGTTCGGAGGTGACGGTGACCGGCACGGTCGTGTCGAATCCTCCGGCAAAGGTGGTCAGGGCGGCCACGACGATGGCGACGAGACTCAGGACGAGTGCGACGGCGGCAATCTTCTTCATCACGTCCCTAGCCCGAGAGGTTGAAGTTGCCGGAGCTGCCGTAGATGGCGAGCGAGATGAGCAGGGTCACCGATACCACGGCGATCAGCGAGGCACGCACCGCATTGCCCACTGCGAC
Source organism: Rhodococcus sp. I2R (assembly GCF_020889545.1). Classification (NCBI taxonomy): domain Bacteria; kingdom Bacillati; phylum Actinomycetota; class Actinomycetes; order Mycobacteriales; family Nocardiaceae; genus Rhodococcus; species Rhodococcus sp. I2R. The sequence goes on from NZ_JAHUTG010000023.1 coordinate 64,522, forward strand.
GCCGACTCCCACGGGTCCGCCGCTCGCGGTATAGCCGTAGTAGGTGTGGATGAGCATCACGGCCAACGCCATGACGATGGCTTGGGCGAAGGACCAGAGGATGTCCGTGGGTATCAGGAAGGTGTTGAAGTAGTGGTCGTACAGGCCCGGTGACTGGCCGTAGATCACGACCGTGGCGAAGCGGCTGGCGACGAACGAGGCGATGACCGCCAGGGAGTAGAGCGGCACGATGGCGACCATGCCGGCCAGTACCCGGGTGCTGACCAGATACGGGATCGACGGTATGGCCATGGACTCGAGCGCATCGATCTCCTCGGATACGCGCATCGCCCCGAGCTGGGCGGTCGAGCCGGCACCGATGGTGGCAGCCAGACCGATCCCGGCGATGACCGGCGCTGCGATCCTGACGTTGATGAATGCCGCGAAGAAGCCGGTGAGCGCCTCGACACCGATGTTGCCGAGCGAGGAGTAACCCTGCACGGCAATGGTTCCACCAGCGAACAACGTCAGGAAGCCGACGATGACGACGGTGCCGCCGATCACCGCGAGCGCGCCGGAGCCCATGCTGATCTCGGCGACGAGACGGATGGTTTCCTTCTTGTACCGCACCGCAGCACGGGGAACCGAACCGAGTGCTTGGCCGAAGAAGATGGCCTGCTCGCCCAGGCGATCGACCGAGCGGGACGCGCGTGCGGCACGCCTGCGCGTCAACGGAAAGCGACCGGTCGCGGCGAGGGCCATTCAGTGCCGCCTCATCAGGCGGTCAACTTGATGCCGACGGCGGTGACGACGACGTTGACCACGAACAGGGCCATGAACGCGAACACGACGGTCTGGTTGACGGCGTCGCCGACGCTCTTGGCCCCGCCGCGCACGTTGAGGCCCAGGTAGCACGCCACCAGTCCGGCGATCATGCCGAACAGTCCGGCCTTGACCTGGGAGACGATGAGTTCACCGAAGCCGGTGAGCAGCGTGATGCCGCCGACGAACGCGCCCGGGTTGACGCCTTGGAGGAACACCGAGAACAGGAACCCGCCGAGGATGCCGATGGTGCACACCAGACCGTTGAGCAGTAGAGCGATCACGGTGGAGGCCAGGACTCGGGGTACGACGAGCCGGTGGATCGGGTTGATGCCGAGAACACGCATCGCGTCGATCTCTTCTCGGATAGTGCGGGCGGCGAGGTCTGCACAGATGGCCGTGGCGCCGGCGCCGGCAACGATCAGCACGGTGACGATGGGTCCGACCTGGGTGACTGCGCCGAGGGCCGCTCCGGCGCCGCTGAGGTCGGCGGCGCCGATCTCGCGGAGCAGGATGTTGATGGTGAAGCTGACGAGCACCGTGAACGGCACTGCGACGAGAATCGTCGGCACCATCGACACCCGGGCGATGAACCAGGCCTGATCCACGAACTCCTCGCGCTGGAACGGCCGGGAAAAGACGGCACGGAGGGTGAACCACGACATGTCGAAGAATGCTCCGACGGCGCGTAGCGGAACGATGAGGAGGTCGTTCATGAACCCTCCCAATCTCTCGCTGTGTGATCCAGGTCATGTTAACTAGAACGTGTTCCGTAGTCAAAGACGTGCAGCCAACGGGCGGTATAGCAATCGATTCTAGGTCAAACTTGTTTCACAGGAACTACATTGACTCGTCCATCGCGCATCCGGGAGCGCGTGTTACATCGCGAACCCGGGCTCAACTAGAACGTGATCTACTTTGAATTCGGGCTCACCGGATGACCCGACCTGACCAGTTTCCTACTCGACCGTCGCTGATGTGACCAAAACCGGAAAAAGCTAGGCATGCCCCGTGACCTGGGGTTCACTTCAGATCGAGGGCGGCAGCGGCCGAAAATGTCCTCGCCGGATCGCGCCCCTCGAAGTAGCCGCCGAGCTCAGCGGCGAGCGCGTCCGGCGACCAGGCCGCGTCCGAGGCGTCGAAACGCGCCTCGACGACCGGGGCCGCCATCAACGCGACCATCGGACCGTATACGACGAAGACCTGCCCGTTGACGGTGTCCGCAGCGGGAGAGGCCAGATATCGCACGAGGGTCGCGACATGTTCCGGTGACAGCGGATCGATGACAGCGGAAGGTGCTGCGCCGAACACACCCTCGGTCATCGACGTTCGCGCGCGGGGGCAGATTGCGTTGGCGCGCACGCCATACCGCGACAACGCACGTGAGGCCGATAACGTCAGCGCGGTGATTCCGGCCTTGGCCGCACCGTAGTTCGCTTGCCCCTCGGGCCCGAGCAAGCCCGCCTCCGAGGAGGTGTTGACGATGCGCCCGTACACGGGCTCGCCCGCACTCTTCGATCGGTCGCGCCAGTACGCACCCGCGTTGCGCGTCATCAGAAAGTGCCCACGCAGGTGAACCCTGACCACGGCGTCCCAGTCCTCGTCGGACATGTTGAACAGCATGCGATCTCGCACGATTCCCGCATTGTTCACCACGATGTCGACGCGGCCGAACTTCTCGGTCGCGGCGGCGAACATCGCATCGGCCGTCGAACGCTCTGCGATGTCGCCCGATACGAACGTCACCTCGGCACCGGCATCCTTGACGAGATCGATCGCCTCGTCGGCAAGTGGCCCGGCCGCAATGTCGCCGAGGACGATGTTCGCCCCGGACCTGGCCAGGCCGATAGCCTCCGCCCTGCCGAGACCCGATGCCGCGCCGGTGACGAGCGCTACTCGTCCGTCCAGTCGTACCTGTTCATCGTTCACGATTCAAAATGTAGAACGTGTTCTCATTATTGGCAAGGATGCGGCCTCAGTTCACCCACTTCAACGCTGCACGAGGACACCCCGCGATCGCCGCCTCGATGCCATCCCTGTTCTCCGGCAGCTCGGCTGCGGCGGAGGAGACGATCAGCTCGTCCTTGTCGTTCAAATCGAACACGTCGGGCGCGTGGCCGACGCATACGCCGTTGGCTTCGCACCGGTCGAAGTCCACCTCGATCATTGTTCGACTCCTCGCTCTCATGTGGGCCAAGCCGCCCAGATTGCAGCCAAGCCTAGAACCTGTTCCATCCAAATATGCAATGATTCGACAGAACGAGAACGTGTTGCAGAAATGAGGCGTCGAATGCACATCACGTACACCCCGGAGCAGGCCGCATTGCAGGACGAACTGCGCGCCTACTTCGCCACCCTCATCACCCCGGAGCGTCGCGAGGCACTGAGCTCTACCTCGGGCGAGTACGGCGAGGGATCGGTCTACCGCGACGTCGTGCAGCAGATGGGCAAAGACGGATGGCTCGCCCTCGGCTGGCCCGAGGAGTTCGGTGGCCAGAACCGCTCGGCGATGGAGCAACTCATCTTCACCGACGAGGCCGCCACAGCTGGTGCACCGGTACCGTTCCTGACCATCAACAGCGTGGCCCCGACGATCATGGCCTTCGGAACGCAGGAACAGAAGTCGTTCTTCCTGCCCCGCATCGCGGCCGGCGAACTCCACTTCTCCATCGGCTACTCCGAGCCCGAGGCAGGCACCGACCTCGCCGCCCTGCGCACCACGGCACGCCGCGACGGGGACGAGTTCGTCATCAACGGCCAGAAGATGTGGACTTCCCTGATCCAGTACGCCGACTACGTCTGGCTGGCCTGCCGCACCGACTCGTCGACTCTCCAACCCGGCGGGAAGAAGCACCGCGGGATCAGCATGCTGATCGTCCCCACCGACGCCGACGGCTTCTCCTGGACCCCGGTCCACACGATGGCCGGCCCCGATACCAGCGCGACCTACTACCAAGACGTGCGGGTGCCCACGAGTGCACTTGTCGGCGAGGAGAACCGCGGCTGGTCGCTGATCACCAACCAGCTCAACCACGAACGCGTCGCGCTCACCACCGCCGGGCCGCTGGTGGCGTCACTGCACGAGACCAAGCGATGGGCGCACGACACCACGCTGCCGGACGGCACCCGCGTCATCGACCAGGAATGGGTCCAGATGGCTCTGGCCCGCGTGCACGCCAAGGTCTCCTACCTCCAGCTACTCAACTGGGAGATCGCCTCGGCGGAGACCCACGCACCCGGCCCAGCCGACGCGTCCGCCAACAAGGTCTACGGCACCGAACTCGCCACCGAGGCGTACCGCGCGCTGATGGAAATCCTGGGCGACGCGGCAACACTGCGTCAGGGCTCCCCCGGGGCTCAGCTACACGGACGGCTCGAACGCCTGCACCGATCGTCGTTGATCCTCACCTTCGGCGGCGGCACCAACGAGGTGCAGCGCGACATCATCGCCATGACCGCACTCGGACTGCCCGCCTCGGCGCGCTGACAAACACCACGCTGACACACACCAGGCCAACAAATACAAGGAACGGCAATGGATTTCACGACGACGGAAGCCCAACGCGATCTGGCCGGTCTCACCGGCGACATCGTCGCCAAGCACAGTACCGGTGAGGCGCAACGGCGGCTCGATTCGAACCCGTCCGATATCGACCGGCCGCTGTGGGACGCGCTGGCGCAGGCCGGGTTGCTCGCCGCGGCTGCGCCGGAGTCCATCGGCGGCGACGGTTACGGCATTCTCGAAGCGACGTCCATCACCATCGAGTTGGGCCGTGGCCTCGCCGCGGTCCCGTTCGTCGCGAGCACCACCGCTGCTGGCGCAATCGCCGAGTTCGGTTCGCCCGAACAACAACTGCAGTGGGCGAGAGCGGCAACCACCGGCGCGTCGATCCTCACGGTGGCGCTCGACGACTCTCCCCTGCGCCCCGCTACGGCACTCACCTCCGTCGACAGCGCACCGGTCGCCGACGGGATTCTCCTCGCCCGCGAGAGCGGTGCGGTTCTGCTGAAATCCACGGACCCGGGCGTCACGGTTACCACGCAGCAGGCCGTCGACAACCGCAGCATCGGCATGGTCGAATTCGATTCGACTGCGTTCGACTCCAGCCGAACCATCGAGAGCGCCGATCTCGCCCGATGGGTACGCATGCGAGTCACCCTCGGAACCTGCGCCTACCAGGTCGGTGTCCTCGAGGAAGCGCTTCGTGTCACAGCCGAGTACGCGCGCGAGCGGGTGCAGTTCGGCAAACCCATCGGCAGCTTTCAGGCTGTCGCCCAACGTCTGGCCGATGCGTACATCGACGTCAAGGGCGCCCGGCTGACGATGTGGCAGGCGGCGTGGGCACTGTCGGCAGGTTTGGACGGCGACGAGGAAGTCGCTGTCGCGAAGTTCTGGGCAGCCGAGGCCGGCCACCGCGTCGCGCACACGCTCGTGCACGTGCACGGGGGCGTCGGTCTGGACCGCGACCACCCTGTTCACCGGTACTTCCTCGCTGCCAAGCGCGCGGAGTTCGCGTACGGGGGAGCCACCGCTGCGCTGCGACGCCTGGGCTCCGCACTCGCCAGCGCGTAATCGTGACACGCGCCGAAGCGGCGGAAACCGTCGCGGATCTGCTGCTGGCCAGGGAGCACGACACCGCGACGTCGCTGCTGTTCGAGGATCGTCGGGTGAGCTGGGCCGAGCACGTGCGAATCTCGCGCCACTGGGCCGCCTGTATAGACGAGATGTTGGACGGCGCGTTGCCGCGACACGTCGGGGTGTTGTTGGCCAATGTGCCGGAGTACTCGTATCTGCTGGGCGCCGCGGCGCTCGGCGGGTTCGTCGTGGTGGGACTCAACTCGACGCGCTCGGCCCCGGACCTCGCAGCAGACGCCGCACGCACTCACTGCCAGCTCGTCTTCACCGACTCCGAGCACGTCCACGTCGTCACCGGAGCCATCGACGTCACCGCCGTTTCCTGGCAAGAGGAGTCGGGCCGCAGCGAAAGCCTGCCCGTTCGGCCGTCTGCGAGCGAGCTGTTCATGCTCGTGTTCACCTCCGGAACGAGCGGAGATCCGAAGGCTGTGCGCTGCACCCACACCAAGGTCGTGACTCCGGGGAATATGCTCGCCGATCGATTCGGTCTCGGTAAGGACGACACGGTCTACGTCTCGATGCCGCTGTTCCATTCCAACGCCATCATGGCCGGATGGGCCGTCGCACTCGCGGCCGGTGCGAATCTCGCACTGCGGCGCACCTTCTCCGCATCCGGCTTCCTGCCCGACGTGCGCGCGTTCGGCGCGACGTACGCCAATTACGTCGGGACGCCTCTCTCCTACATCTTGGCGACACCCGCCCGAGACGACGATGACGACAACCCGCTGCGTGTGGTCTACGGCAACGAGGCGACCCCGGGCGCGGCGAACCGCTTCGCGTCGAGGTTCGCGGTGACCGTCGTCGACGGTTTCGGATCCTCGGAGGGCGGCGTCTCCATTGCCCGCACCCCTGATACTCCGCCGAACGCCCTTGGCCCGCTCCCGGACGCGGTGCAGATCCTCGATGTCGAGGGAAACGTCTGCCCTGCAGCTCGGTTCGATGATCGCGGCGGCGTGATCAACGAGCAGGATGCCGTCGGCGAGCTTGTCAACACCTCCGGCCCAGGCATGTTCTGCGGATACTACGAGGACGAACGAGCCGATACCGAACGCATGCGAGGCGGCATGTATTTCAGCGGCGACCTGGCTTACCGCGACGAAAACGGGTTCGCCTACTTCGCGGGGCGGACCTCCGGGTGGCTGCGCGTGGGAGGGGAGAATCTCGGTGCGGCTCCCATCGAACGAATACTACTGCGCCATCACGCGATCGAAGCGGTGAGCGTATTCGGTGTACCGGCGCCCGGCCCCGGCGACCGCGTCATGGCCGCGATTCTCGCTCCGGAATCCGTCATGGACGGTCTTGCCGAGTTCCTCGCCGCGCAACCGGACCTGGCGCCGCGCGCCTACCCGCAGTTGGTACGTGTGTGCACCGATCTTCCCCGAACGGCCAGCCACAAAGTTCTGGCGCGGGAGTTGCAGCGTCAACGCTGGAACACCAGCGATCCCGTCTACTTCTCCCCTGGGCCGGATGCCGCATTCGTGATTCTCACGTGCCAGGCGAGAGCGGATCTCGACTTGTCACTCGGCTAGGCCGCGCACCTGCGGCGCTACTGGGCGGGAGCCGATGCCGTGTCGTCCTCTGCTGTGTCTTCCTCGTCGGATGCGCGAGCTCCGGTGGAGCGGATCGATTCGCGTGCGTTGCGCTCGACCAGCAGTGGTACGAAGTCGCGGACCCTGCGACCTTCGAATCGGGCGAGCTCGGCGGCGATCGCGTCCTCGATCACGCGGCGCGGAACGTCCGGGAACGCTGCGTCCAGTCGGTCCCGCACAGCATCGATGTGATGTTCCTCGGTGGTCGTCATCACCCCAGGGTCCGCTTCGACCCCCCAGGTGGTCAAGCTTTCAACGCATCTTCGTCATCGTCTGCGGTCACAGCATCGCGTTTGCGCACGAGGCGGAAGACCAGCACAGAGATGACCGCCATGGTTCCGACGAGCAGGACCACGACATTGGACACCGAATCAGCGATGTCACTGACCCACAACTGCAGCGAATACTGACTGTCGACGCCCATCACCCCGCCGAGGTTCGCGGTTCCCTCGGTGAGCAGGAACATCACGCCGATGGCGATGAAGAACAAACCAGAGATCAGCGATGTGGTGTGCGTGCGAAGCGGTCCGATGCTGATCTCCCTGCCGCGCAACCATGTTCGAGATCCGAGCGAGAATCTGTCCCACACCAGCGCAAGCACGAACAGCGGGACCACCATCCCCGCGGCATAGAGCGCCATCAGGATGCCGCCGTAGAGAGCCTGTCCGCCTGCCACCGCCACCGTCAGCACGGCACCGAGGAGCGGCCCGGAGCAGAAGCCCGCGAGTCCGTACACGGCTCCGAGCGCGAACACCGATCCGACGGAGGAGATGTCGATGCGCGCGGCCGCGCGCTGTGCGGAGCCGAGGGCGAAGCCGTGGCCGAGGATGACCATCGCCCCGAGCGCGATGATGACCACTCCGCCGATCATGGTGGTGACCTCGCGGTACTGGGTCAGGGCCGAACCTATCGCTCCGACGCCGGCTCCGAGGGGAACCAACACGGCAGCAAGACCGAGGTAGAACACGCCCGTGCGGCCGGCGAGCTTACCGGCCCCACCGAAGGCGTATGCGAAGAACGAGGGCAATAGCAATGCGGAACAGGGGCTGACCAACGCCAGTAGCCCGCCGAAGAACGCTCCGAGTAGTCCGATCTGCGACATCAGCGTTCAAACCCCGGCGGCGGTATCGATCAGGTGGACGAATTCCGACAACGGTTGCGCTCCGAGCACCGGATCTCCGTTGACCGAAAACGCAGGCGTTGCAGGAATACCCAGCGATTGCGCCTCGGTGGAGTCAGCGGTGATCGCGGCATCGAACTCGGTTCCGGTCGCATCGGCAGTAAAGCGTGCGATGTCCTCGATTCCGGCCTGTGCGGCATAGGTTTCGAGCACCTCGATGGTGAGGTCGGCATGCCCGGTCGCGGGGGCGTCGGCGTAGACGGCGTGGGTGAACTCCCAGAATCTGTCTTGGGCAGCTGCAGCACGACCGGCGCGAGCCGCGTCGAACGATTGTTGCCCGAAGATCGGAAGGTCGCGCCACTCTATCCGGAGCGTGCCGCCGTCGACATATCGGTCGATCAGTTCCGGTTCCGTTTCTCGACTGAACTTGGCGCAGAACGGGCATCGAAAGTCCGAGAATGCAATCATCACCACGGGTGCGTCGGCCGCACCGAGCGCCATCGGATCATCGACGGTGCGACGCGCCATATCTCCCAGGGGTCCGATCTCGGGGGCTGCGGTGGAGCCCTCGCCTGAAACCGCTTGCGATCGATCGCCGTCTCGCATACCCGTCAGCAGAACACCTACGAGCACCGCGGCGACCAGCACTGCGGTACCCAGAAGCCATAGGTCTCTACGGCGATGTGATCGAGAAGTCGATGTCATGCAATGCCTTTCGTTGCTCGACGCCAGTGGCATCGATACCCATGCGGGTATACCCTCGCAGAGTCGACCGCCCCAACACAACTACGACTCGTAGGAGAACCCTGCACATGCCTTCGCCCACCACGCCCGGCCATGTCGGAACCGATACCGAGGATCGCAGCGAGATTGCCGCCGCCGGCCTCAGTGGACCGAACCGCTTCAGTGGACCGAACCAATGGGTGGCGCGGATATCCCGCGGGGCAGCTGCAGCGGTGATCACCGTGCTCGTGGTGGGTGTTCCCACGGACATCATCGACACTCCACTGTTCGGTCGCGAGGTTCCCGTGCGGGCGTGGGAACTTCCGGTGCTACTGGCCACCGCACTGCTGACTGCGGTGTGGTTCGGCATCGACAAACCTGCACAGTCCGAGCGCACCGGAACCCCGGCCGCGCTCGGAGTGGTGCTCACCTTCTTCGCAGTCGGATGCCCGGTCTGCAACAAACTCGTACTTCTCGCAGTGGGGACATCGGGCGCGCTGGGACTGTGGGCGCCGATTCAACCCATCCTCGCCGGCGTGTCACTGACCATGCTGGCCGGGGCCGTGGCCTATCGGTGGCGCAAACGCGACTGCACCGACGCAACCTGCGGCGTGCAGGGCTAGCCGGCGTCGACCGCTGTTTTTCAGATACCCCATGGGGTATAGTCGGGGATCGAACCATTCGACACCGTTGGGAGCAGTATGTGTAGGGCAGTGAATTGCAGGAAGTGCGGAAAGACCACCTGGGCGGGCTGCGGTAACCACGTCGACCAGGTCATGCGCGGCGTCCCCAAGAGCAATCGATGCCAGGGACACCAGAACGAACCCAAATCCGGCGGATTCTTCTCGAGGATGTTCTCCGCCCGCTGAACAATCCCGTCCACACCACAACGAAGTGAGAATCCACAGATGACATCCACCGCGCACACCAGCGGTCCCACTATCGAACGGACCGTTCCCGCAATGGCAGGTACCGTCGTCCTCGCCAGCCTGGCCCTCGGGATGCTCCACGATCCTCGATGGCAGGTCCTGACGGCGTTCGTCGGCGGCAACCTTCTGCTGTACGCAGCGGTCGGATGGTGTCCCGCCAGCCTGATGATGCGTAAGTTGGGAATGCGTTCCAGCGCAACCTGCGCTCGACCATGAAAGGCGAGGAAATGTCAGCCGAGTCCCACCAACACCTGGACCGGTGGCACCGCTACTGGAACAAGCAGGCAGCCAGCTACGACAAGCACATGACCTTGCTCGATCGGGTGCTCTTCCGAGACACTCGATCGTGGGTGTGCTCCCGCGCCAGTGGCCAAGTTCTCGAAGTTGCCATCGGCACCGGACTCAATCTGGATCACTATCCGCCGCAGGTAGAACTGACAGGCATCGAGCTCAGCGAGGAGATGCTGTCGCGGGCCACCGCGAAAGCCCAGATCGTCAGGCCTGATGCCGACCTGCGGCTCGGCAACGCACACGAGCTGGAATTCGCCGACGCCTCCTTCGACACCGTCGTCTGCACCTTCTCCCTCTGCGCCATTCCTGAGCCCGACATCGCACTCGCCGAAATGGTGCGCGTGCTACGTCCGGGCGGAATGCTTCTGCTCGCGGACCACGTCCCCTCGTCCTACCGACCCGTTCGGTGGCTGCAGAAGCTGGCGGAAATGGTCAGCATCCCCGTCGGCGGCGAGCACCTACTACGCCGTCCGTCTCTGACCGTCGGCGGCAACAGCAGCCTCGCCGTCCGCGAGATCGAACGATTCGGCCTCGGCCTGGTGGAACGCTCGAGGAACGAAAAGATCTGAGCCAAGTCGTCAGTCGAAAAGCGTGGGCGACTCGGGCTCGGCGGCCACCGGCTCGACGGCCTGCGCGGGCGAGCCCTTGCGCACCACGGACAGGGTGGTGGTGCGCACCGACAGGCGGTGCCCTGCGTGGTGCTCGAGCAGCGCTAGGCCCTGCCGAATCTCGAGCACCTTCCATGGCCCGGCGTGACCGGTCGCCTGCACCAGGTCGCCCACTGCGATCACGGAAGCCACTGCTCGTCTCCATTCGGTAGGTGCACTCGATCGAGAGCCAGCTTAGTGGGCACCGGTGCTGGAAATCCGCCAATCGGGGCGTCGGCCACGTCGGGCCGAGGTAAACCGACTCTCTTATTTCTTCTTCGCCGTAAACGGGGCCCACACCTTGCGAACCGCCGAAGAACCGGTGAATCATTCAAAACAATTGATACACAATACATTTCGATTCGACGCAGTGTGCCACATGCGATAGCGTCGGCGAACGTGCCTGCTTTCGTGACCCGCGCCGAGACACTGTCCGTCGTCATCCCGTGCCACAACGAAGAGGCGTTCATCGGCCCGTGCCTCGACGCGCTGGCCGCGCAGACCGACGACCTGCACGAGATCATCGTCGTGGACAACAACTCCACCGACCGCACGGCAGCCGTCGTCCGGGGGTACATGAAGTCGAACCCCAAGATCACCCTGCTCCTCGAACGCACCCCAGGCGTCGCGCACGCGCGCAACGCCGGGTTCCGTGCCGCGAGCGGATACGTCCTCGGACGTATCGACGCCGACACCCGCGTCCGACCTGGCTGGGCTCGGGCCGTGCTGGACTTCCTATCCACCGACGGCGCCCACGTCGGCGGCGTAACCGGGTTGAATCTGCCGTACGACTCCCCGGTCCGCAGCCTCAAGGCTTGGTGGTTCGGTCGACAACTGAGGAAGGGCACCGTGGGCGGCGAGCGGCCGGTGACCAACTTGCACGGCGCGAACATGGCCATCCGACGGGCCGCGTGGCGAGAGATCGAACACCGAGTGAGCACCGACGCCCGGATTCATGAGGACCTCGACCTCGCACTGTGCCTGGGCGAGGCGCACATCGCTCTCGCACAGCTGACGGAGATGAATGTCGACGTATCACCGCGTCGCGCGTTGACACCGCCGTCGCAGTTCTCGGAGTACATCCAGTGCGGTATCGAGACATTCGAGCTACACGATGCGATGACCGAGCAGAGGCGCAAAGCCCTTCGGCTGCACTGGTGGTGGCACATTCTCGTCTTCGCCGTCTACCGCCCCTACGATCCCGCCCGGCAGCGTTACTCGCTGCGCTACCTGTTCTCGCCCGTCCGCTCGCGGATGCTGCCGGTCAACAACGGCGCAAGCTCCGCGGACGCGGCCGAGGCCGAGGCCGCGACCCGCGTCAGCTGAGCCTCAGCGCTGCTCGACGAGCCGGCTGACGGCCTCGTCGTATCCGGAAACAAGTTCCGCGACGATGTCCGCGACGGGCCGGATCTCGTTCATTCGACCCACGATCTGGCCCACCGGCATGGCCACCACGTCCGGGTTCTCTGCGTTGTTGATGCGTTGATGCGCCTCGCTGACCAGGATGTTCTGCAGTGGCATCGGGAGCGGATCGGGAGCTTCCGGTCGATCCCACGCATCGGTCCACTTGGTCTTCAACAGCCTCGCCGGCTTCCCCGAATAGATACGGGTGCGAACAGTGTCACTCGACGTAGCCGTCAACAGCGCTTCCTGCATCGCCGACGGCTTGCCCTCGTGCCTGGCTCCCAGCCGGTATTCGGCTGCGGTCAGCCACGTCGAACCCATCCACACCCCGTGCGCGCCGAGCGCCAACGCAGCTGCGACCTGACGGCCGCTGCCGATTCCGCCGGCCGCCAGCACACCTGCCTCGTCGCCGACGGCGTCGACGATCTCCGGGAGAAGCACCATCGACGCGATCTCACCAGTGTGACCACCGGCCTCGTATCCCTGTGCGATGACGATGTCGACACCGTTGCGCACGTGCCGACGCGCATGCTCCGCGGTGCCGGCCAACGCCGCAACCGGCACTCCGTGTTCGTGCGCCTGCTCGACCACATCGTTCGGCGGCGAACCGAGGGCGTTCGCGACGAGCTTGATCGGGTGACGCAGAGCGACGTCGACGTGCGATCTCGCCACCGAATGCAGCCAACCCAGCACCCCCTCGTTGCGCGCCTGATCGGCACCGAGCGGGGCGACGCCCAACTCGTCGAGGGTGCGGTCGATGAATGCTCGATGCTCGGCCGGAATGAGCTCGTTCAGGTCGACCGAGGCGCCCTCGGTGGGGATCTTCGCCGGCATGACGATGTCCACGCCGTACGGTTTGCCGTCGGTGTTGGCGTCCATCCAGGTCAGGACGGCGTCGAGCTCCTCGGGGTCGTTGAATCTCACACACCCGAGCACACCCAGCCCGCCCGCCCTGCTGATCGCGGCGGCGACGTGCTCGGATGGGGTGAAGCCGAAGACCGGGTATTGCACGCCGAACTTCTCGCACAGATCTGTCCGCATTCGTTGTCCTTATCTGCGCTGCGCGAGGTGCGCGTTGTTGGTTTCGTCAGCCGGTCGCAGCTCGGTCTGCTGCACCGCCCAGCGGTAGTCGGGCTTGCCCGCCGGCGACCGTTTGATCTCGTCGACGAACCACACGGCCCTGGGGACCTTGTAACCGGCGATCTCCTTGCGTGCGCACGCATCGAGATCGGCGAGCGATGGGCGTTCCTCGCCCCGTGCCTGAACGACAGCAGCAACCATGTGACCGAGCCTCTCGTCGGGGACTCCCACGACGATTGCGTCGAACACTTCGGGATGCGATTTCAGCGCGCCCTCGACCTCCTCCGGGAACACCTTCTCGCCGCCGGTGTTGATCGATACCGAACCGCGTCCGAGCATCGTGACGGTGCCGTCCTCTTCGACCTGCGCATAGTCACCGGGTATGGAGTACCGAACGCCGTGGATCTCCTTGAAGGTGGCCGCGGTCTTGGCCTCGTCCTTGTAGTAACCGACGGGAATGTGTCCGCGTCGGGCCAGCAGTCCCTTCTGGCCTGAACCGGGTTCGACCGGATGGCCGTCCTCGCCCAACACAGAAGTCGACGCGTCGATCTTCACTCGGGGTCCACCGGTGTGTTCGGCGCCCTTGGTGACCACGCTCAGGCCGCCGAACCCCGTTTCGGACGAGCCGATCGAATCGGTCAACATCCGGTTGGGCAGCAGTTCGAGGAACTTCTCCTTGATGCTCGGCGAGAACAGTGCCGCACTACTGGCCATCAGATACAGCGTCGACAGATCGTAGGGTTTGCCGTCGGGCCCACCCTCGATGAGGGCGTCGAGCATGGGCCGAGCCATGGCGTCGCCGGTGATGAAGATGAGGTTGATGCCGTGCTTGTCCACCAACTGCCAGATCGTGTGGCCGTCGAAGTCTGGGTGCAGCACCGTCTTTCCGCCGCCGAACAGAGACTGGAACGTCGCCCACTGCGCGCCACCATGAATCATCGGCGGGATCGGCATACGCGTCATGACGGGATTTTCGGCGCCCAGCTTTGCGAGATCCCACTCGTCCTCGAGATATTCGCCGGTCATGAAGTTGATGCCGCCGCCGAGTACGCGCCAGACGTCCTCGTGACGCCACATCACGCCCTTGGGGCTGCCGGTGGTTCCGCCGGTGTAGAGCATGTAGATGTCGTCACCGCTGCGTTCGCCGAAGTCGCGCTCGGGTGAGGATTGTTCGAGGGCTTCGTCGTAGGAGACCTGGCCGTCCGCCGCGTCGCCGATCACGATGGTCGTCTTCAGCAAGGGGCAGGTGGGCAAGACCGCAGCGACCTTATCGGAGTAGCGCGCCTCGTGAATCAGCGCGACCATGTCCGAATTTTGGAAGATGTACTGCAACTCGTTCTCTATGTATCGATAGTTGACGTTCACCACCACCGCACGCAGCTTGAACACAGCGATCATCGACTCGATGGTCTCGATGCCGTTGCGGCTGTAAACGCCTACTTTGTCACCCGGTTTCACCCCCTGTTTCTGCAGGTAATGGGCTAATCTGTTGGTCCGGTCTTCCATCTGCGCGTAGGTGATCTCACGATCCCCACACACCAGGGCGACCCGGTCCGGAACCAGGTCGACAGCATGTTCCACGAGGTCTGCGATATTGAGGGCCACGACACAAAAATAGAACGTGTTATCGTTTTTGACAATAGGCAAATCGAGACTCAGGTCACAGACCAGTGGGAGAACCGACAGTGTCATCCACCGCCCCGTCATCCACCACCCCGTCATCCACCGCCGCTTCAGCCACCGCCCACGCACTCGTCGAGAAGCGCGGTCACGTACTGATCGTGACGATGAACAGGCCCGAAGCACGCAACGCCCTGTCGGGCGAGATGATGGCGATCATGCGCGACGCCTGGGACAGGGTCGACAGCGATCCCGACATCCGCGTGGCCATCCTCACCGGCGCGGGTGGCGCGTTCTGCGCCGGAGCCGATCTCAAAGCCATGACGTCCACCCATCCGGGCGACAGCTTCAGCTCCGGCGGCTGGGACATGTCGAAGATCGAGGCGTTGCTCAAGGGCCGCAGGCTCACCAAGCCCCTGATCGCAGCCGTCGAAGGACCAGCCATCGCGGGCGGCACCGAGATTCTGCAGGGCACCGACATTCGAGTTGCCGGCGAGAGCGCCAAATTCGGTGTCTCCGAGGCCAAGTGGGGCCTCTTTCCGCTCGGCGGGTCGGCCGTGCGACTGGTCCGCCAGATTCCGTACACCATCGCCGCCGACATCCTGTTGACCGGCAGGCACATTCGCGCCGCCGAGGCCAAAGAGATCGGGCTCATCGGCCACGTCGTACCCGACGGGCAAGCACTGACCAAAGCGCTGGAACTGGCGGAGATGATCGCCGCGAACGGCCCCCTCGCCGTCCAGGCCATCCTGCGCACGATCCGCGATACCGAAGGCATGCATGAGGAGGCGGCGTTCCAGATCGACGCCGAACTCGGTGTCGCAGTGTTCAAGAGCCACGACGCCAAGGAAGGCCCCCGAGCGTTCGCGGAGAAGCGAAAGCCGTCGTTCGAGGGGCGATGATGCGCTGCGCGCCCGTGTGTGGGTAGTTACCGCCCGCGGTACCTACCCACACACAGGTGGGGGCAGGTTGTCCACAGGCCGAGGAAATCTCGGGCGTGTCGGACGATGCCAGGTGCCACCATCGGCGCATGGAACACGACCAGGACTGGCAGCGACTGCTCGACGAACAACTCGGCATTGTGCGCGCCGACCAACTGCGGCGATACGGGTACACCAGACGCATCACCCACCATCGCATCGCAAGCGGGCAGTGGCTGCCGGTGTTGTATGGCGTCGTATCGGTCACCAATGGTCCGCTGACTGTGCCGATGATGCACAGTGCCGCACTCGTCTACGGCGGCGGATCCGCCATCCTCAGCCACGAGACCGCGGCCGTGCACTGGAACATCAAGTCTGCACCCGCCGAGCCCAGACCGGTACACATCACGGTGCCGTTCGGGCGCTCGGCGGTCGATCAGGCCCCGACCCGACGTATCAACTCGCCGCGCGCGACCGCCTCGGCGCACACGATCATCCACCCCGGCGTCATCGTTCATCGATCGAGGGCCATCCGGCACATCCGCGTCGACGCAGGGTTCCCGCTGACATCGCGAGCCGATACCGCGATCGATCTCGCCACCGCCGCCGATACCGCGCGGGAGGGCATGATCGAACTCGTTCAAGCGACAACCAACGCGAGGATTTCGATCCAGGAGGTCCGTCGCCGCCTCGAACAGCGGCCGCCATGGCGCTACAAGAAGGCGATCGTCGACACCGTAGGGCTTCTCACCGACGGCGTGCAGTCAGCACTCGAACATCGGTATGTTCTCGACGTCGAGGCCGCCCACGGCCTTCCTACCGGAGCGCGGCAAGGGCCGGTGATCGTCGACGGCCGTGTCCTTTTCGAGGACGTCGACTACTGCAAGCATGGAGTGCCGCTCATAGTGCGTTTGGATGGCGCGCGGTTCCACTCGGCGAACGCTGTGAAATTCCGCGATCGACGGCGCGACAATGCCGCCGAGCTCGCCGGGCGCCCCAGGTTGGTCTACGGATGGGAGGAGGTCACCCGAACACCGTGCGCGGTGTTCGAAGAGGTCAGGGCAGTGCTGGTTCGGGAGGGCTGGAGCGACTCGTCGTTCCCGTGCTCTGCCTGCGCGCGGGGACGGGTGATCAGCGCCTGATCGCCGCTGCAGGGGTGCCGTTGCCGATCAACGCCGAGACGGTGGCCGCCTCCATACCCGGGGAACCGCACACCAGCACCTGATGATCGCCGAACGGCTCCTGCACGCTCATCACGTCGGCGAGGCTCCCCTCCCAGCAGTGTTCGGGACCGAAGATCGGCGCCTCCGCCGTTTCGGCGCGAATGGTGTCGTTCCACCGATCGGGTGCCCACGGATCCTTCAACTGGTCTACCACGGGAATGACCGTCAGCCAGGGAAGCTCCGAGGCGAGGATCCACAGCAGATCGGCGGCATAGAGGTCACGCGGCGATCGGCCCCCGACATACAGAGTCACCGGTGGCGGCGTTGTCGCGCGGTGCGCCAGATCGAGGATGAGTGCGCGCATCGGCGCAAGACCGGTACCGCCGGCAATCATGACGACCTCGCGTCCGGAATCGTCGATGGCGAGCGAGCCCTTGGGGTCGGTCAGCTTCCACACGTCGCCGGGCCTGGTCTCGTTGACGATCGACCCGCTCACCCAGCCCGCCGGGACGGCCCGAACATGAAACTCGAGCTTCCCATCCAGTGAGGGCGGCAACGCCGGGGAGTACCGACGCGTCAGCCGCGCGTTCTGCGGGACGGTCACCTCGAGCGATTGGCCGGCGGCGAACGGGATGCCGTCGCCGACGAGTCTGATCACCGCCAGGTCGTTGCGGAGTCGGTGGTACTGAACCACCTCGGCATTCCACGTCAGCATGGGTCCAGCGTAGGCCGCACCCGTGTGTGCGTAGGTACCTGCGGCGGTACCTACGCACACACGGGCGGCGGAGCCGCAATCACCAGGGGTCGTAACTGATCGTCGACATGTCGACCCCAGCGCCCTGCAGTCGAAATTTGGTCGTGTTGATCATCGACGGAGAGCCGACGATCGCGATGTCGTGGTTGTCCCACGGGCCGTGATCAACGACAACCGTGCCGAGTTTCCCGACCGTCGGCGGTATCGCGCCGGAGAATTGGCTGTACCGCGATCCGTCGGTCCACCACGGGTCGGTGTCATCCTCGACGACACCGACGATGGACAGCCACGGGTTGGTTGCCGCGATGTGCTGCAGCGTCGCCATGTCATAGAGATCGCAGGGATATTTCCCGCCGTAGAAGACGCTCACGCGAGGATTGTCGGTGCGTGCTGCCATCTCCATCACCTGCGCGCGCAACGGGGCAATGCCGGTTCCCGACGCGATCAGCAGCCGATCCCGGCCCCGCGCGGTGTGCCGCGTCATCGAACCCAACGGGGATCCGACACTCCAGCGGTCACCCACGGCGGTGTTGGCCACGACAGACGGACTGACCCAGCCGCCGGAGACACGTCGGATGTGAAATTCGATCTCACCCGCCGAGTTGGCCGGTATCGCGGGCGAGAGGTAGCGCCACATCCGCGGTCTGCTCGGGACCGAGACACTGACGTACTGGCCCGCTGCGTAGTCCATGGGCTCGTCGAGTTTGAGACGGACGACCGAGACGTCATCGAGAACCCGTATGTGTTCTACGACGGTACCCATCCACACCGGCGGGCCGTCGTCCCCGTTGGCGCCGTCGATCATCGTTGTGGCCATCACACCGATCACTTCGCGCCAGGCCCCCTCGACTTCCTCGGTCCACATCTCGGTGCCCGCGAACTGTTCCAACGCGGTGATCAACGCGTCGCCGACGGCCGCGTAGTGAGCGTCGACGATCCCGTATTTCCTGTGGTCACGACCCAGTTGCTGAAGAAACGGAAGTAGCCGGTCGAGGTTTTCGAGTTGATCGATTGCGTAGGCGATTGCGGTGAGAAGTTTGTCGCGTTGCAGCGACATCGACGCAGGAAAAAGATCGCGCGCCTCGGGGTTGCGCGCAAACAGAATCGCGTAGAAAGACCGGGTCAGTTTCTCGGGCCCACCCTCGACGGCGGCTACCGCCTTGAAAGTTGTTCTGACGAGTGAAATCGTCCGACTGTCCATTGGCCTGTTAGCCCCCTCTCCGAGTCCGCGCATACGTGTGTCCACTGCTGATCGCTGCCTTCGACCTGCGTAGATCACCGGCGATTGGCCGAAGTCTAGCCCAGCCGCAGCGATGCGACTCATCGCAGGAGAACGTACGAATCGGTTTCTTCGGCCATAACAATCCAATCGCCGAAAATACCTGAGATAACCGACCGAGTGCTATCAATTGGCATGGCAGGCATAGCGTTTCGGGCCTTTCCAGCAACTCGTCGAGGCTCTACTATCGCAGCGACGATAGAGATCGAAAAGGGTGCAATCGAAACGGGGTAGGCCAATCGTGACTGTCGCTGTCGGGGCGAACACACAAGCAACAGCGCAGAAACGGAATGGGGATCCAGGCAGCAACGACACGGACTTGGCCCGTCGTCTGCGCGAGTGCCGTGAGTTCTTCGAACTGCCCGAATTGGCGCACTTGCCGGCCGAGCGGAAAACCAGCGTCTTGAAAGAGATGCGCCGAACCGGGACATACGTGCAGTCGGCCGAGGAGATACTCATCGGCGCCAAACTCGCGTGGCGCAACCACGCTCGATGCGTCGGCCGCAAGCACTGGCGAACCCTCGAGCTCATCGACGCCCGCCATGCCACGTCCGCACAGGACATCGCCGACGCGTGCTTCGAACATCTCACGGTCGCGACGAACGGCGGGGCACTGCGGTCCATCGTCACCGTCGGGCCACCGCCGCTCCCCGACGGTCGTGAGTACCGCATCCTCAACCCACAGCTGATTCGGTACGCCGGCTATCGCGGCGCGGACGGCACCGTTGTCGGCGATCCCGCCCATCTCGAACTCACCGAGCTCGCGCAGAGTCTGGGATGGCGGGGCGAGGGCACCGCATTCGACGTGCTGCCGCTGATGATCTCCACCCCCGACGAGCCCGTTCAACTGTTCGATGTGCCGTCCGAGCTGGTGCTGGAGGTGCCGCTGGTGCACCCGAACTACCGGTGGTTCGCCGATCTCGGCCTGAAGTGGCATGCCGTTCCCGCGGTATCGGACATGGATCTCGAGATCGGCGGGGTTCGCTACCCGTGTGCGCCGTTCAACGGGTGGTACGTCAACACCGAGGTCGGAGCCAGGAACTTCAGCGATACCGATCGATACGACATGCTGCCGACCATCGCCAAGAAACTCCGGCTGGACAGAAGTTCGGACCGCACACTGTGGAAGGACCGCGCCCTCGTGGAGCTCAACAGAGCGGTCATCCACAGTTTCCGCGAGTCGGGGGCATACATGGTCGACCATCACACCGTCGCCAAGCAGTTCGTCGACCATGTCGAGCGTGAAGCCAAAGCTGGGAGATCGTGCCCGACGGATTGGTCGTGGATCAATCCCCCGATGTCCTCCTCGATCACCCCGACGTTCCACCGGCTCTACGATCCGCCGGACCTCGACATCAGACCGAATTTCGTGTCCCGACGAGGGTCGGGCTGCCCATTCTCCTGAGCGAGCAGCGCGAACAGTGAGGACGAACTTCTCAGCGCTGGTGCCGCGGCTTCCACACCACGAGTGCGTTTCGCTGCACGGGAACGAGATCGCGCCGGTAGCCGGCGTGGACGTTGGCGAGTTCCTGGGCGAGCTCGGACACCCGAGCCTGCAGCGCTTCGACCTGATTGGTCAGCTCGATGATGCGCTTGATGCCCGCGAGATTGACGCCCTCGTCCTGGGAGAGGCGCTGAACTTCGCGTAGCAACGCGACGTCCCGCGGCGAATACCGTCGACCGCCACCGGTGGTGCGGTGCGGGGTGACCAAGCCGAGGCGGTCGTAGGTTCGCAGCGTTTGTGCGTGCATTCCGGCGAGTTGGGCGGCAACGGAGATAACGAAGACCTGCGCGTCCGGGTCACCCTGCGAAGGAGTGGGTCCAGGCGGCACCGTCATCATGCACCAGCCCATCCCGCCCGCGGGTCGAATCCACTGGCCTTTTCGGCTTCCAGATATGCCCGCAGCGCCTCGGTGGCGGGATCGTCGAGCTTCTGCGGCACGGCAACCTTGACGGTGACCATCAGGTCACCCGGGGTACCTGCCTTTTTCGGTACGCCGCGACCGCGGACGCGCAGGACCCGGCCGTCGACGGTGCCGGGCGGGACCTTGACTCCGACCCGGCCTTCGAGCGTCGGGATCGAGAGCGTGGTTCCGAGCACCAGTTCGCCGTAGCTGACCGGGACGGTGACGGTGAGATCGTCGCCGCTGCGTCCGAACACCTTGTCCGGCCGGACTCGGACCGTGACGTAGAGGTCACCCGACGGCGCCCCGCGCAGACCGGCTTCGCCTTGACCGGCGAGCCTGATCTTCTGGCCGTCGGACACTCCCGGAGGCACGCGAACAGTGATGGTGCGGGTGCGGTTCTGCACACCGCTACCGCGGCAGTCTGCGCACGGATCATCGATGATGGAGCCGCTTCCGCGGCAGTCGTCGCACGGCTCGCTGAATCCGAACGCACCCTGGTTGCGATTGACGACGCCAGCGCCGTTGCACCTGGGACACACACGCGGACTGGTCCCGGGCTTTGCCCCGCTGCCGTGGCACGTGGTGCACGAGGACGGGCTCGTCAGGCGAAGCGGAACGGTGACGCCTTGCGTGGCCTCACGAAAAGCGAGCGTGGTTTCGGTTTCGACGTCACTGCCGCGCCGGGGACGGTTGGATGTGGTTCGTTGCTGAGGTCCGCCGCCGCGGTTGAACAATCCACCGAAGAGGTCTCCGATGCCGCCGTCGGCACCGGCTCCGGCACCAGCACCGCCGAAGATGTCGCCGACGTCGAAGGTCTGGCCGCCTCCGCCGCCGAATCCACCGGCACCCGGACTGAATCCGCCGCCCTGTCGGCCGAACCCGCCGGAGGCGAACAGCCGCCTGGCCTCGTCGTACTCTTTGCGCTTGGCCGGGTCGATCAGCACCGACTTGGCTTCGCTGATCGCCTTGAAACGCTGTTCTGCTGCGGCGTTACCCGGGTTGGCATCGGGGTGATTGTCCCTCGCCAACTTGCGGTAGGCCTTGTTGATTTCGTCTGTGGTGGCGCTGGAAGAAACGCCCAGCTCCTTGTAGAAGTCCTTCTCGATCCACTCCCGCTGGCTCACCGGGCGTTCCCTCCCCTCGCGCTGACTCTATTTTTACTGCTCGTCGGACGGTTGTGCTTCGACAGCGTCCACGACGCCGACCATTGCGGTGCGCAACACGCGGTCACCGAGCTTGTACCCAGGCCGCATGAGCGCGCCGACGACCGGCTCGCTGCCGTCGCCCTCGTGGGAAACGGCCTCGTGGATAGCCGGGTCGAACTTGTCGCCGATGGCGCCGAAAGTGGACAGACCGATGTTGGTGAAAACACCGGCCAGCTTGTCCGCCACTGCCCTCAGCGGGCCTGTCTCCAGGTCACCGTGCTGGCGAGCGCGCTCGAGATCGTCGAGCACCGGGAGCAGCTGGGATACGACGGACGCCTTCGCGTTCTCCGCTCCGGTCTGCTTTTCGCGATCGGTGCGACGCCGGTAGTTCGCGTACTCCGCCGATACCCGCTGCAGATCGGCAGTGAGCTCCAGGACCTGCGTGTCACGCGGATCCTCGAACTCC
This sequence comes from Rhodococcus sp. I2R, assembly GCF_020889545.1. Classification (NCBI taxonomy): domain Bacteria; kingdom Bacillati; phylum Actinomycetota; class Actinomycetes; order Mycobacteriales; family Nocardiaceae; genus Rhodococcus; species Rhodococcus sp. I2R. Next base: position 86,996 of record NZ_JAHUTG010000023.1, read on the forward strand.
TGGACTGCGGCGACTTCGAGGTCGTGCGCCCCTTCTTCTGGAACCGAGCCGGGCTGCGGCGCAGCGCCGGTACCCGCCAGGGGTTCCGGTACTGCGTCGCCTTCCCGTGGTTCACCGGTCTCGGGATCGATCTTTCGCTTGTCGACGAAAGTGACCGGTTCCTGCTCGGTGTTGTCCGAGGTCACTTCTTCTCCGCGTCGTCGGCGGGCTCGTCGACAACTTCTGCGTCGACGACACCGTCGTCAGCGGGCTGCGATGTGCCTTCCGGTCCGCCCTGCTCCTTGGCCTGCGCCTCGTAGATGGCGGTGCCGAGTGCCTGCGACTCGGTGGACAGCTTCTCCACGGCGGTCTTCACTGCCGAGATGTCGCTGCCTGCGAGAGCCGTCTTGGCCTCTTCGATGGCGGACTCGACGCGGCCCTTGAGCTCGGCGTCGACCTTGTCCTCGTTGTCCTTGACGAACTTCTCCGTCTGGTGCACGAGGGACTCGGCCTGGTTGCGAACCTCGGCCTCTTCGCGGCGAGCCTTGTCCTCTTCCGCGTGCGCCTCGGCGTCGGCAACCATGCGATCGATCTCTTCCTTGGACAAGCCGGAGCCGTCCTGGATCTTGATCGTGTTTTCCTTGCCGGTGCCCTTGTCCTTGGCCGTGACGTGCACGATGCCGTTGGCGTCGATGTCGAAGGTGACCTCGATCTGCGGGACGCCGCGAGGAGCCGGGGGCAGCTCGGTCAGCTCGAAGGAGCCGAGGAGCTTGTTGTGCGAGGCGATCTCGCGCTCACCCTGGAAGACCTGGATCTGCACCGAAGGCTGATTGTCGTCAGCGGTGGTGAAGGTCTCGGATCGCTTCGTCGGGATGGTGGTGTTGCGCTCGATGAGCTTGGTCATCACGCCACCCTTGGTCTCGATGCCGAGGGACAGCGGCGTGACGTCGAGGAGCAGAACGTCCTTGACCTCACCCTTGAGCACGCCGGCCTGAAGTGCGGCACCGACGGCCACGACCTCGTCCGGGTTGACGCCCTTGTTGGGCTCACGTCCACCGGAGAGTTCCTTGACCAGCTCGGAGACGGCGGGCATACGCGTCGAACCACCGACGAGCACGACGTGATCGATGTCCTTGACGGCGATGCCGGAGTCCTTGACCACTGCCTGGAACGGCGCACGGGTGCGGTCGAGCAGGTCGGAGGTGATCTTCTGGAACTCGGAGCGGCTGAGCTGCTCGTCGAGGAAGAGCGGGTTCTTGTCCGCGTCGACCGTGATGTACGGAAGGTTGATCGAGGTGCTCTGCCCGGAGGAGAGTTCGATCTTCGCCTTCTCGGCAGCCTCACGCAGACGCTGCAGGGCCATCTTGTCCTTGGTCAGATCGATGCCGTTCTGAGCCTTGAACTTGTCGACGAGCCAGGTCACGATGCGCTCGTCCCAGTCGTCGCCACCGAGGTGGTTGTCGCCGGACGTCGCGCGGACCTCGACGACGCCGTCGCCGATTTCCAGCAGCGAGACGTCGAACGTGCCGCCACCGAGGTCGAAGACCAGAATGGTCTGCTCGCTGTCGCCCTTGTCCAGGCCGTATGCGAGTGCAGCCGCGGTGGGCTCGTTGACGATACGCAGGACGTTGAGGCCGGCGACCTGGCCGGCTTCCTTGGTGGCCTGACGCTGTGCGTCCTCGAAGTAGGCGGGCACGGTGATGACCGCGTCGGTGATTTCCTCACCCAGGTAGGCCTCGGCGTCGCGCTTGAGCTTCTGCAGCGTGCGCGCGCTGATCTCCTGCGGAGTGTAATTCTTACCGTCGATCTCCACGTTCCAGTCCGTGCCGATGTGGCGCTTCACGGATCGGATGGTGCGGTCGACGTTGGTGACCGCCTGGTTCTTCGCGGGCTGGCCGACCAGCACTTCGCCGTTCTTGGCGAAAGCGACGATCGACGGGGTGGTGCGTGATCCCTCGGCGTTGGCGACCACAACCGGCTCGCCGCCCTCGAGGACGGACACGACCGAGTTGGTGGTCCCGAGGTCGATACCGACCGCACGAGCCATAGTGTTTCCTCCTGTTTGTAGCTTGGGATGATTCCTAGCTGAGCGAACCTCGCTCAAGTCTGCCTCGACGATATTGGATTCGTCAACTCGGACTTGAGTCTCATCCACTCAAGGCTGTCGGAATGCACAACGGAGGGTTTCTCGGATTTGTTCCCAGTGGGCGCTGACGCGCATGTGCGCGGAAATACATAGCCGACTATGGGCGGATTCGAGCGGTCGTCGCAACGTGCCTGATCATTGAGGGATGGTTGCGGTGGTTTATCGGTTGTACACCCATGACGTGCGGATGACGTTCTGGTCGTTGCGGAGCTCTGGTCTG
>NZ_JAHUTG010000024.1:0-84490 GCF_020889545.1 Rhodococcus sp. I2R
CGAACCTGAGCAGCACCCGAACCCCGCACCGACACGCCCCAGGGTGAGGAATTACGTGACAGCGGGTGAGGAATTACGTGACGGACAACCCCTCAAGCCTGGGGAATTACGTGACCGCTGACAAACAGGCCGCGTGGATACCGTCCGCTGAACAAGATGGCGAAGCCCGATGCAACGGTGGTCACGAAGAACGCGACACCGAGGAACACCAAAACGATGTAGTGGGGAATGAGCAGCAGCCATTTCACGAGCCACAGACCCCGTGAAAGCGGCTGGTCGATTACACCGGTGAGTGTGGTGGGATACGGCGCAGACGCTACGGGACGAGGTCCGGAAGCGCCGGACCATTCTGGATCGGTAGCAGTCGTGCTCGCGGGGGGCGCATGGTGTCGACCTATTGCCACCGCGCCGATAATGATCAGTGGTACTCCGATAAGGAGAAAGACCACGGCCGCCCCCAGGACGGCCAGCGTGAGAGCTCCGAGAAACTCCAGGTGGGCACCCAGTTGCAGGTCAACGGCCACAGCAGGACTGGCGTCGGCATTCATCACAACGGCCGTCCATGAACCGTCTCGAAGATTCCAGGACAGTTTCTGCGCCCCTGGCCCAGCCGCACTCGAGGACCAGAACTGCTCGTCGGCAGGTGGTGAAGCGGCCCTGTCCCCCGGCACCTCGTCATAGGTCACCCGGAAGGGGTTGAAGGACACCTCGTCGATCCGTGCGTGTGCCACGTCGTCCAGGTAGCCGAGAACCTGTTCAGTAGGGCCGATACCGACGAAAACGTCGGTGCCGGGATCACGAGAAGTCGCTCCGAGAGTGACATATCCAAGGTTGTCGACACCCAGCACGTCGAGGCTGTAAGCGGAGTCGAAGATGTCGAAGTTGTCCGAAACAAGCGCACTGGACGAGGTTCGAAACTCCTCCGGCGGGAGCGTGCTCTCACCGCCATCGCGCTGAACGAAATACCCCCAGGACAGGAACGCGGCCGCAAAAAGCAACGCTATTCCAATGAGGGCACTGAAGCATCCGAGCACAAGCGCAACTACTTTGATGGGACGCATCAGGGCTCCTTGGGGATGACGAGTTCGGGCTCACGTGAACATTCGAATCGAAATGGATGCTCGTGCTGCAGTTCGATCATCCAAGACCCCAGCCGCCGCATTCAGAGTCCGTGGTCACCTCATCGGTGGGATTTGGTCCCACGAAAACCGTCGTCGACGGCTGTCGTTCAGTGGACCAGCAACACCGAACACTTCGAGTGGTGCAACATGTTCTGACTGACCGAACCAAGCACTGCACCAGCGATCTTCGAGCGTTTGTGACTCCCGACCACAACGAGCTGCGCCTTGGCAGAGAGGTGTTGGAGATGGCGAGCTGGGGATCCCTCGACCGATTGCACCGTGAGGCGCACGTCGGCAAACTTTTCGCGTAGCGTCTCGACGAACTCGCGCAGCCAACGTTCGTTGTCGACTCGGACCTTTTCCCAGTCGATGACGCATGCGCCATAGCCGATCCCCACAGCGGTCCCAACCTGCCACGCGTGCGTGACAACAAGCGGCGCATGCAGTGCACGCGCATATTCGAACGCCGTCGTGGCGACGTGTCGAGATGTTTCCGAATAGTCGATCCCGACCACAACAGGCAGAACCGTGTCGGTCTGCGCTGCCTCGAGTGCTCGACGCACCATGACCGGGCATTCGACAGCATTGGAGATCCTGATTACTTCTCCACCCAACACGAGATCACGAAGTCCGTGGCGAGCCTCTGATCCGACCACCACCAACGACGCATTGCTCGACACCGATGCGAGGAAGGAAGCGATCGGTGCGCGGGTGAGCACAGTTTCCACGTTGACGGACGGAGCAACAGCGTCAACGAGACTTTCGGCCGCGGCGAGCACGCGTCGACCGACACTGTGCACTTCTTCCGAAAGGAGATTCTCATCCCGCGTTGCCGCAGTGCCGAGTTGTCTCTCGGCGTCCGGCATCGCATACACAAGGATCAGCGACATGCTGGTGCTATCGGCGTACTGTGCCGCCCACTTGCAAGCCTCCAGCGCAGTGTCTGATCCATCGATTCCGACGTAGATCGGCAACTCTATGAGGTTGGGCATCCGCCACTCCTTCTGTCTCGCTCACCCGATGACAATCAGGACAGCCACCGTCCCGATCTCATGAAACGCTCCGCGGCTGAGTAGGACGTCTGACATAGGTCACCGAAGCAGAGGACCTACGTCAGCAGAGTGTTCGATGCAGTCTCCGTAGCGTGTGCACGTAATGGCCCAGTTGTTCCGATATGGACCGGTCGACACCGCAGTCGAGTCCGAATTCACCGGACAACCCTTTGCATGGAGGAGTAGCAGATGACCGCACTCGATCAGCGTCCTACCTCGGTCACACAGAGCGGGTCTCAGGAGAATATCCCTCAGAGCGTCACCGCTCGCGAAACACATTCGGCCATCGTGCTCCTACTCGAGACGATCGCCTACAAAATGAAGAAACCGATCAAAACCGATTTTCTCGACTTTCGAACGGTGGAATCGAGATGGAGCGCGCTCGAACGCGAGTACATCCTGAACGCCCGTTTCGCGCCGGATGTCTATGTGGGGATCGCCGAATTGACGGACCCCGCCGGCGGTGCGTCGGAACCCCTGCTGAAGATGCTCAGGCTTCCGGACTCCGCCAAGCTGGCTGTTCTCGCCGCCGATGGCGCGGATCTCACCGAACAACTTGCCGCCATCGCGAGAATTGTCGCGAGAGTCCACCGAAACAGTCCCCGCCGCGAAGCGATCGACCACGAGGGCACCCGGGAAGCGCTGCGGGGACGCTGGTCGGCGAATATCCGAGAGCTGCGCGAACTGTCCGCAGGCATTCTCGACTCGACCACCGTCGACGAAATCGGCTTCCGTGCGACACGTTTCATCGATGGCCGCGGCGCATTGTTCGATGCCCGTATCGACCACGGGCACATTGTCGACGGCCACGGTGACCTGTTGGCCGACGACATATTCTGCATGGAGGACGGCCCACGAATTCTCGACTGCCTGGACTTCGACGACAAGCTACGATACGTGGATCGCATCGACGACGCCGCCTGTTTGGCGATGGATCTCGAGTATCTACAGCGGGCCGACGCGGCTCGTTACTTCCTCGATTCCTACTTGGAGGCAGCGTGTGACGCCCCTCCCCGATCCTTGATCGACCACTACATCGCATATCGCGCCACCGTGCGCGCAAAAGTTGCATGCCTTCGTGCTCGTCAAGGACGCACCGAGTCCGTACCTGACGCCGTGGAGCACGCGCGACTAGCGCTCGAACATCTCGAATCAGCGACCATGACGATGACACTGATCGGCGGCTTGCCCGGAACCGGCAAATCGACGCTCGCGGCAGGACTGGCGCGCAAAACCGGGGCAATCGTGCTGTCCACCGATATTGTGCGGAAGGAACTGGCAGGCCTCGAACCGACCGACTCGCACGCCGACCCGTTCGAGCAGGGCTTGTACACGCCCAGCATGACCGATCACACGTATGCCGAACTACTGCGGCGAGCCCGCTCAGAACTCGCCGCAGGCCGTTCGGTCATTCTCGACGGTTCGTGGTCCGACCCTGGAATGAGAGAACGGGCCGGGCTGCTCGCTAGCATGAGCTATTCCGAACTCGTCGAAATCGAATGTCGCGTTCCGGCGGATGTGTCGTTGCGTCGCATTGGAAATCGCCGAGTACACGTCTCCGATGCAACACGCGAAGTGTACGAGGCAATGGCGAGCACGCGTAGAACCTGGCGCACTGCCACGGTCGTCGACTGCTCTCGCGATGTCGACGAGTCGGTCCGAGCTGCCTCCGCCGCGTTGAGCTCGGCAATACACCGCGTACCGACCGCGGACGATCCTAGGAGCATTCGATGAAAGCCCTGATCATCTACGAATCGATGTACGGCAATACACGCAAGATCGCCGAGGCGATCGCGAAAGGCATAGGGTCCGCCGACGTGGGTTCGGCTGAGACGTCCGGAGCGAGTACTGCGGTCGTCGAGGTCGTGCCTGCTTCGCACGCGTCCGAGTTCGACCTTGCTACCTATGACCTCGTGGTGGTCGGCGGCCCGACCCATATACACGGTCTGAGCCGCCAACGAACACGACAGGGCGCAATCGATGCCGCAGGTCAGCCGGGCGCCACTCTGCAGCTCGATTCCGCCGCCTCCGGCACCGGCATCAGAGAGTGGCTGTCCACCCTGGACGCCGTCGACAGCTGCGCCGCAGCGTTCGATACACGTTTAGATCGGTCCCCATTGATCACCGGTCGTGCATCGAAGACGATCGCCAAACTGTTGCAGAAACTGGGCTGGACTCTGATAGTCGGACCGGAGAGCTTCTTGGTGGACGCGAGCACAACATTGAAGCAGGGTGAGGTCGTTCGAGCCGAAGAGTGGGGACGAACCCTCGTGGCGGTGAACACGTCGCCGAAAACCTGACCGGTGCGCCAGGAGGAGCGTCTTGGCTCAACGCACTAGTCGCTCAACGCACTATCAGTACCGAGCAATCAGCGTGATGAATCAGATTCTGGCTCACCGAGCCGAGGACGGCACCGCGAAGCGCACCGCGACCTCGACACCCGACCGCCACGATCGAGGCCTTCGACGACAGCGCACGCATACCTCGGGACGGGGAAGATTCCTTGCTGAGGATAGACAGTTCCACATCGGGGTTCGCGAGCTGAAGATCCTCTACGTGCGATGTCAGCCAGCGCTTCTCATCGGATCTCACCTTTTCCCAGTCGATGTAACCGGCGCCCATTCCGATACCGATATCAGCGGCAATCCCCCAGAAGTTAGCTGCGACGAGCGGCTTCTCGAATGCGTGCGCAATACCCGATGCAATGGCGAAGGCACGATCCGATTGACTGCTGCCGTCGATACCGACCACGATCGGGCGCGCTGCGTCAGTGGACTCGGCTTCTTCCCGCCAGACCAGCACTGGGCATTTCGCTTGATCGACCATACGAATGGTGTTGCTGCCCAGAACTAAATCGCGAGCGTAGCCCGACTTGCGGGTGCCCAACACAACCAACTGAGCCTGGACGTCCGAAACGTAGGCCGATATGGAGACACCTTCTATCGTAGTTTCGACCGACAGACCGGGCGAGACCTCCCGCGCAGCATCCGCCGCTCGTTCGAGACATACGCGTCCTTGCTCGCGCAAATGGCTCTCCAGCGCGCCATCGTCCGAAAGGACCGCAGAGCCAAACCAATCGCGAGCGGGAACGGTGTGGACAAGTCGCAAGAGCACCTGCAACTTCGCAGCGTACGCCGCAGCCCACTTCACAGCGGCGATCGTTTCGTCGAAGCCGTCGACGCACACCACCACGGGCAGACCGCGATCGGAAAAATCTGTCATGAACACTCCCTCGATTTGTTTCTCGTACTTGTTTTGTAGCAACTCATGGACGATTCTCGTCGTAGTCAACTCGTTTCCAAGTTCGGGCCTCCTGGTTGCTGATGTGATGTGCCGCCCGAATACCACATCGGAGTGACCTCGACGAGTCGACCGGACTCGCGTCCGCCGGACGGGTAGGAGTTGGCCGCGAGATCGGCCGCGGCCCGACATGCCGACCCGTGGACGACAATCGTCGAGATCCCATTCTCCGCTGATTGCGCGACGTCAATCTCCAGGGTGACGGGGCTGGCGATCGACGTCGCGCCCAAGCCCGATTCAGGATCGGCAATGAAGTAGATCCGTCGACCGATCACGACGATGTCGACAGTTCGATAGCCATGGTCGCGACTGCGTACTCGCGCGGTCGATGCGACCTCGATGAGTCGATCGACCATGACCAAATCGAGCGTATTCCACGGCTCGAATTCGGGTAGTGGCGGGTTCTGGCCCACGTCGCTGGACATCGAGACCCCTTCCGAGAACACATGCCAGTTGTGGATGCTTACGTAGATTGCATGTCAAACGCAGCGCTCTCGAATAGGGCATTTCGTCCTCGAATAACCGCAGCCGGATCGGCGGACGCACCGCCGGGCACGCCAATCAGAATCGAGGTGGACGACAGATCATCAGCGGCACCTTCGCGTGATAGAGGAGATTTCGGCTGGTAGATCCGGCGATAGCACCGAGCAGACCCGTATGCCCCCTGCTGCCCACCACGATCAACTGCGTCGCATCGGAAACCTGCAGAAGTGTCGATGCCGGGTTGGCTTCGCGCATCACCCGTTGCACAGCAACTTCGGGGAACTGCTCGCTCTTGCCTGCAAGACTCTCGGACAGCACCGCTTCCTCGGACGCTGCCACCGCCTGCGAATCGAGCATCACCGGTATCTTGAACACACCGGCTGTCATAGCTGCACTCCATGTGTGCACCGCTATGACGGGCGCACCGAATGCAGCCGCGAACTCGAATGACTCGTCCACGGCCCTCGTGCTCAGCTCGCTACCATCCACACCCACCACCACCGGCCCGCGGTCGGGCTCCTTGTTCTCGGGCCCCTTCCACACCACCACAGGGCACCCGGCCTGATCGACCACCAACTGCGTTGTAGAACCGACGAGTGTGCTGCCGAGCGAACCCCACCCGGACTGTCCGACGACGAGCAAGCGAGCGTGATCGGAACTGTCCAGCAGAGCGCGTGCCACGAAGTCACTCGAAGACTCTCTGCTCACGGTGATCTCGGGATGGTTGGCGAGTACCACCGTCGATGCCTCGTCGAGGACTGCATTCGATGCGGCCAGGAGCATTCCGTCCCACCCGCTCGAACCCGATGCGTCGAATCCTCGATATGCGAACAGCTGTCGGTCCACTGCACACAGCAGATGCAAGGGCAGGTTCATCCGCGCGGCCACCGCAGCCGCCCATCGGGCTGCACCGAGCGAGTTCACGGATCCGTCGACGCCCACAACGATCCGTCGATGACTGGCCAACGTAGACAAGGTTTCCTCCATGTGGACTGGTTCGATTCGCTATCACCGTTGGTGCGGCGCGGTGTGCCTTCGAGCCGCTACCTCGGCAACGGTCCACGTCGGTTCGTTGCCCGCCCGCCGTCGATGGTCAGGACAGACGACACCAGCCGTCGCGGCGTTGCCTTCTGGACCGCACCCTCCGGTTTGGTACCGATTCGGATCAACACCTGCGGCACTCCGCTGTCCGGAGCGAGCGACTTGACCAACGCACGACTGCCCGACTGCTCTGTCATGTGTGTCAAGGGGCACGTCGACAGCCCGCCCACCGTGGCTTCGAGCAAGTACGACGAGAGCGCCCGGCCGCAGTTCACCCAGTCCAGGCGCAGATCAGAGTTCGTACTCAACAGCACGACGGCAGACTCGTCGTCGATCGACGACGTACTGGTGGCCGCCGCGCGCGGTTCCGGGAACTGCCGTCCCAGTTCTGCATTCGACGATTCCATGTGAGGCGCGAGCGAGTTCGAGGGGATTCCCTCCGAGGCGAAAGCATGACCGGCCCACCACCGCATTTCGGCCTGATAAGTCGCGTCGTACTTCCTGACACCGGCACTGAGCCTCGACGCGGCAGCCAGGGTCTGCCTTCCCTCCGGCGAAACGACCGTCAAACGGGTGTCGCAACGCTCGGCCGCCTCTCGCATTTGCGGCGTGTCGATTCGGCTGCCCGACAGCGTCCCGAACGGTCTGCGGTCCGAATGCCGACGGTTGATAGCGGTCAAGAGGTCGAACTCGTGTGACTGAGGATGCGCGCCGCGCACGAAGTGCACGCGCGCAAGATGGTCGGGCGAATTGCGGCTGGGGAGTAGCTCGACTTCGGTCGCCCACTTGAAGGTCGTGGCCGCCTTTTCGAGGTGGTCCAGCGCCGCACCGCAGCTGATGGTCAGTTGACGGCCCGTGGGGTCGATCGTGCTCAACAAGCGTGTTCGATCGGTATGGAGGTCTACGTAACCGTCTGCGTACGACCATTTCCACGGTTGACTGTTGTGCACCGACGGCGCTCGACAAGCAAGTTCGACCATCATTTCGACCACCGGTGGATCTGGTTGAACGTTCACGATTCACGTCTCCTCGAAGATGCCCATCTCGACAACAATGGGTTCCTCTCACAGTGATGTATCGGTTTCTCGGCGGACAGAGCCGATCGTCACTGACTTCGGAGACTTTCGGCCGGCATCACAGTTTGCGAGTCGACAGTATGCTGGCAGCTCTATCCATCCGAGGAGATACCGTGATATCTGTTTTTCTGGTCGATGACCATGAGATCGTTCGTCGAGGACTCATCGATCTCATCGACTCCGATCCCGACCTCACAGTCGTCGGCGAGGCTGGCACTGTGAGCAACGCTCTGGCTCGGATACCTGCCTTGCGCCCAGACGTCGCTGTTCTCGATGTCCAGTTGCCCGACGGCAACGGTGTAGAGCTGTGCCGCGAACTGATGTCCACCATGCCGACGCTCCGGTGCCTGATGCTGACATCCTTCACCGAAGACCAGGCCATGCTCGATGCAATACTCGCCGGCGCCAAGGGCTACATAGTCAAGGACATCCGAGGGATGGAACTGACTGCGGCAATCAAAGACGTCGGGAGCGGTAAGTCCCTGTTGGACAATCGCGCAGCGGCCGTGCTGATGGAGAAACTGAGGTCTTCGGAGGAAACGCCCGTAGCTGGTCCACTCCGGAGTCTCACGGAGCAGGAACGCAAACTTCTCGCCCTTCTCGGAGAGGGTCTGACGAACCGGCAAATTGCCGATCGGATGTTTCTCGCGGAGAAGACCGTAAAGAACTATGTCTCGCGCCTGCTGTCGAAACTGGGCATGGAACGACGCACGCAGGCAGCGGTCTACGCGTCGAAGCTCGAAGACTGAGCGTCGTCGACCTCCTGGGTGACCTACGGCCCTAGTCCGCTCGGCGAGGACCGGTCGAGACTGCAGGGATGAAAGCCTGGCGTGTACAGCGACCCGGATCGATCGATGGCGAACCCTTGAAGATGGTCGAGGAACCGCCTCCGCGACCCGGTATCGGCGAAATTCTCCTCGCGGTCGATGCCTGCGCCGTCTGCCGAACGGACTTGCACGTCGTCGAAGGCGACTTGCCCGTTCACCTCCCTCATGTCGTGCCGGGCCACGAGATCGTGGGCACCGTCGTCGGTATCGGGCCAGAGACGAAGACGAATCATCGTGTGGGTGATGTGGTGGGAGCCGCATGGCTTCGGAATACTTGCGGAGTCTGCGCTCAGTGCCTTAGTGGACGAGAAAATCTGTGTCTCGCTTCGTTGTACACGGGGTGGGATCGTGACGGTGGCTTCGCCGAGTTCGCCGTCGTGCCCGCCGACTATGTCTTGGAACTGCCACGCGGATACAGCGCGATCGAGTTGGCGCCACTGCTGTGCGCGGGCATCATCGGCTATCGCGCCCTGGCCTGCGCCGGTGTACCCAGCGGTGGGCGGCTCGGCCTCTACGGCTTCGGCGCGAGCGCCCATATCGTCGCCCAGCTCGCGGTGCTCGACGGTGCCCGCGTGCACGTCAAGACCCGCGGCTCGGCTGCCCAGGAACTTGCACGGTCATTGGGCGCGGTATCCGCGCAAGGGGCCTTCGATGCGCCACCCGAGAAACTGGATTCGGCGATCGTATTCGCACCCGTCGGCACTCTCGTCCCGACAGCTCTCGAAGCCCTCGACTCCGGTGGCACCGCAGTGCTGGCGGGGATCTACATGTCCGACATTCCGATCCTGGACTACCAACTACATCTGTTCCACGAAAAGAAGCTACGCAGCGTCGAGTCCTACACCCGCGCCGACGCACGAGCATTTCTGGCGCGCTGTGACCAGGATCGAATACACCTCGAGACGACAACATATGACTTCGACGGTCTTCCTGCCGCACTTCGAGACCTACGGCACGGCCGTTTCGCAGGTGCTGCCGTCATCTCCATGTGACTCCGCTGGTCCATGTGACACCGCTGGTCCATGTGACACCGCTGGTCCATGTGACACCGCTGGTCCATGTGACACCGCTGGGTCGACGTCCGCGCGGTGGGGTCGAGCCTCAGGCCCCGCCCCGGTTCGAACCTGCTACGGGGGACTGCTGCTCTATCCCAATTTCCAGCATCAGAAAGTGTGACGTCTCACAGGTTCTGCGTGCGCCTGGCGGACATCATAGGCATAATATTCCGGGTGGTCGGAAATGAGTTCGAATCCTTGAGCAACCAACCCAGCAACCAACCCGGCGAACTGAGTGGCACGCTGTCTCAACTGCGGCTTCGCGAGCTCCTAGGTGAAGTTCAAGAGCGCCTCGGCAAGATCGTCGACGCCCGCGAGCAACTCGATGCTCTGCTGCATTCGATGCTCGTCATTTCCAAGGGCTTGGACTTGGAAGCCACGCTACGGTCGATCGTCGAATCTGCGGTTCAACTCGTCGATGCACGTTACGGCGCGCTCGGAGTCCGTGGGCACAATCATGAACTCAGCGCGTTCATCTATCACGGAATCGACGAGGAGACCGCAGCGCGAATCGGGCCGCTGCCAACGGGTGGCGGTGTCCTTGGTTTGCTCATCGACGAGCCTCGTGCCATCAGGCTCACGTGTTTGTCGGATCACCCGTCGTCGATCGGTTTTCCTGCAGGCCACCCGCCCATGAACTCGTTTCTGGGTGTGCCGATCCGCGTACGCAACGAGGTGTTCGGCAATCTCTATCTGACGGAAAAGAACGGCAACCGATCTTTCACCGAGGACGACGAAGCGGTCATTCGCGCGCTCGCTTCGGCGGCCGGCGTCGCTATCGAGAACGCGCGCCTGTACGACGAGGCTCGTACGAAGCAGTCGTGGATGGAAGCCACGCGCGATATCGCAACCGAACTTCTCAGTGGCACCGACACAGATCAGGTCCTGCACACGGTCGCTGCAAAAGCGCTCACTCTCACTGCCGCGGACCTCGCCTTCATCGCCACACCGATCGACCCGGATGCCCCAGCGGAGGACGTCACCGAGCTCGTGATCAACATCGTGGCCGGCGATCGGTCGACGGAGTCGGGCAGCGTCCTGGGAAATGTCTTGCCCGTATACGGTTCGACCTCCGGTACCTCCTTCCGGGGAGGGACACCGATCCGCGCCGACCGTCTCGAATTCGACGCGACAGCTGGATCGAACACGGACTTCGGACCTGCTCTCATCTCGCCCCTTCGCGCTGCCGATCGCGTCACCGGTGTTCTCGTGGTGTTGCGCAAGGCATCGAGCGAGCCGTTCGACTGCGATCAGCTCGAATTGGTGTCCGCGTTCGCCGACCAGGCCGCGGTCACCGTGCAGATGGCGAACGCCGCGCGGAGACTCCGCGAACTCGACGTGCTGGGCGAGCGTGATCGCATCGCCCGAGACTTGCACGACCGGGTCATTCAGCGGATCTTCGCCGCTGGGCTGTCGCTGCAAAGCACGGCTCAGCGCGTGACAGCACCACAAATCCAGGCACGGCTTGCCACGACGATCGACGACCTGCAGGACACAGTCCAGGACATTCGGTCCGCTATCTTCGACTTGCAGTCCCCCGATGCAGCGACGGTCGGACTGCGGCAGCAGGTCAACGCAGTTGTCTCGGAGATGACCGAGGACTCAGGACTGCGGACCACCCTGCGTGTGAGCGGCCCTCTCTCGGTCGTCGACGTTCCGCTTGCAGCTCATGCACTCGCGGTCCTTCGTGAGGGCATCAGCAACTGCGTTCGCCACGCCGATGCGAGCACCGTGACTATCGCGATCAGCGTCGACGACGACCTCACCATCGAAATCACCGACAACGGCGCGGGGATCCCCGAGGTCATAGCTGCCAGCGGGCTCAAGAATCTACGCTCACGCGCCAAGGAATGCGGAGGGCAGATGACTATCGCAGCAGCCGAGAAGACAGGCGGGACGATACTGACCTGGTCGGCACCTCTACCCTGACAAGACCTGATTCGCTAGCGCTGCCTCTGCGCGGACAGCTGCTTGGGCGGAGGTTTGGACTGATACATCTCGAGGTCGGCGTCGTTCAGGATGTCCTGCGCACTGCGGGTATCCCGAGGCGAGACGATGACTTGCCCGATGCTCGCAGCCACCCTCAGCGTCCGGTCGGACACCGTCATCGGCACGGACAATTCGATGCGTACTTCGTCCGCTTCGGTTCCGTTGCCGTTCGGGATGACGGCGACGAACTCGTCGCCGCCGATGCGGCCGACGATCGACTCGGTAGTCAGCGCTTCGGTGAGACGGTCCGCGACCGACTCGAGCACGGCGTCTCCAACCGCGTGGCCGTGGGAGTCGTTGATTGCCTTGAAGTTGTCCAGGTCGATGAAGAGGACGGTGACCGGTCCTGATCTCGGCCGGGCCAGCTCGTCGTCCAGGCGCTCGAGCACGCAGGTTCGGTTGGGCAGCCCGGTCAGATGATCGTGGGTGGCGGCGTGCACGAGCGCCTTTCCCTCGAGATGCTGGCTGGTTATGTCGCTGAATGCGGCGACGACGGAGGAGTTCTCATCATCCGGGTCGAGCAAGGTAGCGGTCAGCGACAGCCAGAATCGACGATTGTCGCGACGACGTTCGATGCCGATCACGGCGGTCGACGGCAGGCCGGTGCGCCGGGTCGACACCACAGGATGATTGTCCGGATCCACCGGGTGTTCATCGGTGTCGAAGACGCGGAACGGAAGCGTCCAAGCCCGCCCTCGAGTAGAAAGCCCGGCGTGCACGTCCAGTATCGATTTCGCAGCTCGGTTCGCTGAGGTGATGTGACCGGTGTGGTCGAGAACCACGACGCCCTCGTCCAGCGATTCGACCACCGCGGTGAAATGCTCCTCCGCCCGGCGGATAGCCGTCTGGTCGGCGCAGACCAGCACGAAGCCGTCGCCCATCTGAGCGGCGGAGACAGTGACGGCCAGCGGTGAGCCGTCAGTTTTCACGTGGGTATCTCGTATACGTCCACCTGCGGCGATGATCGCGGCCGGATAGCAAGCAACGCCGAACGCGGCAGACAGATCGCGGCCGATGACTGCTGTGGAACTGTGTCCGTACACCTGCTCGGCGGCTGGGTTCCAGCTGGTGACAAGCCCGTCTCGACACACCGAGACAATGGCGTCGCTGACGTGATTGATCAGCGCTGCCTGCCCGAGCAGGGCTTCCTGCGCGGCCTTGTGCTCGGTCAGGTCCCGCAGGATCACCTGAAATGCCGACTGTCCGCTCCAGGTGGTTCGCACCGATACCGCCTCGGCGGGGATATGGGCGCCGGTCACGGTGATCACCGTGGCCTCGGAGGGCTCGCTGACTGCCCCCTGACAATCGAGATCGGCGATGCGCGAGAGCATCGGGGCGATCGAGTCTGCGTGGATGAACTCGGTGATGACGTGTCCGATCACCCGATTCGGATCGCCATCTGCCTCGAGGTATCGAAGGCCTGCAGGGTTCATGTAGACGATGCGACCGAACTGATGGACGCAGATTGCATCAGGAGTGTGCTCGATGAGCATGCGGTACCGGTCTGCGAGATCTGGCCAGGCGGCTGTTTCCTCGCCGAAAACCAGCGAACCGTCGGCACTCGACGCCTCCTGCTGCCGTGGATCATGCCCCTGGTGTCGATCGCGCGACGCTGGGTGCATTGTCCGATCCTCGTCTGTGGGCGGCTCGATTCCCACGATTAGATCACCTTTTCCGAGCACGCGTCGCTGCCATGTCCCGTTGGTGACGTATGAGAAGAACCGAATGGACTCTCTTCCGGTTTGCGGCGTTAATTCAAGATGCGGGACCACTTTCGGGACCCGTCACCTTCGAAGATAGGACACCGACGTGAATACATACGGTATGAACATCTCCGGCATCGGAGCCGTATCCGGCTACGGCTGGGGCGCAGAGGCACTGTGGGACGGACTGGCGTCCGGCAAGGCCGCCGCCACACTGCATCACAACCTCACGCAACCGGGCCAGAATCCCGTGTGGCTGGCCAAGGTGCCGGCCGGGGGTGACGATGCAGACGGCTCGAGCAGGTTCGGTCGAGCTCTGCGGGGCGCAGCCCGAGAAGCTATCGACAATGCACTCACTCGCGGTTGGAAGCCTGGTCGACGGGTGGGCCTGGTGCACGCTGTCGTACTGGGCGATGTCGACGAATGGCGCAGCTTCTACCTCGAAGATGGCGGGCAGCGCCGCGTGCGGGACTACCTGACGCTGATGCCGTCGACTCCGGTGTCATTGCTGATGCAGGAGTACGGCTTTCACGGCCCTGCAATGAACGTCTCAGCGATGTGCGCATCCGGCAACGCCGGCTTGATCACCGCCAAGATGTGGCTCGATACCGGATTCGTCGACGACGTGGTGTTCCTGGCCACCGATCTTTCGGCGACGCCGGAGAACATCGAGCACTTCATCAAACTCGGAGTAGCTGCCGTCGACGCGGAACCGCAGGACGTCTGCAGACCTTTTCAGAAGGGCAGCCGCGGGTTCGGGGCGGGTGAAGCTGCGACGGCGTTCGTGCTGACGGGGCGCAGCGAAGGTTCGTACGGGCGGATGCTGGGAGGGGCGATGTCGCACGACGGCTTCCACGCCACTTCCATCGACCCCGATCTGACACAGGTGCGGCGATGCTTCGAGGAGGCGCTTTCGCACGCGGGCGTCACTCCGTCGCAGGTGCGGTACCTCAACGCGCACGGACCCGGGACCGCCCAGTGCGACGCGGCCGAGACGGCGATCTTGGAGTCACTGCTGGAGTCGCGCTCTCAGGTGTATTCGATCAAGCCACTTACGGGGCATTGCCAGGGCGCGGCGTCGGCAATCGAAACCGCCGCCGCGGTGCTCGGGTTCGAGCGCAATCTCGTCCCGGCTGCGCCTCGGGTCGCCGATGGTCATCCCCTGCTGCTCGACGGCTTCACCCCCGCCGAAGCAGGACTGACGGTCAAGTCCTCGCTGGGAATGGGAGGGCACAATTCCGTAGTCGTTCTGGCACCGGCCTGAGACGGTTCCGATGGGTGGCTGGACGCCTTGGCCACCCATCGGTGCGATTCGGACGCCTGGCACCCCCACGACTTCATGCTTCGGGGGTGAGTCGCTTCGGGACCGCGCGCGAGATGATGGCCTCTCCCCTTCTGTAGTCGATTTCGCTTGTAGTCGATGTCGCTGTCGCCCGAGCGAGAACCGGGAGCAATCATGACCATGGCCTCTGATCCGCACCGTCCCCCGCCTGTCGACCTCGTCCATCACGCCCACCTGACCGGCGTCTACGCCCCGCAGCGAGAGGAAGTCGACGTCAGCGATCTTCGGGTGACGGGCAATATCCCCGACGATCTGCACGGCAGCTATCTCCGCAACGGACCCAACCCTCGTTTCGACCCGATCGGATCGTTCACCTATCCCTTGGACGGTGACGGAATGGTCCATCGCATCGTTCTCGCGGATGGTCGCGCTTCCTACACCAACAGATTCGTTCGAACGCCGATGGTCGAGTTGGAAGAGGCACGGGGAGAGACGATCTGGTCGGGCCTGATGGACGGCTACACGCCGCCGGCATCTGTGGTCGGGGATGCGCTGGCAGGCACCGTGCGCCAACTACCCGACATCAACATCGTTCGGCACGGCGGTCGGCTGCTGGCGATGGCCGAATCCGACAAGCCCTACCGGCTCGATCCGCAATCCCTCGCGACTCTCGGCGCCGAGGACTGCGATGGCGCGATGTTGGTCGGCAGTACCGCCCATCCCAAGATCGACCCTCGCACCGGTGAAATGGTTCTCTTCAACTATGCCCTCGAGGCGCCGTACCTGACGTGGTCTGTCGTGGGCGCCGACGGCACCAGGCTCCGTGCGCCGACACCTGTGGACGGGCTCGATGCGCCGCTGATGATTCATGACATGGCAATGACCGAGAGATATCTTGTGCTCTTCGCCAATCCGCTGGTGTTCGATCTGGCTGCGGTGATGCGGGGCGGGGCTCTGCTGTCCTGGCAGCCGGAGCGAGGCACCCGCATCGCGTTCATTCCGCGGGACGGCGACGCGGTGCGGTGGGTCGATACCGATCCGTTCTGGGTGTGGCATTTCGCGAACGCTTTCGACAACCCCGACGGGACCGTCACCATCGACTACGTCGAACATGCCTACCCGGTCGGGTTCGCGACGGCACCGAACACACCGAACGCACCGACTCTGATGCGCGCCAGCTGCGATCCCGCTACCGGCGTGATCAAGCGTGACCAGATCAGCGACAGAACCGGACTCGAGTTCCCGCGCATCGACGACCGAATGCTCACCCGGGAACACCGACACATCGCCACCGTCGGGAAGGCCGGCGCAGATCACGACGACCTCGAAAGTCTCTGGTTTCACGACAGCCGCACCGGCCGAGACAGTTGCTTCAACCCCGGGGTCGCGATCGGTGAACCGATCTACATCCCCAGCGATCGACACGACTACTGGGGCGCAATCGGCACCGACCCGAGCGACATGCGTTCACGGTTCTATCTGCTCGATGCCGACAACCCCGAGAACGGCCCACTGGCCACAATCGACCTGCCGATCCGGGTGCCAGCGGGACTGCACGGCGCGTGGTTGCCCGGTCTTGACTGATCCGAAGCTCGCGCCCCTCCGTGCACCGAGGCCATCCGTGCACCGAGGCCTCAGTGCACCACTTCGCCCTCAGTGCACCACGAGGACGGGGCAATCGGCATGGTGGACGAGGTTCTGACTGACCGAACCCAGGACCGCCGCGGACAACCGACCGCGTCCGCGGCTTCCGACCACCACCACCTGGGCGGTTCCCGACAGCGCGCGCAGTTCACGTGCCACCGAAGCTCCGACCGACAGCGCTCGAACGGAAACAGTCGGATAGTCGTCGTGGTAAGCATCGACCATGGACTGCAACCACTTTCGCTCCGCTTCACGGAGGTGGCTCCAGTCCACGGACAGGCTGTAGTAAAGCCCATCAGTCTCGCTGGAAGCACCGACATGCACCACAAGTAGTTCGACGCCCAGGACGTGGGCGAGATCGAATGCGGCCGCCAACGCCCGTTTCGAGGGGTCCGAACCGTCCACTCCGACTACGACTGGGCCCTCCTGCGTCGCGACGTCGTCGCCACGCGCCCGCCACACCAGCGTCGGGCAGGACGCCGCGTTGATCACCGTGGTCGCGGAATGACCGAAGGCTATGTCGCGTAGCGGGCCCGATTTGTCGGCGGCGAGGATCAGCAGGGTTGCATCGGCCGAGATCGACTCCGCCATTTTCGCCGCCGACAACTCGACGATCTTACTGTCGACCTCGATGCCGGGATCGAGCTCGTGAGCAGATTGGACTGCCTCCTCCAGTCGCTGCTGTGCAGCGTTCCGAATCCTCGAGGGATAGTCGCTCGTCTCAAGCGATGCCGCCATCGCCGCGCTCCACTCGGTCACCGATGATGCGTGCACGATCTCGAGGTGCGCCTGAGCACGTTGCGCGAGTCCCACCGCCCACTTCACCTGGTCGGTATCGGTCGGCGATCCGTCGATGACGACTACGAAACGTCCATCCTCGGTGAGTGGCCCTTTGGTTTGCATCATGGAATTCCTTCGTCCGGCGAGTGGAACGAGACCCGCATTGCGGTATCGCTGCAACTATCGTGCTCGCAGGCGGCGGCCGTCGGAAGGGGCCGAAGGCCACCTGCAGCGAGGACTTCTGTTGCACCAGCATCGACTGTAGGCCCCTGGTGTCGTGGCCGCATCAGTTACCCGAATGCGTCGCATGATTCGGACTTTTCAGCCACCGGAGACGTTACGCTGGCGAAACGCCGAGCACGAGGAGGTCCTATGGCGCACCTCGGCCCTGAGGAACAGACGGATAGTGGCTCCGAGAACAACGAATTCGACGAACTCGACCAGAGATCGGCCGGTGAGCGCGCCGACGAGGTGAAACCGGGGCGTCGGAGGCGTCAGTGGGTCGGGCTCGCCGCAGGCGTCTTGTTCGCGGCAGTGGTCTACGTTGCACTTCCGAACGAAGTCGAACACGCTGCTCGGTTGACCGCCGGAACGGCCGTCCTCATGGGCATCTGGTGGATGACCGAGGCAATCCCGATTCCCGCGACAGCATTGTTGCCGCTCATTATCTTTCCGATTTTCGATGCCGACGTCGCCGTCAACGACGTGGGCGCCTCCTACGGCAACAACATCATCTTCCTGTTCATGGGCGGCTTCCTGTTGGCGCTGGCGATGCAACGGTGGAATCTGCACCGTCGGATTGCGTTGTTGACGGTCAGCGCCATGGGCACCAAGCCGACGATGGTGATCGCCGGATTCATGATCGCGACAGGCTTCCTGTCGATGTGGGTGTCGAACACGGCGACCGCGGTGATGATGATCCCGATCGGTGTTTCGGTTCTGGTTCTGGTGCTCGACATCGGCAAGAAGGCTGGGGGTACCCCCGCTTCCGGGGACGACGCACCCGACGCCGCAACGATCACGGCGGCGGTGATCAAGAGCAACTTCGGCACTGCCCTGATGTTGGGTATCGCGTATGCGGCCTCGATCGGATCGTTGGGGACGATCATCGGCACCCCACCCAACACCCTGCTGGTGGGCTATCTGGAAGGCGAAGGAATCACCATCGGATTCCTCGAATGGATGATCGCGGGAGTGCCGCTCGCGGTGGTCTTGTTGCTTTTTGCCTGGTTTCTGCTCACCCACGTTCTGTTCAAGCCCGAGATCGATGACATCCCCGGCGGCAAGAACCTCATCAGGGGTGAGTTGGATGCGCTGGGAAAGATGGCGCAAGGCGAGATTCGAGTGGCGGTCATCTTCTGTCTGGCAGCAGCATCCTGGGTTGCTGTTCCACTCCTTTTCGACGACCCTCCGATCTCCGATACCGGGATAGCCATGACCGCAGCGATACTGCTGTTCTTGTTTCCCAGCGGAAGCAAGGCCGGTGTGCGCCTGATGGACTGGGAGACAGCGGTCAAGCTGCCCTGGGGTGTGCTGCTGCTCTTCGGCGGCGGACTTGCCCTGTCGTCACAGTTCCAGTCCAGCGGCCTCACCGACTGGATCGGCAGTGTGGCAGCAGGTCTCGATACGATCCCGGTGATCCTGCTGATCATCGTCATAACGACGGCAATCATCTTCCTCACCGAGATCACCAGCAACACAGCAACGGCAGCAACCTTCCTACCCATTGCCGGCGGTGTGGCGATGGGGATGAACATCGACCTGCTCACGCTGACCATCCCCGTCGCACTCGCGGCAACCTGTGCATTCATGCTGCCCGTGGCGACACCCCCGAACGCCGTCGCGTACGCGAGCGGTTACGTCACCATCGGGCAGATGATGCGCGGCGGCGTGTGGCTCAACCTCGTGTCCATTGCCTTGATCACGATCGCCGCTTATACCGTCTTCGCCTGGTCATTGGACGTGGCGTATTGACCGAACGATCAATACCGTCATCCCTGGGTGAATACTGACGGTTTCGCGTCCGGCGTGTTTGGACGCACCTCGGAATCCGTTGGCATGCTGGAAGGTTTGTCGACCAACGATTCGCCGTCGATGTCTATCCTCGGCAACACTGCGCGCAGAGCCCTCGGCATCCACCAAGCTCGTTCGCCGAGCAGCAGCATTGCTGCAGGGATGATTGTCATTCGCACCACGAAGGCGTCGAGGAACACCGCCGTCGCGAGGGCGAAGCCCATGGATTGAATGAACAGATCGTCCTGTGCAACGAATGCTGCGAACACCGACACCATGATCAGGGCCGCTGCCGTGACCACGCGCGCACTCTGTGTGAACCCCTCGACCACCGCAGTCGTGGCCTCGCCGCCACGCGAATACGATTCCTTCATCCGCGAAACCAAGAACACGTGGTAGTCCATCGCAAGTCCGAAGACGATGCCGATGAGGAAGATCGGCATCGACGAGGCCAGGGGCGCCGGTGAGAACAAGCCGAACAGGCCGTCCTGGAACAGCAGAACAGTCACACCGAACGTTGCTCCCACGGACAGCAGGAAGCCAGCCGCGGCGGTGAGCGGAACCACGATCGAACCGAACACCACCGTCAACAACAAGAACGCCAATCCGACGACGATGAGCAGGTAGACCGGTAATGCGTTCGACAGACGGTCGGTCACGTCTGTCTGGACGGCAACGATGCCCGTCACGCCGATTTTCGTTCCGGTAGCGGCCTCCACGTCAGCCGTCCCACCTCGCAGATCGGACAACAATGTCTTGGTCGACTCGTCGTTGGGTCCGCCGGAGGGCGTGATGAGGACACGAGCTCCGTCACCGGCATCGTTCGTTCCGATCAACTGGGCGCCCACGACCCCTGGAACGTCCGAAGCCCACTCGATCACGCGCTCGAAGGCGTCCGGAGACTGGGCCTCCTCGGCATCGATCACCATCAGCAGTGGAGCATTTCGTCCGGCACCGAAGCCTCGTTCGATCAGATCCGAACCCTCTCGAGCAGGGGTTCCCACTGCCGCCGTTGCATCGGAGGGCAGCGCCATGGCCAAATGGGTCACCGGTAGTGCAAGCAAAACGAGAGCTACGACGCCTGCGACGAGCGCACGGATCGGTGCGGCCCGCACGACACCGATCCATCTGCGGCCGAGAGTATTTCGTTCGACGGTAGGTTCGCTCGCCGCGCCGACGCCCGGGATGCGCCCAGCGAATGCTCTTCTTCCGAACACACCGATGAGGGCGGGAAGCAACGTCAGTGCAATCAATACGGCGACTGCGACGGTGGCTGCGGCTGCGATGCCCATCGACGTCAGGAACGGTATCCCCACGACGGCCAACGCCGCGAGGGCGATCACCACCGTTGCTCCTGCGAAGACGATCGACGATCCGGCTGTTCCTACGGCCCGTCCGACTGCTTCTCTGCGGTCGCTCACCTCGCCGAGCTCGTGTCGGTATCGGGACAGCACGAAGAGTGCATAGTCGATGCCCACCGCGAGTCCGAGCATCGTTGCCAGCAACGGTGTGGTCGATCCGAGATCGGTGAAGGCGGTCGCAGCAACGACGCCGAGCACGCCGATGGCCACCCCGACCACGGCGGTGATCAGCGGCAGCCCCGCAGCGACGAGAGATCCGAACGTGAAGATGAGAACAACGGCAGCTACCAAGAGGCCGATCAGCTCACTCGTCGGGTCGATGACGCTCGAACTTTCCATGCCGGGACCGAAATACCCGATGTCGAGTCCTGAGCTGCGAGCGGTTTCTGCGATCGTCTCCACCCGCGCCTTCGTGTCCTCGCTCACGTCCGCAGCGTCTGTCACGTCGAACGACCATTCCACCGTCCCGACGGTGCCATCGGCACTGAGCGGACTGACTGCGGCTGCGTCGGACCGTGCGCGATCCTCGGCGACTCCATTTTCGAGCGCGTTTGCCACCAGGAGTTCGGTCTGAACCTCCGCCGCCTGGACGGGATCAGCGATTGTCGAGGTCGTCGACAGCTGCTGCAGGCCCTGCAGATCGTCGACGAGACGCTGCACCGCGGTTGCTGCCGGGCCGTCGTTCAGAGTCGACCCGTCGGGCGCACCGATGACCATGGTGACGTCCGCGACAGCATCGGCCGGCTCGCCCGCGAAGAGCTCGGCCGCCATCGCCCGAGCTTGCTCGGCCGGCGTGTTGGGAATGGTCAGCGAGTCCTGCATGGGTTTCGACATCGTGACCGCCATGAAGCCGGTGACCACGAGGACTGCAAGCCAGGCCGCCACGACCGACCATTTGTGGTCGAAGGCGAAACGTCCGAGTCGGTAGAGCCTGTGCGCCATCAGTTCTCCTCGGACATGCTCGTGACCGACGTCGAACGCAGCTGCACCTCGTTGGCCAGCGCGTCGTTCATGGCGCGGAACTGGGTCAAGGTGTCGTTGCGGAGCATGCCGCGGAGGGGCGGAACCACCAACCCGCGGAAGTGCTCCTCCTGTACGAAGCGGACGCGCCCCGGGGCGATCTCGTCGATGGTGAAGAAGTGCTCGCCGTCGAACAATCCCGGCAACCAGAACTTCCCCTTCCACCGGAATTCTCGGTTCACCGACAACGTCAGCACGGTCGGAGTGAACGTCGAGGTCCCGCCCTTGGTGTCCGCCAGGACGTTGGTGATGGTGGCGCCTTCAGCCAGCGGGCCCGTGGACGAGAGGACGAACGGGTTCCAACGCGGGTAGGACTCCCGGTCCACGAGGACGCTCCAGACCTCGTCCGGCGATGCGTCGATTTCGCGCTCGGCGCGGATGACGAACGATTTGCGAGTGGACCACACTGCGTATGCGACCGCCGCCCCGATTACTACGACCATGACAATAGTTCCCATCCTGGGCATCTCTCTCGACCATTGACCGGTGTTCGCTTGCAACACCTTCGAATTGAGCGGCACTTCGACCGACCGGCCGAATTGCGTTTGCGCACAGAAGGTAACAGTTCCCGGACTCGAGGCCAAGGGACCCGAAGCCGCTCGAAGGCAAGAACGGCGACTCCACAAGAGTTCCTTAAGCGACGCCGAAGTCCCACCCAAGGCCCACCGGCTACGTTTGGTTTCCGTCCGAAACTTTTGTGTGCCCACAGACGATCAGGGAGCCGCGTTCGATGCAGAACTCCGAAGGCGCAGTATATTTCGACGATTTCGTGTCCCACTTCCGCGGAATCGTCGCCGAGAACTCCGACCGCCTGGCGATCTCGTTCCTGTCCGACCGCGGAGAACCTGCCGCGGAACGCACACTGACGTTCGGCGAACTCGACGCCCAGTCCGCTGCGGTCGCCGGGTACCTGCGCGAAGCGCACGGCGTCGGTGAACGCGCCTTGCTGTTGTTCGCGCCCGGTCACGAGTTCCTCTACTCGTTCATCGGCTGTCTGTTCGCCCAGGTCATCGCGGTACCGGCACCGGTTCCGACCGACGCGAAGGGAATGGAGCGTCTCGGCAAGATCGTGCGTGATTCCGACATCGGCGTTTTGTTGACAACGGAAGCACTGCGACCCGCGATCACGACGTGGTTGACCGAGAGCGGGCTGGACGAGGTTCGCAGCGTGGTCGCTGTCGACTCGATCGATATCTCGACCGCCCCTAGCTCCCCATTCGAAGCCCCCACACCGGACACGGTGGCGTTCCTTCAGTACACCTCGGGATCGACCACCGACCCCAAGGGTGTCGTCATCACGCACCGAAACTTGATGGCGAACCAGCGCGAGATTCACCTGGTCACCGAGGCCACGCAGAACGACGTCGCCGCTGGATGGCTGCCTCACTTCCATGACATGGGCTTGATCGGTCAGCTCCTGCACCCGCTCTACGTCGGCTTCCCCGGGCACTACCTCTCCCCCGTGGCGTTTCTGAAGCGGCCGATGCTGTGGCTGGAAACACTGTCCAGATTCGGCGGAACCATGACCGTCGCACCGAACTTCGCGTTCGAAATGTGCACCAGGCGCGCGACCGAAGACAACACGGCCGGTTTGGATCTCGCCCATGTTCGGATCATTCTGAACGGTTCCGAACCGGTGCATCCGCAGACGCTGGTCGATTTCTGCGAACGATTCGCCCCGTCCGGACTCGACGCGAAGGCGGTGTACCCGTGCTACGGCCTGGCAGAAGCAACACTGCTGGTGTCCGGTGTACGCGGAACCGGCTTCACGGTATTCGACGCCGATGCCGATGCCCTCGAGGACAACCGAGTATCTGCGGCAACGGAGAACGGCCCGGTGCGTCCGCTGGTCGGCAGTGGTGTCGTCGGCGTATCGGAGGTTGCCATCGTCGACCCCGCGAGCTTGGAGCGACTGCAGAACGGCCGTATCGGCGAGATCTGGGTCCGAGGCGAGACAGTCGCGCAGGGTTATTGGAGGAACGAGGCGGCCACGGCGGAAACGTTCGACCTGGGATTGTCCGGTGACAAGGGGTACATGCGGACAGGGGACCTCGGTTGCTTCGTCGGGGACGAGTTGTTCGTCACCGGGCGCCTCAAGGACGTCATCATCGTCAACGGTAAGAACCACTACCCGCACGACCTCGAGCAGACCGCCAAATCGGCGCATCCAGCCGTCGAGCTCGGCTTGACGGCCGCCTTCGGGATGGGCGAGTTCCCCGAGCGAGTGATTCTCGTGCAGGAATTCAGCGCGGATGCTCTCGGCGAAATGGACGCCGCCGATCTGAAACCTCTTTTGCACGAGGCGATTCGACGGTCCCATGGCCTTGTGGTAAGCGAGATCGTACTCGTCGACCGCAAGGTTGTCTCCCGCACGACAAGCGGAAAGATACGTCGGGCCGAGATGCGGGATCATTTCCGCGACGGCCGGCTCGAGGATCGCGGAGCTGCACTGACCGGCGCATCGGCCTCACAATGACCGCCGACCTCGACCTCGATCACGCAGTGTCCGTCGATGAGCTCGAGCGCCGCCTCGCGGCTCTACTCGCGTCGGTCGACGCAGCGGACGTCGAAGACCTGGACGACGCGGACGAGTTTCCCACCGAGTTGACCGAAGCCTTGAACCGGCTGGGAGTGCAGCGTTGCTACGTCCCCACCCGGTTCGGAGGGCTTCTCGACGACTACCCGGATGCGGGCCGAATCGTCCGCAGCCTGGCGAGGACGGATGTCACTCTCGCTGTTGCACACGGGAAGACATTTCTCGGGGCCGTATCGGCCTGGGTGGCCGGGAACGACGAGCAACGCCAGCAACTCGCGGACCTCGTCTGCGAGGGGAAGCAGGTGTCATGGGGGTTGACCGAGCGATCACGCGGAAGCGATCTGCTCTCCGGTGACGTCCACGCGGACGCCATCGATGTGCACGGTCACGCCACGGACGCGAGGGTGGGCTTCGGACAGGACGCCGACGGGTTTCTGCTGCACGGCGAGAAGTGGCTGATCAACAACGCGACCCGCGGACATGCAGTCTGCGTACTGGCACGCACCCGCGACGGCGGCTCCGCGCGGGGCTACAGCTTGTTCCTCGTCGAGAAGTCCGAACTCGGTGCCGCGACATTCGGCACACTGCCGAAAGAGCTGACCCACGGCATCCGGGGCGCCGACATCAGCGGCATCACTTTCGATCGTGCATACGTGCCGGCGTCAGCTCTGGTCGGACGCGAGGGTCACGGCCTCGAGATCGTACTCAAGGCCCTGCAACTGACTCGCACGATGTGTTGCTACCTCTCGCTCGGCGCCAGTGACCACGCCCTGGCGATCACGGGCCGGTTCGTCCGCGATCGTGTGCTGTACGGTCGCACGCTCGGCGATCTGCCTGCCGCGCGAACCGTGCTCGTCGAATCGTTCGGCGCTCACTTGCTGGCGGAGGCATTGACCACTGTCGCAGCACGGTCGATGCACGTTCTGCCTGGCGAACAGTCCTGCCTGGCGGCCGCGAGCAAGTACCTCGTCCCGTCGACGATCGAGTCGACGATGATCGACCTCCGCAGACTGATGGGTGCCCGATCGCTCCTCTCGGGGATCGGTACCGAAGGAACCCTGTACAAGGTCGAGCGAGACCACAGAATCGTCTCCCTGTTCGACGGAAACACCGTGGTCAACCTGAACACTCTGATCAGCCAGTTCTCGGTACTGCTGTGGAAGAAGCACGCACGGACCGCCGAGGACCAACACAACCTCCGAGTGTCCGCCTCCATCGGTGCGCCGCTCCCGGCTCTCGATCTCGACCGACTGTCCTTGATTCCCCGCCGCGGGCTCGGGCTACTCTCTGTTCTCGCCGAATCGGTCCGCGAACTCGACAAAGCCCTCGACAGCCGGGACTCAGGGCACGCATTCGTGCTCGACTGCGCGCAGGAGTTGGTTCATACCGTCGAGACACTGTCCGAGGAAACCCGCCTGCTGGGCCGTGACCCAGTCGAAGTTCCGACTGCGGCTTTCGTTGCAGCGGAACAACTCGCAGCATGTATCGCCGGATCAGCGGCAATACAGATATACCTGAATAACAGAGCAGATATGCCTTCAGACGCACTGTGGTCCGATGCACTCTGGCTACAGCTCGCGCTGCACACCGCACTCGCCAGAATCGGGATACGACGCCCCCTGCCCCTCGACAGCGTCGACGCCGGCTATCGCGTGCTGCTCGATCAGCTCGGCCGTCACTCGCACCCGACGCTGTTCGACGTGCCGGGCTCAGGCAACGTCGACGACGGGCGGGTGATCGCATGACCAGCCTCGACACACTGCTCGGCGATCCGTACGATCCCGACAACGCCTACGGGGTCACCGGTGTTCTCGAAGCCGACGAACGCCGCGAGATCATGGCCGGAACACGATCGGTCCTCGACAGCTACGGGTTCGGCGCGGAGTTCGTGCCGACTGCACTCGGTGGCCGATTCACCTCGACCGAGCGGCTGATTCAGTTGCTACGACCAGTTTTCGGACGCGACGCCTCACTCGGCCTCGGGTACGGTCTCACCTCGTTCATGGCCGCGGTCAATGTCTACGCAGCAGGTCGGGACGACCAGAAGGCTGCGGTTGCTGCAACGCTGATGTCGGGCACTCCGATCTCCGTTGCCTACCACGAGCTCGATCATGGGAACGACTTCGGCGCGAATGCACTGCAGGCCACGGATGACGCCGACATCTACCGGCTGAACGGCACGAAATCGGTGATCAACAACGCCGACCGGGCAGCGTCGGCCGTCGTGTTCGCTCGCACCGGAGCATCCGGATCCGGTGGCCGGGAGCACTCGCTGTTCTTGGTCGATCTCGACGGTCCCGACTCGCCCACAGCGACTCCCCGGCATCGGAGCTTGGCTCTGCGCGGTTGTCGACTCAGTGGACTCGACTTTCGGAACACGCCGGTGGCGTCCTCGAACATGCTGGGTGCACCCGGCACCGCAGTCGAAACCGCCCTCAAGTCTTTCCAGGTGTCGAGATGTGTGGCCGCGGGCGCAGGTCTGGGGCCAGTCGACGAGAGCCTCTTCGCGGTCGCCGGTTTCACTTCGCGAAGGCGCCTGTACGGCCGCGACCTTTCGGATCTACCGCACGTTCAGCACACTCTCGCAGCGGCTTTCGCTGATCTCATGGCCGCAGAATGCATGATCGCCGACGCGGCCGAGACACTGCATACCCGGCCGGAATTCGGTAGTGCGCACTCCGCTGCAGCGAAATACATCGTTCCGAGGGTCTTGGAATCTGTGATGTCCGACCTGTCTGTCGTTCTCGGTGCGCGTTTCTACCTGCGAACGGGACCGTACGCACTGTTCGGCAAGCACTATCGTGATTTTGCCGCACTCGCGATCGGACATGCGGGTGGAGCTGCCTGCCAGTTGGCGATCCTGCCCCAGCTCAAGCGCCTGACCACCCGGGGTGACGCGGCCGCAGCCAGCGCCCGTGAATCCGAACCAGTGCCGTTGAATTTCGCGTCCCTGCGGATGCTCAGCCCTGGACCGGACCCTGTCCTGAACCGTCTTCGAGTCGGCATCGAGTCGGCGCCGAAGCATCCAGCGCTGGCCGAGGTGTGGCCAGTTCTCGCGGGTGCTGTCACCGAGCTGCGGTCAGGGGCCGCAACCCTGACTCCGCAGGACCTCGGTGTGACCGCGTCTGCCGCGGCGATGCGCCTCACCGAGCAGTATTCGCTGCTCCTCATGGCCGCTGCCGTCGTCGACAGGCTCGATGGGGACGCCCCGCCGTGGGCAGTGCTTGCCCTGCACCGCATCGCCGAACGGGTGGCAGGCCTGCGGCTGGCGGCACCTACCCATGTCGTACTCGAGACCTTCACCGAAGTACTCCGACGAACCCACGAGGGGCGCGCATTCGATCTTCGTGAGCGTGCAGTCCCCCGCACGATGCCCTGACGCCCGGGCCCGAGCGATCGGGCCGCAGCAACCTTCATCCACTACAGATCAACAGCACTACACCGTCATTCATGCACTCCCGTCACGCCAGAAGGAACGACTATGCCTGCTCGTCCGATCGACGAAACCGAATGGCTGATCGAGAAGCTCGCAGGATTCCTCCGAATCCCACCGAGTTCGGTCGACATCGACCGCCCACTTGCCGAGTACGGACTCGATTCGGTCTATGCCCTCACCCTGTGCGGTGACATGGAGGACGAGTTCGGAATCGTGGTCGAACCCACGATGGCGTGGGACTACCCGAGTGTCTCTGCGATGGCGGGGTATCTACGCTCCGAGATAGCAGCCAAGGCCAGCTCGTGACTGCGATTGCACCCGTCGCGGTCACCGGCATCGCCTGTCGGTTCCCCGGTGCGCCTGACGCCGCGGCATTCTGGAAGCTGTTGGTGGAGGGGCGCCACGGCACCACCGAGGTGCCCTCGGATCGCTGGACCAGTGCGGACTGGGCGGGCGGTTCGGAGTCTTCTCGCCAGCCGAGTCGATTCGGTGGGTTCATCACCGGGCACGGCGAGTTCGATCACTCCTTCTTCGGCATCTCACCGGCCGAGGCGAGTGAGATGGACGTTCAGCAGCGGTTGATTCTCGAAATGTCCTGGCACGCGATCGAAGATGCTGGAATAGATCCCACCAGCTTGGCCGGCAGCAACACCGGCGTCTTCGTCGGGATGATGTCGAGTGACTGGACCTCGATGGCGATGTCGAGTCCGGCAGAGATGACACCGCATCGAGGCACCGGCGGAGGCTACTGCATGGCAGCCAACCGCGTGTCCTACCACCTCGACCTGCACGGCCCGAGCATGACCGTCGACACCGCGTGTTCCTCTTCGCTGGTGGCAGTCCATCAGGCCGTCAACGCAATTCGGATCGGCGATGTCGACACCGCGATCGTGGCCGGGGCCAACATGATGCTCTCGCCCGCCTTGTCGGTCTTCTATGCCGAGTCCGGACTCGCCTCCACGGACGGCAGATGCAAGCCGTTCTCCTCGCGGGCCGACGGAATCGGGCGCGGTGAAGGTATCGGAGTCGTCGTGCTTCAGCGTGAGACCGAGGACATCGCACGTTCGGGGATGTCGTACGCCCGGGTCCTGTCCTCGGCCGTCAATCACGACGGGCGCAGCAACGGGATTTCCGCACCCAGCATGTGGTCACAGATCGACGTTCTCGAGTCGGCGTATTCGCGGGCCTCGCTGGTTGCGTCCGACGTCGACTTCGTCGAAGGGCATGGCACGGGGACTGTCCTGGGCGACATGATCGAGTCTCGTGCCCTCGGGAAAGTACACGGCGTAGACCGCGCCGAGCCGTGTCTGCTCGGTTCGGTGAAGGGCAATGTCGGTCATCTCGAGGGAGCCGCGGGAATCGCTGGATTCATCAAGGCAGCGCTCTCGGTGAAGAAACGTGTCTTTCCCCCATCACTGTTCGCCGATCCCGAGAACAACAGTCTCGGACTGGGCGAGAAGGGTTTGCAGCTGAACGCCTCGGTAGCCAGGCTGCCACGCAGATCGCTCGTGGGCGGGATCAGTTCGTTCGGTATGGGCGGGACCAACGCGCACGTGGTCATCGGGTCACCCAGCGAATCCCGTTCTCCCAGTCGCCTGTCCGGTACTTCGGTGATCACCGTCTCAGCAGTGGACGAGAGCGCATTGGCCACCAACGCCATCGAACTCGCCGACTTCGTTGCCGATATCTCCGCCGACCGCTTCAACCAGGTCGCCTACTCGACCAATATGGTCAAGTCCGGTCTTCGATCGCGCCTGGCCGTCGTGGCCGACAGCGCGGCGGAGGCGTCGGCGGCCCTGAGACGAGCTGCTGTGGAACGCTCGGCCAGCGACGTAGAGCGGGGCCGGACGCCCGCGCCGGCGTTTCTGTTCACCGGGCAGGGATCGCAATACCCGGCGATGGGCAGTGCCCTCGCGCGCCAATGCCCGGCATACGCGGAGAGGCTGCTCGAGGTTCTGGACGCGGCACCGGCCGAACTGCGTTCGGATCTCGAAAAGGTGCTCTTCCTGGAGGACTCCGCCGACCTGGTGCGCCGTGCCGCTGTTGCGCAGCCTGCCCTGTTCGCAGTCCAACACGCCTTGGCCGCAGCCTTCCTCGACGTCGGCATCCGCCCCAGCGCAGTTCTGGGACACAGCCTCGGTGAGTTCGCAGCGGCCGTCGCAGCGGGTGTTCACTCGATGCCGGAAGCCCTTGCACTGGTCTGCGCGCGCGGTCGCGCAATGGACTCCGCCTCGCCCGCCGGCGGAATGCTCTCCGTCCGTGCCGACGCCGAGACCATCGCATCACGCGTGGACCTCGATGCGACGCTGTGCATCGCCGTGATGAACGGTCCGCGAAACACCGTGCTCGCAGGTGAGGCCGCAGCGCTCGAACGTGCCGAACGCGCTCTGGCCGAGTTCTCGCCGAAGCGACAGCGGGTGACCCATGCTTTCCACTCCCCCGCGATGGAACCGGCGGCTTCGGCGTTCCGGGCCGAGGTGGGATCCGGTATGTCGGCCGGCGACGCAACGATGGGGTTCTACTCCACCCTCCGCGGCCACCGGATCGACGGTCGCGACATCTCGCTCGACTACTGGAGTGAGCAGATGGTCCGGCCGGTTCGCTTCCTCGCCGCATTCGAGGCGCTCGCCGACGACGCCCGACCTACGCATCTCATCGAAATCGGTCCGCACGCGGTCCTGACGACCCTGGCACGCGATATCGGCACCTCGGGTGCGGACTGCCTCGTTCCTATCGCAGGGCCCGCATCGGTCGGATCGGAGTTCGCGCAAGTTCTCGCGACTCTCTACACCGCGGGTGCCGACATCGTGTGGCCTGCGCTGTACGAACCGCAACACCGCACGATTCGACGCCTCCCCGGATACCGCTTCGATCACGACCGGCATCGGTTGGCGAGCAAGCCGGCGCTGCGACTGCGTTCGAGTATGCCTGCCGCAGAATCGGGGCTCGAGAGCCCGGCGGTCGGGGCGGAATCGAGCGGCCTCACGGCCGGACGGTCGTCCTATGCAGCGGCGGAAGCGGCTTCGGGTGAAGTCGATTTCGATCTCGAAACGTCGATTTGCACAGCCATCGCGCAGCTCGGTGGATTCGACATGGCCGAGTTCACTCGCGAATCCCGACTGCGCGACGATCTCGGCTTCGACTCCATCATGGCAGTCCGACTCGGGGATCGAGTCAACGAGATACTCGCGCCGTGCCCACCCATAGCTGTGGTCGATCTCGCCGACAACCTCGACACCGTCGGCAGTCTCGTCGACTTCGCCCACCAGCACGCGCAGCAGCATGTGCGCACACCGATTCTCGAAGGAGCGAACTGATGTACGTGCTCGCAACCGGGACCTGCCTGCCCGGCAATGCAGTGGACAACTCGGCGCTCGCTGCACGCTTCGGCATGAACGCCGAGTGGATCGAGCTGTTCGTCGGCACCCGAACACGTTACTTCGGAGTCGATCTCGAGTCCGGGGAGCGAACGCACTCGATCGTCGATCTCGGGACGCACGCAGCCAGACAAGCGCTCGATCGCGCCGGGCTGGAGCCGTCGGACGTCGATTTCCTGGTACTGGCCACTGCAACGCCGGATACGCTCATGCCGACCTCTGCCACCGGAGTCGCAGATCGGCTCGGTATGAACCTCATTCCTGCGTACCAACTGCAATCCGGCTGCTCAGGGGCGATATCGGCCTTGGACGTCGCGCGCCGCATGCTCGACGACGAAAACCGAATCGGTCTGGTGATCGGGGCCGACCTGTGCGCCAAACATATGGTTCTGGACCGCGATATCAGCTCCATGCACCCGTCGAAGCTCGTCAACTACATGCTCTTCGGTGACGGGGCGGGCGCGATGGTGATCTCCGCGGACCCGGATGGTGCAATCATGCGAGCGAACACCATCCATTGCGTGTTCAGCGGCGCGGGCAGCGTTCCAGGGCAGACAATCGAGTGGTTCGGCGATGCCGATCGCGATTCGGAAGTTCCTGCCGTGCAGGAGGACTACAAGGCAATCGAACGACGCGTGCCCGGCATGAGCGTCGAGACCGCACGCGAACTCCTGCGTCGATCATCCTGGACCACGGACGACGTCGGCTACCTCCTGCCGCCCCAGCTGTCCGGAATCATGACGGCCCGCATCCGGAAAGAAATGGGCATGGACGGTGCACGCGAGGTCAGCTGCGTCGCTGAGACCGGAAACAGCGGAAACGCCCTGGCGTTCCTCCAATTCGACCTCCTCGCCGAGGTCATCGGGCCCGGTGAACGGGCCCTTGCCGTTGCCATCGAGTCCAGCCGCTGGATTCGCGGCGGAATCACGCTGGAGGGATTGTGACCACCACCAACCCGCACGATCCGATTGCGGTATCGATACTCGGTAGTTCGACCGTCCGCGGACTCGAAGCCCCTCTCGTCGCGGAGCTTGCGCGACATGGCTTCACCTCGGCGATTCGCATCGGTGGATACGGCACCTGGGCTCTGGAATTGATGGACGACCGAGCTCAGGTCTTCGAACACGACCCCATGATGACCGTCGTGATGCTCGATGCGAAGGTGGTCCTGGATAACCTCGGCGACACCTGGACGGCGCAGGACATCACCAAGGCCCTCGATCTCGTCGCCACCCAGCTCGAGGAGTCCCTGCCGGCTCATGCAACACGGCGGCTGACTGTCCTCACGACGATCCCTTTGCCCATGGCCGTGCTTGCGATGTCGATAGACCTGACATCCAAAGCACGAATCGGTGCCGCGTGGCGCCGATTCAATGCGCGCTTGCTCGACCTGGCCGTGGCGGACCCCTCGATCGTGGTTCTGGATGCGGATGCGATTCTCACCGAGATCGGACCCTTGGCCGATCCTCGTATGGCGGCCTACGTCGGCATAGCGCTCGGCACCGACTTCATGCGCGAGTGCGCGCGTCAGATCGGCCACATCGCCCGTTCGCGTCGCGGCTTCGCCAGCAAGGCGCTCGCGCTCGACCTCGATGGAACCCTTTGGGAAGGAATACTTTCCGAGGATGGCATCGACGGTATCAACTTTCGACACGGCCATTCCGGGGAGGCATACGCAGCGTTTCGACGCGCACTTCGCCAGCTCGCCTCACAGGGAGTGCTGCTGTCGATTCTGAGCAAGAACGACGACGACCTGGTCCGACGGGCACTGCTGGACCACCCCGACTCCGACATGAGCGAAAGCGATTTCGTCAGCATACGAGCCGATTGGAACCCCAAGCCCGGCAATCTGGTCGAGGTCGCGGCCGGTCTCGGAATCGGTGTGGACTCCTTCGTCTTCGTCGACGATTCCCCGTCGGAGCGGGGTGCGATGCGCTCGGCCATGCCTTCCCTGCCGATCGTGGCCGTCGACCCGGATGAGCCCGCGTTGCATGTCGTATCGCTACTGCGCGACGGGTGGTTCACCACCACGTCCATCACGGATGAGGACACAGCACGAACGGCCAGGTATCGAATCGAGATGCAACGCAAGTCGCTGCGCGAGCGCGCGCAGGACATCGAGACCTATCTGCGCGATCTCGGAACGACCGTGGTGGTCTTCGAACCCCTCGGCGTCGAGATCGCTCGGATCGCGCAGATCACCCAACGCACCAATCAGTTCAACCTGACAACTCTGCGCATGGACGAACAGGCGGTGCGGTCGTGGATCGAGAATCCGCAGTCCGCAGTGCTGGCAATCGAATGCGCGGACCGGTTCGGCGACCACGGAATCGTCGGCGCTGTGTTCCTCGAGCGTGCAGGCACGACCACATTCGTGCGCAACCTCGCGCTGTCCTGCCGGGTCTTGGCTCGCGGGGTGGAAACTGCCCTGCTCGCGTACGTAGCGCAGGGCGAGTTCACGCGTGGGCAAACGGAGATGATCGCTTGGCGCACACCGAGCGCGAAGAACTCGGCCACCGCCAGCCTGTACCTCGATCACGGGTTCCGCGTGTCCTCGCACGATCATCGTGCAGCGCACGGCCTGAGTTCGGACTCCGACCAATTCGTCCTGGCTGCCGCCGACGCGCCGTCGGTGCCGCTGTATGTAGACATCAAGGAGAGATGAACAATGACCGAGGAACGATTCGTCGAGCTGGTACGCGCTGAAAGCGGCTTGGACATCACGCAGTCGGGCCTGTCGACTCCATTCGACGGCATCGCCGGATGGGACTCGCTCTACCTGTTGAAAGTCATCACAGCAGTGGAGGGCGAGACAGGCAGACCGGTCTCGGTCGTTCGCGCCATGGAAAGCACGAGCCTGCAGGACATCTACCAGGTCGCCACGGCATGACCTCGCTGGTGTCGATGGCTCGGAGTCTTGGGGTGGTGCCGAACAGCCGATGGCACACCCTTGCGTTCCTCGCAGGCAACGGCGGTCGCAGTCCGGTGTACCTCGGCGTGGAGGTGGATGCGTCGGCGATGCTCGCCCGCAGAGCCGACACGGCCGCAGCGTCGATCGTTGCCCAGGTCGTCGCTGCAGTCGGCACGGTCTGGGCGCGCCACCCGGAGGCGAACTCCTCGTTCACCTCCCTCGGTCTGCCGTTCGTGGCGCGTCACCGTGATGTCGACGTGAAGCTGTCGTTCGACATCACCGTCGCAGGGACGAGAACTGTGCAGTCGGCGATTCTCGCTGCCGCACAGAATGTATCGGCCACCGAAGTCACCGAATGGATAGCTGCGACACGTACACGGCTCGAGGCGGGCGACCGTGGGCCCGTCCGCGCTCTGCAGTTCCTTCCCGGTGTGGCCGGCCGTGCCGCCTTCGAGTTGGCCACCCTGCTGCCATGGGGCCACCGATCGCTGGGAACCGTTGCCGTCACTTCACTGGGCCACCGTCCGATCCGGCACTTCTATTCAGACGGAGGCACCACGATGACGGTGGGGATCAGCAGACTGACCGAGACCGTCGCACTCGTGAACGACGCCGTCGTCAGCAGGACGGTGCTACCGCTGTCGCTGACTTTCGACCACCGGGTGATCGACGGCGCTCTGGCGGCCGAAGTCGCCGCAGACCTTGTCTCGGCGCTGGAATCCCCCGTCGCACGAACCGCACCCGAACTCGAACGGACCGTTTGACATCATGGACTACCTCGACGACTTGAAGACCCTGGTCGCCCTGCATGCGCGCGCCCAGGGAATGGGTCCCAGGCACACTCGAAGGATCCTCGACTCCATCACCACGCTGGAGGACGGGGAAGGCGGATGGGCGGACGCATGGTTCGCAGAAGGCACTGCTCGACTGGAGGCTGGTCGAGACCGCGAGGCCATACAGCTTTTCAACCTGGCCCGCTTTCCTTTCGCCTCCTCGCCTCGTCGGAAGCAGGCGTACAAGGCATGCACCGCCGCGTTCACGAATTGGGCAGCGGAGATCGACGGCGTGGAGAAGCTCACTGTCGCGCTCGACGGGTCCACCGTGCCGGTCTGGTTCCGGGGACTACCCACCGACGGTCCGAGTCCGCTGCTCGTGGTGATCGGCGGGATAGTCAGCCCGAAAGAACAGTGGGCAGAGATGCTGCTGTCCGCACGCGCACTAGGTATGGCAGTGGTGATCGCCGACTTCCCCGGGGTAGGTGAGAATTCGACTCGCTACAGCGAGAACAGTTCGGTGCTGATCTCGGCCATCGTCGATGCAGTGTCGACACGCATGATGATCGAAGGCGTCCACGCACTCGCGATGAGCTTCGGTGGCACCCTCGTTCTGAAAGCCGCGGCGACCGATCCTCGCATTCGTTCGATGGTAACGGTCGGGGCACCGATCAAGTACCTCTTCGGGAGCGCATCGATATCAGGTGAGCTGCCCGCAGCCACCGTCCGCACTCTCGAACACGTCACCTGCGCTACAGGTTCGGCATTGGCGTCGACGCTGGCCGGCTGCGCTCTGGACGATCGCGAACTCGACCGCATCAAGATTCCGGTTCTCTACCTCAAGAGCAGCCAGGACGAGATCACCCCTGCAGCTGAATCACAGCTGGTGCGAGACCGCATAGTGAACTCGCGCGTCATCGAATTCGACGATGTCCATGGCTCGCCCGAACACATGACGGCTATCCGGTTGTGGACCATCGAGGCGTTGATGCAGCAGACCGGGCTCAAGCCGGTTGCAGGTGCGGCCCTGTCGCTGATTCTCTCGCTGGGGTCACGCCTGTCGATGTTGTCACCGGTCGATCTGGGCAGGCGTGCAGCATGATCGATTCTGCTGCAGAGGCTGTCACGGAATCGCCTACTGTGCTGTGCTTTCACCATGCCGGCGGATCGGCCTCGGTGTACCGACGCTGGTCCGACTCCGCCATCCTCGACGTCGTTCCCGTCCAGCTTCCGGGTCGCGAGAACCGCCGCCGTGAACGGCGTTTCACGGATCTGTCCGCACTACTCGATCTCCTGGAGATCGAGCTCGCGGATGTGATGAACAAGCCGTACGTGCTGTTCGGCCACAGCATGGGCGCCCTCGTGGCCTACCGGCTTGCCGTTCGTGCACTCGAAGCAGGGCGCCGACTGCCCGAGTCGTTGGTGGTCGCAGCCGGTGCGCCGCCGCACGTGCCCACACTCCCGCTTCCGCTGGACTCCTTGACCGATCTGGAAATCGCGCACGCGCTCGCCGAGTTCGACGGCCTACCAGCAGTGCTGTTGGACCGGCCGGAATGGCTCGGGCCGCTGCTGGCCGTCGTCAAAGACGACATCAGGGTGTGTCAGAGCAACCGTGTCGACGACACCACGACATTGCCGATACCGATCCACGCAATCGGCGGTACCACCGACCGGCTGGTCTCGACGGCTTACCTCGAACAGTGGGACCGGCACACAAGCAGAGAATTCTCCATGACCACTATCGACGGGGGACACTTCCTCACCACGGACAACAGCGAGGAACTGTTTTCTCTGGTGGAGCGGATCGTCCGCACGACCGTCGGGTCGGTGAGCATCCCATGACGATCGAATCGGCCCAGGGCAGGCGCATCGGGCGCGGGCCCGTCGAGTCCCCGGCTCCGCGCGGACTCGAAACCGGACTCGCCCTCGCGGGGCTCGCCGGGTGGGTGGCGTTCTTCGCGCCGACGCAGGTATTGCTCGCGGTCGCGACCGAACGTATGTACCCCTCCGACAAAGAGCTCTTCTTCGGATTGATCTCCGCGGCGGGCAGCGCGGTCATGCTCATCAGCTATCCCCTGATCGGGGCCTTGTCCGATCGATTCCTGCAGACCGTCGACAGACGGACGGTGTCGCTGGTCGGTGTCGTTCTCGCAGCGGCCTGTCTGGTCATGACGGGACAAGCCGACAGCGGTGTGGAACTTGTCATCTGGTGGTGCGCGACACAAGCCGGAATCGCCGCGATCCAATGTGGCGTGGAAGCAACTGTCGCCGATCGGATTCCGGTCGCACACCGTGCTCGCATCGGCGGGAAACTCGCGGCGGCGCAGATGTTCGCCGCCTTGCTCGGTACTGTCGTCGCGTCAGTCTCCACCGATCTGTCCGTCTCGTACCTGGTCGTCGCCGGCGTCGTCGTACTGCTGGCGGCGCCGTTCATCTTCGTGTCGACCACACGTGAGCCGAAATCGGTTCTCACACCGCCCTCGCCGGGGCCTGAACGCAACCGCGAGCACACCTCGACACCACAGTTGTGGCTGGGATGGACCAGCCGAACGCTTGTCCTGTTCGGGCTGGGCAACGTGACTCAGTTCCTCTACTTCTTCGTGCACGACGAGCTTGCACGGCCGGAGCCTGCTCGCGCTCTCATTCTGTTGACCGGGCTCTTCGTGGTGTCCGTCGTGGTGAGCGCTCTGGTGTTCGGGAGGCTGTCCGACCGTATCGAGGACCGGACCGGGCCGGCAATCATCGGCTCGGCGCTCGCAGGACTTGCGGCATCGGTATTCGGGTTCACCTCCTCCTGGCCCGTGATCCTCTGTGCGGCAGTTGCCTTCGGAGTCGGACTCGGCGCGTTCATGGGGCCGACGTTCGCACTGCTCACCGAGTTGCTCCCCGATCCCAGACACCACGGCCGAGACCTCGGGCTGCTCAACTCGGCGGTCGTCGCCCCCAGCGCGCTGGCCCCTGTGGTGGGGGTCGCGATCCTGCGACTCGAACACGGCTTCACCGTGCTGTACGTGGTCGCAGGCGTGTCGCTTCTATTCGGATCGGCCGCGATGTACGTGCTGCGTCGGCGCAACCGCGCCATCTCGATGGGTGCGCTATGACCGCGACCGAGGTACAGGTCAGCCGACGACCCTGGGTCGTCCTGGTCGCCATGTCGGCGGCTGTCACGATCGTCATCTTCAACAGCTCTGCCATCAATGTCGCCTTGCCGACGATGGCCACCGAACTCGGGCTCTCGGCAGCAGCCATGCGCCTGGTCGTCGTCATTAACTCGGTGACGTTCGCGGCCATGCTGCTACCTGCGGGATACCTGTGCAACCGAACGGGAGCGCGGACCGTATTGCTGCTCGGTCTGCTGGCGACCGGACTGGGCGGAGCCGCAGCAGCTGCCGTCGACAACGTGCCGACCATCATGATCTCCCGTGCGGTGATGGGCGTCGGCGCCGCGTGCGTGATGCCGTCGACCCTCGCGCTCGTCGTCGCCACGACTTCCGAGGCGGGCCGATCGAGGGCCATCGCAGTGTGGAGTGCGGTATCGGTGGCCGGGGCGGCAGGAGGCCCGATCATCGGCGGAATCCTCGTCGACGGATGGGGCTGGAACTACATCTTCGTGGTGTCGGCCGTCGGTTCAGCCGCGATGGCCACTGCCATTCTTCTGCTGGTGCGTCCGCAGGCAAAGCTGCCGCAATCAGCGGTCGACGTCCGGCTTCTCGTGCTCGCTGCCGGCGCCATCACCACCTTCGTGCTGGGTGTGACGGTCGTCAGCGACGAGATGCTGCCCGGCATCGCTCTGATCGCGGTTGCCTGTGTCCTCGCCGCAGCAGCGTGGGCAGTGAGCGGCAAGAAACCCGACAGCACCGGTGACGAGCCGCCGCGAACCCGAGAGCAACGTCGTGAGTTCTTCGGCGCGTCGGTCTCGAACATGCTGTTGTTCTTCGCTCTCGCCGGGACATTGTTCGTACTGACCCAAAAACTCCAGTTCCAGTTCGGGCTGTCACCGTCGACGGCCGGGTTCGCTGTCGCGCCGGTGACGCTTGCGTTGCTGATCGGAGTTGCTGTATCCACGCCGTGTTCGAGCGCCTTCGGTCGCCGACCCGTCGTCGTGGGCGGCCTCGTCACCGCAGCGATCGCCTCGATCACGCTCTCCGCGTTCGGAGGCGAACTGAGCACCGTGCTGGGTGCGGTGTTCTTCGCAGGCATCGGCGTCGGAATGGCGCTCCCGCTCGTCACCGAATCCATGGTTGCCTCCGTGCCCTCCCATCGCGTGGGCGAGGCCGCGGCGGTCAACGACACGATGCAGGAAATCGGATTCTCCCTGGGCGTCGCGGTCCTCGGTTCGGTCCTGGCCGGCTTCTACCAAGCTGGACTACGCGAAACATCGACCGAGACTGGGTCGCTCGGCGCAACCCTGGCCGAAGCCGACCGACTGGGCGATCGGGAACTACACGACGTGGCAATGTCCGCGTTCTCGACCGGATCGACCGCCGCCTTCACCGTCGGAGCAGTCTTCCTCGTGGCCGGCGCGATCATCGCCCACATGTACCTCCCCTCGACCGACCGAACAGCACGAAACGGAGCGAGATGAACACGACCCTGGCGTCGACTCCCCTTGGCCTACTGCACGACACCGCTGCGAAGTCACCGACTTCGATCGCGCTCCACGCCCCCGGCGGGCACACGGTCGAGTACGGGGACCTGGCCGGTCTGGTCGCCGAGACAGCGGCCGCACTCGCCGCGACGGGCGTATGTCCCGGGGATCGTGTCGTCACACGGTTGCCCAACGATGTGCCGGCAGTCTTGCTGATCTTCGCAGCGTGGACGGTCGGTGCGATCGCCGTTCCGCTTCCCCCGTCGACGACGGACAGTCAATTGCACTCCGTAGCAGCGGATTGCACGGCAGCCCTCATCGTGGTCCAGTCCCTACCGAGCGACGAATTTTCGAGTGGTTCAACGGTTCTGACCTGGAGTGACCTCATCGCTGTCGAGACTCTCGAGCAAACCGTGCACCGCCCGGTCGCCGGAGCGGAGCCCGCGCTACTGATGTACACCTCGGGCAGCACTTCCAAGCCCAAGGGTGTGATCTGCCCGGCTGCCGCAGTGGTCTTCGCCGTGGACTCGATCGGGCAGCGGCTCGAATACAGGGCATCCGACCAGGTACTGCTGATGTCCCCATTGTCCTTCGACTACGGCCTGTATCAGATTCTGCTGTCCTTCTCCGCCGGTGCTTCAGTGGTGCTCGCCGACGCTGCGGACGCCTTGGGTCTACTGAAGACCATTCGGTCGCTGCCGGTGACCGTCGTGCCGGCGGTGCCTGCCGTTGCAGGCATGCTGCACACGCTCCTCTCCCGTGGCGGCAGCATCGAGACGGTACGGATGGTCACCAGCACCGGAGCGGACCTCCCCCCGTCACGAATAGCGCAGTTGCGCGGTGTGTTCCCGAATGCAGCGATTATCGCCATGTACGGAATCACCGAATGCAAGCGCGTGACGATCGCCGAACCCGATATCGACCGCCACCGCCCAGGGTCGGTGGGGCGGGCGATCCCCGGCACCAAGGTGTCCATAGTCGACGACGACGGCCAGGAAGTCGAAACGGGCAACGAAGGTCAGATTGTCGCTATCGGGCCGCACGTCATGAGTGGCTACTGGAACGCCGAACACCTCAGCGCCGAACGCTTCGGTACCGATGCCGCTACCGGTGAACGGTGCCTTTTCACAGGGGATTACGGCCGTGTCGACCCCGACGGGCACCTCTACTTCACCGGGCGTCGAGACGACATCTTCAAGTCCAACGGAGTACGCACGAGCGTGTCCGAAATATCGGCCGCGGTCGAGTCGCTCGACTGCGTTCAGTCCGTCATTGTTCTCAAGCCCACCGAGGAGCGGGGACTGGCCATCGTCGTGACGGCAACGGCGTCCGAACCCGCAGTCCTGACGGCGCTGTCCGCGCTGCTCGAACCTGCCAAGATGCCGACGCGCTGCGTCGTGCTCGAAGAACTACCACTCACCGCCAACGGAAAAGTCGACACCCGCCGCGCGGTGCTCGCATTGACGAAGGAAACGCCATGACACGCCATGCCGACATCGCCCGTGACTTTGGAACACCGGTCTACATCTTCGACGCAGAGCGACTCGAGTCGGCAGCGCACGATCTCGCCCGTGCGTTGCCGCAACCGAGCTCCATCTATTT
This sequence comes from Rhodococcus sp. I2R, assembly GCF_020889545.1. Lineage (NCBI taxonomy): Bacteria > Bacillati > Actinomycetota > Actinomycetes > Mycobacteriales > Nocardiaceae > Rhodococcus > Rhodococcus sp. I2R. The sequence continues at coordinate 40,971 of NZ_JAHUTG010000024.1, forward strand.
CTCGCTGAAGGCGAACCCGAATCCCGCTGTTGCAGAGACACTTCGACACGCTGGGTGTTCAGCAGAGGTGAGTTCCATCGGAGAGCTCGATGCGGCGCTGACCGCAGGCTTCGACGCCGCCGACATCATCTACACCGGGCCGGGAAAAACCGACGAGGAAATCGTGCACGCTCTGACGAGCGGCGTTCGCGAGTTCTCGACCGAGTCGAGGACGGATCTGCAGCGGCTGTCCACACTTGCCGAAGGCTTGTCGATACAAATCGGAATCCTGTTGCGTGTCAACAGTGAATCGGCACCGGGAGCAGCAGGAATGCGGATGACGGGAGCGTCGTCCCAGTTCGGCATCGATACCGGGACCGTCCCGTTGACGCGCGAGGACATCGATCTTCCCTCCATCGAGGTCCACGGCTTCCACTTCTACCCACTGAGCAATGCCTCCGACGAGGCGGCGCTCATCTCCGAGATGAAGAACAGTATCGATACCGCGTGCAGACTGCGCGACGAGCTGGGCATCGAATTGAAGATTCTCGACCTCGGTGGCGGTTTCGCCGCACCGTACGCTGCGTCCGGCGCCCGGCCGATCTACACGAACCTGAGCGAATCCGTCTCCGATGCGCTGGACGCACGACTGCCCGGTTGGCGGTCCGGTGAGACCAGGATCGTTTTCGAATCCGGCCGCTACCTCACAGCGGACTCGGGCGTGCTCGTTGCTCGAATCATGGATGTCAAGGACAGTCGCGATCGTCGATATGTGATTGTCGACACCGGAATTCACCATGTCGGCGGGCTTTCCGGTATCGGTCGCGTACTGCCGGTTTCGGCACAGGTTCTCGCGAGCTCGACCCATGGCGAGGTTGCCGGTGTCGATACGTCGAGCGTCGAGGTGGGAGACGAGCGCGACATCGTGATTGCCGGTCCGTTGTGCACTCCAGCAGATGTCCTCAACCGCAACGCCGAGCTCGTGGATCCTCACCCAGGTGATCTGCTCGAGGTCCCGAACGTAGGGGCTTACGGTCTATCCGCCAGCTTGATGGGATTTCTGTCCCGTCCGGCGCCCGCGGAGGTTCTCGTCCGCGGCACCGATGTGTTGTCGGCCACACGAATTCACTTCAACAGAACGGCGCTACCCATGCCCGCACCACAGCTGAACCATTCCAACCACAACTGGGATCGAGCGTTCGAGCGTCATATCGCTCGCGCGGTCCCCCGCCTGTCGATCGAAAACGGCCTGAGCGCCGAGGAGGACCTCAAGAACGCCGGGCTCGACTCGCTCGCGCTGGTCGCCCTCCTGGGAGACCTCGAACGCGAGTATGGCATTGCGATCACCGATGACCAACTGACCGCGGAGAACTTTGCCTCGCCGGCGTCGATCTGGGCGCTGATCGAACGCGCAGGAGCGGCCGTCAGGACGTAAGAAGTCGATCATGTACATTGCCGATTTCCTCGGTGGTATAGGACTTTCCGTGTAGGTGATCGAAGTTCGACCTCAACGTGAACAGTTGTCTCTCGCAACGCAAACTGGTCAATGACTCAGTAAAGTAGATCCTCGGCAGGTTGAGCAGCAATCGAATGAAGGAACATCTACAAAAATGAGCGTGTCGGGGCTCGAGGGTAGAGAAATTTCGATCAGAACGTTCGGATCTCTCGAATTGCATTCACAAGATGCGGTATTCGAGATTCCCAGCGGGACAAAGCTCAGGTCGGTGTGGGCCGCCCTCGTCATCGACCCTGGTAGTACCGTCTCGATGGAAACCGTCGCAGAGATCGTGTGGGGAGCCAAACAGCCCAAACGGAGTCGAGAGTCCGTCCACGTTTACATCTCGCAGCTCCGCGCATTCCTGGACTCGTGCGGCGAGTTTCCTGGGCTCATCGAGACACGATCCGGCGGATATCGACTGGCGGTGGACAAACTCGACGTCGATTGGTGCGCGTTCGACGAAGCCATGAAGACCGCCCGCCCCAAGGCTCGGGCGGGCGATCTCGACGGTGCGTGGAAGGACTTCGAGAGTGCGCTGGCGTTGTATCGCGGCCCCTTCCTTTCCGGACTGTCCGACAGCCCGCAACTGGAAGCCGCTGTCAACGAGATGAACGAGCTGTACCTGGCGTGCCTCGAGCAGCGAAACGAGGTGATGCTTGCGCGCGGAGACGTCGCGCCGTTGATCCGAGAGCTACTCAAGCTGACGAGGCAGTTCCCGGTGCGCGAGACGATGCATCGGCAACTGATGCGCGCGCTGTATCTGTCCGAGCGACAGATCGAGGCGTTGGAGGTGTACAACCGGTTGAGGCACACATTGCAGGGCGACTACGGAGTCGAACCGGGCCGCCAGGTCCGCAACGTCCACCAGTCGATTCTCGAGCGCGACTGCGACGCCATACGCGAGATGATCTTCGTCTAGCTCACGAGACGACCACGTGCGGCAATGGTGCGAGTGACTCGCGCCATTGCCGCCCGTTGTCGTTTCAGACCGAAGAGGTCTCCCCTGCGCGCCGGGCTGCCAGCCGGTCGACGGCGTGCCTGGTCACATTGTCGGAGTTCAGCAGGCTGTAGTAGATGGATCCCCAGATCCGCTTCTTGAGAAAGGCGGAGTTCCCGATTGCCCTGTAGATCGACCGGCGTCCGAACTCGCCGACCACGCCGCGCTGCGCGAACGCCATCTCCTGTCGCATCTGAAGTGACCGAGCGATTTCGACGGAGGGCTCGCGAATTTCCTGAAGCCGCCTGCATGCATCGTCGACAGAGATATCGGTCGGGTGGGTGAGGGCCGCAGGCAGAAGATCTGCCAGCACCACGCCGTCGAGAATCGCATGGTTGACGCCCTGGGCCAGCACCGGCGACAGAGTGTGCGCTGCGTCGCCGATCGCAACGAGACCAGGTGTGGACCAGCGTGGCGTGTAGCTGGTGAAGATGTCGAGCACCGACGTATCTCGCCACGATCCGACCTGTTCGGCCACGGTATCGGCGAGCTCGGGTACCAGCTTGCCGATCTTGGCGTGCAGAGCAGACAATCCGGATGCGCGGATCTCGCGGAGTCCGCCCGGTGGGATATTGACACCCAGACGGACCAGGTCGGGCACGGTCGGGATGCACATCACGTGTGAATCGGCCTTCATATGAACCTGGTAGCAGGACCTATCCCATGTATCCGGCGCCGTCACCTTGACCCACAGGAAATCCCGCTGCATCGGTTTGCGCCGCGAGGGCAGAGACGCCATCGCCGCGGTCGTGCCGTACCGCCCGTCTGCGGCGACCACCACCCGCGAACGCACCTCGTGTATCGCGCCATCACGGCGGTACCGAACGCCACTGATGCGGCCTGCGGTTCGGACGAGTTCGCTGACGGTGGCGCTGCGAACCAACCGGAGTCTGTTGTGATCGGCGGCTGCCACCATCGCGTCGAGCAGTACGTCCTGGGGAACTTCCGTGGGGAGCTCTGAATCAGCTCGCAGTTCCTCGAATCGCAGGGACAGAACCGGGTTGCCCGAATCGACTATTCTGAGGCCATCCACGCTCATGTGCGACGCCGCCGGCAGTTGGTCGAATACGCCCAGTGAGCGCAGCGTGAAGACGGAATCGGGTGAGATCGATTCGCCTCGAAAGGACCTCGAGGACGTGGCCGAGCTTTCCAGAACGGTGACGTCCACGCCGTTGATCGACAGCGCGAGTCCGAGCACCATACCGGCAGGCCCGCCTCCGACCACCAGGACATCGGTGACGATTGTTTCGCCTTCGTTCGGATTGTATTCGCCCACGATTGCGGCTCCCTGGTTCCTGGTTCGAATGTCTTTTTCGACCGTAACAAGACTCGAATTCATTTAAATTGCAAAGCAATTGCATTCCGCCAAAGGAACGCTTAAGTCCGCCCTGAAGTCCGTTGACCGCCTCGCCGACAGCCGCATAGCCTTCGACGGATCGCTTCCCACACTCGAAAGGCTGCTACCGCAGATGCAGAACGGAAACGACGGCGCACGTTGCCCTTACTCATACCCCTTCGAGCGCCCCTCCTCGATGGAGATCGCGCCCGAATACAACTCCATACAAACGGGCGAAGCGGTCGCGGTCGTGAGCATGCCTTCCGGCGACTCCGCATTTCTCGTCACGCGGTACGAAGACGTCAAGACAGTCCTCGGTGATCGACGCTTCTCACGCGCCGCGACGTTGACCGAGGGTGCACCGCGCCTCGGTCCGGTGCCTCAGAATTTTCCGACGCTGCTCAACATGGACCCGCCCGATCACTCGCGCGTCCGCAAGATGATCAGCGGCACCTTTACAGCTCGCCGCGTCAACACGCTGATTCCGTATATCGAACAACACGTCGATTCGTTCCTCACCGACATGATCAAGGCCGGTCCCGACGCCGATCTCATCGAGTCTTTCGCGGCGCGGCTGCCGGTCCAGATCATCTGCGAGTTGCTCGGTGTACCGATGTCCGACCGGGCGCAGTTCGGGGCATGGTCGCGGGCGTTCCTTGCCACGACGAGCAAGGAGTACACACCCGAGCAGGTCAAGGAAGCCCAGGTTGCGCTGTTCACATACCTCAACCAGCTGATCGAGACCAAGAAGGCCGACCCGCAGGGCGACATTCTGTCCGATCTCGCCGTGCAGAATGCGGCAGACCCCAAGATCTCCGACCTCGAGCTCGTATTCCTGGGCGTCACCCTTCTCGTTGCCGGCCACGAGACAACGGTCAACATGATCGGCAACGGCATCTTCGCGCTACTGCTCGAGCCCGCCAAGCTGGAAGAACTCCGGGCCCATCCCGAACTGATCGATACAGCGATCGAGGAGCTCCTCCGCCTGTTCGGACCCGGTACCGAAGGCCTGCTGCGGATCGCAACCGAGGACGTAGAACTGTCCGGGGTGCTCATCCCGGCCGGCAGCGGTGTGCTGCCGAGTCTCGTCGCGGCAAACCGGGACGAGGACAAGTTCGAGGATGCACAGAGTTGCGCACTCGGCCGAGACGAAGCGCAGCACCTCTCTTTCAGTCACGGGCCGCACTTTTGTATCGGCGCCTCTTTGGCTCGGGCGGAACTGAGAATCTCCTTCAACGAGATTCTGCGGCGTCTCCCCGGCCTCGCACTGGCCGTCGACCCGGCCGAGGTACCACGCCCGGAAGGCCTGCTCGTCAACGGCGTCTCGCGCCTCCCGATCACCTGGGATGCCGAGGCTGCACGCGCATTGCACGACTCCGAAACCGCAGCACTGTTGGACACACTCACCCTGCAGGAGCAGACTCGATGAAGGTCACCGACACGTACATCACCGGCACCGGCCACTGGTTGCCCGAGACCGTCACCAGCCAGTGGGCTGTCGAAGCGGGCTTGTACTCGCAAGAAGACCGCGACGCCGACGGGTTCATCGGCGCGTGCGTCGAGAAAGAACTCGCTCCCCCGCAGATGGCGGTGAATGCTGCACGCGATGCGATCGAGGGCGCTGGCATCGACCGGGCCGACATTTCCGTCGTTTTCCACAGCAGCATCTGGTTCCAGGGCGTCGACATGTGGCCGTCCGCATCTTATGTCGCTGCACATGCCGCACATTCGGGCGCAAGAGCTTTCGACCTGCAGCAGCAGTGCAATGTCGGCCTCGGAGGAATGGAGCTCGCTTCGCAGCTGCTCACCGCCATTCCTGGCGGAAACATCCTGATGACAACTGCGGATCGTTTCGGAGGCGATCGCATCGACCGCTGGAAGACCGAAAACGGAGTTGTCTACGGCGATGGCGCGGGCGCAATCGTGCTCAGTCGCAACCCCGGTGCCTTCCGTGTCCTTTCGACCTTCACACAGGCCGAAAACGATCTCGAAAAGGTCGTCCGTGGACCGGAATTCCGAGACAACCCCGAATCCGGAACCATCGACATCACGTCGCGGTTCGCTCACTTCATCGGAACCGGGGGAATGCGGGAAGCCGCCGGCCGTCTCGTCAACGCTGTCAAGAACTCGGTGGCAGGTGCGCTCGCGGATGCGGAATGCGAAATCGGCGAGATGGCGAGCGTCGTCATTCCCGCAGTGGGACGCACCAAGCTCGATTGGCAGTTGCAGGAACTCATCCCCGTCGATCTCGACCGCACCAACTGGAGCTTCGCCAGCACGACCGGACACCTGGGCTCCGGCGATCAGTTCGTCGGCTTGAGCGCGTTGCAGTCCGGCGGAACGCTGCAGTCCGGCGACAAAGTCCTTCTCGTGGGCGGCGGTGCCGGATTCACCTGCACAAGCGTCGTTCTGGAGTACAGCGACACCAATTTCGGTACCGCACCCTCGACCGAGGAGAAGTAGCTGTGACGTCAGCAAAGGCAGGCAGTGCGCTGTGGGCGTTCGCCGCCATCATGTTCCTCGCATACCCGATCCTGCGTCCCTACTCGTCCGAGGTGGGGATGGAGGGAGCCGAGGCATTCGGGGAGACCAGTTGGGTCATCGCTCACGTGTGCGCGATGTTGGGCTTCATCGCCATCGCGCTGGCAATGCGTAGCCTCGAACAGCTCGTCGGCCCGAGCGCCGGGGCGTCCGCAGCGAGTGTTGCCGTCGTCGTGACTTGGATCGGTGTGGGGTTGACGCTCGCCTACTACGGCGCAGAAGCGTTCGCGCTCAACGCGCTCGGCACCAAGGCGGTGTCCGACGCGGATCCCGCAATCATGGAACTGGCCGATCCGATCAGGAACGGCGCAGTGCAGATCTCGATGTTCGGAATCGGCCTGCTGCTCGTCCTGATCGGCGGCGTCTACGCGGCACTCGCTGTTCGCAGCTCGGACATCCTGCCGTCTTGGTCTGGGTTGCCGCTGGCCGCTGGTCTGATCTTGTTCGCGCCACAGTTCTTCGCACCTCCGGCAGTACGCATCGCACACGGGGTACTCATGTTCGTGGGTTGCCTCATCCTTGCGTGGGCTTTCTGGAAAGCACGAACCCTGCGTACGGACCTGGTGACCTCTGCCGCGTAGGACGATCTGCTGACACGATGCTCGCCGATCGGACGGTTTCGTTCGATCGGCGAGCATCGTGCTGTTTCGGTCACCCACACGGGTTGACAACGGTCGTTGTCAGAACGAAGCTGAACAGTGTGACCACCGAAGCAGCACCGACCCGCTACATGCGTGACCGCGCACATTCAGCGCGAATCAGCGCGCCCCTGCGCCCGTTCGCGTGGCCCGCACCGGATGCGACGGAAGACGAAGCCACGCACTTGCGTCGCGCTCTCCTCGAACGCGACGAACCGAGCGCGGCCCTGGTCCGGGCAATCCGTGAGGACCGAACCGTGACCCTCGCGCAGTTTCGACTCGCACTGCACGAAGGTATCGACGCGGTGGTCGACGCCCCGGCCGAACTTCGCGACTACTTCAGGATGCTCGAGGACACTCCCGCCTGGGTCGACCGAGACAAGATCGCACTCGGTGGGCGCGCATTGCGTCGAGCCAGGTCCGATGTCGGCGACGTTCTGGCGTACGGATCCCTGCTCGGCGGGTACAACAATTCGGGTCCACTCCCGATCTTGACAGGCACGGGCCGACTGACCGGGGCCCGGACAGCTCGACGGATTGCCGAAACCGGCACCTGGTGGAACGGATGCGTCGCCGACGGCGGGTTGGACCGGTTCGGCGAAGGTTTCACGCTGTCCGTCCACGTGCGTCTGATGCACGCGTTCGTCGACTACCACTACGAGTACGAAACCGACTGGGACAGCAGCGATCGAGGGCTTCCCATCAATCAGTTCGATCAAGCGGGCACGCTGGGACTGTTCTCGATCACGTTCCTGCTGCATACCCGAATTCTCGGTGTCCGCTACACCTGGGAAGAAGCCGATGCAGTCCTGCATCTGTGGTGCTATGTGGGCTGGTTGATGGGCGTCGATCCACGATGGCTGCCGTTCGAGCAGCGGGCGGGCCTACGCATGATGTATCACATCGGCGCCTCCGCTCCGGCAGCCGACGAACACAGTCACGTCCTGTCGAAAGCGCTGGTCGAAGTGCCGCTGCACACCAAGTTTTCCCGGTTCGACAAGCTCCGACGACGATACGAGTACGAGCGTGGGTTGTCCTTGGCCACGACACTTCTCGGTCCAGCGGCGGTAAGAGCACTCGAGGTACCTGTCCGACCACCGTGGTACCCGGTGGGCCGAGTCGTCGTCAATACCGTCAAACACCGTGTCATCGGCCGATTTCCGGCGGGCAAGCGGTATCTGCAACGGCTCGGCGAGCGGCAGTTGACGGAGAATGCGCTGCGCCTGCTCGATGGTGAGCACGCGGAGGTTCCGCCGATAACCGGGTAGTACCGGCGAGCATCGCCGAGACGGAAAGAGTCGTTCGACGCCGCTCGCAGTGACAATGGGCCGTGTTTCTCCACTGTCGTGTAGCGCAAAATTCGAGGTGTGAACGCAGAGACTTCGACATTGACTGTAGGCCTGGAAGAGGTGGGGGCGCGTCGTTGGTGGGCTGCGCTCCTGGCGACTGTGGCGTCACAGTCGGGAAACGCATACATGCGATTCGTCGGTGTAGTGGACGGGGAGCCGAGGTACGTCGGCGATACATTTCCAGTGCCTCGAACATGGGGGACGATTCCGCCGCGCGAAGCGTGGGCTCCCGGCATGTCTTCCGCACTTGCGCAATTGCAGGAACAAATCGAAAGCGCAGGCTGGCAACTGCGCAGTAGCTCGGACCACCCGTGGTCGTGGGTATATGAACGACCTTCCCACGACCACGATTGACTCGGGTGGTGTGCGCACTCGACCAGTCTCTGCGCTCTGTTGATTCAGTCGGCGTGAATGTCGGAAGCTGGACTGCTGCCGAACTGGAGCAGGTTCGACACCTCGTCGGCATCGACTTCACGCCGGCGGCCGTCCGCGCACAATTCGACATAGAAGGCCTCGTATCCGCGGGGATCAGCACCCCGGTCCCCCGTGCTACGACGCTCGAACACGCGCGCTCGAGGCCAGTGCACCAGCACAGCAGACCGCAGGGCCGACCCCTCGGGTGCGGTGCCACCGACGGGGCCGTACTCCCCGATCACCGCAGCCTGCACGACTCCGTTCACCGATGCCGTGGTCACAGGGAATACGACAGGAGATGCGCTGTCGGCAACATCGATGGCGATCGAATGTGATTCGATCCGCGCCGGAGCATCAGGGGTTGCCGGTTGAGGTCGATCGCCCTCGGTCGGGAGTCCCGCCGACGGTGTGGGTTCTGCAGACGGTGTGGGTTCTGCAGAGCGTCTGCCGAACAGGAAGTAGGCGACGGGCCCTACGAAGTTGACGCAGATGATCAGTGCCCACATTCGCTTGTTTCCCACAACCTGATCGCGTTCGCGTCGCGCAAGATCGACCCACGCACCCCCAGCCAGCAAGAGTTGGACAACAGCGAGCACAACCAGGGCGCCCCGACGGAGCGGGCTCAGCTCTTTCCATTGATTTCGATCTCTGTGCAACATGGCTCTCCTTTTCACCGATCCACGAGCGTTCACCTACTGACAACTACCTTCAAGGCCCCTGAATCGGCGGCACCGCTGAACACGTCGTAGGCCTCCGCGAATTCGTTCATCGAGAATCGGTGGGTGATCAAACCTGCGGGGTCGAGCAAACCGTCGGACGCAAGTTTCGCCAGAGTGGGCGTCGAGAACGTGTCGACCAATCCTGTGGTGATCGTGAGATCACGGATCCAAATGTCTTCCAGGTGCAACATCACGGGAGCTCCGTGCACCCCGATATTGGCCACATGTCCGCCGGGACGTACCACTTCGACGGCCATCTCGAAGGTGGCGGGAATCCCGACGGCTTCCATGGCCACGTCGGCTCCCAACCCGTCAGTGATCGCGCGGACCGCCTCGAGGACGTCCTCGGAGCTGTTGTCGATGACGATGTCTGCCCCGAGCTTCAGGGCCGCTGCCAGTCTGCCGGGGTCTTGGTCCACGACCACGATCCGACTGGGCGAAAGCAGCTTGCTGGTCATGACGGCTGCCAGGCCTATCGGGCCCGCACCGATGATGACGACGACATCACCGGGCTGCACCCGTCCATTGAGGACACCGACCTCGTAGCCGGTCGGGAAGATATCGGCCAGCATGAGCATCTGCTCGTCGCTGAGTCCGGTGGGCACCGGGTGGGTGGAGTTGTCGGCGAAGGGAACTCGAACCAGCTCGGCTTGGGTTCCGTCGATGGTGTGTCCGAGAATCCATCCTCCTCCGCCGGTGCACTGGCCGTAGCGTTGCTCGCGACAGAACCGGCAGGAGCCGCACGAGGAGATGCAGGAAACGAGCACGCGGTCACCGACTTCGACCCGAGCTACCCCGCTACCGACTTCGACCAAGGTGCCGACGGCCTCATGGCCGAGGACTCGTCCGGGTGTCGTTTCGGGGACGTCGCCTTTCAGGATGTGCAGGTCGGTACCGCAGATCGTGACGGCGTCGACACGAACTATGGCATCTGTCGAACTCTCGATCACCGGGTCGGCGACCTCGTCCCACGATTTGCTGTCGGTCCCATGAAAAATCATCGCTCGCATTGTGTCTTCTCTCTTCGAGTCGCAGGCACTAGGTTCGAGGTTCTCGCTACGAGGCTAGGACTGCGTGCGGGACGGGAGAAGAGCATTCGGTCTGCAAGGCAAGGACCAACGTCACGTGCTCACTCTTGCTCTGCCATCTACCGCTGCGCGACGCTTCCAGATTGGTTGCGCGAGGATGACTGCGGCGATGACGACGACCGCCCCGAGCAGCTGGAGGACCGAGAGCGTCTGACCGAGAACCACATACCCCAACACTGTGGCGGCAAGCGGACTCGCGAAGGACAGGAACGAGACCGCCAGCGCAGGAAGCTTCTCGATGCCGCGGAACCACACAGCGTAGGCGAGCAACGCACCGATCACGCTGAGGTACAGGAAGCCGGAGATATTCTCGACCGTAATCGTTTTGGGAAGTCCCTCGCCGGTCAGCATGAACGGCAGGAGAACCACTCCGCCCACCGTGAGCTGCCAACCAGTGAAGGTCAGCACGCCCACGCCTTCGGGACGCCCCCATCGCTTCGTCAGCACCAATCCCGTCGCCATACTGGCTGCCCCTGCCAAACCGGCGACTACGCCGACGAAATCCAGAGCGGCGTGGGGCTGCAGGACGAGCAATCCGACGCCGAGAGCTCCGAGTACACAGGAGACGATGTGGACTGCCTGAATTCGAGCACCGAGCAGTCCTGCGCCGAGGACAAGCACGAGCATCGGTTGCACCGTCATGACCAATGCCGCGACACCGCCCGGCAAGTGATATGCAGCGACGAACAGAAAGTAGAAGAAGGCGCCGATGTTGAGAATCCCGAGAATCGCAGTTCGCCACCACCACATACCCCGCGGGAGTGCGCGCCCCACCGCGACCAGGAGCAGACCGGCGGGGAGTGCACGAACCACCGAAGCCAACAGCGGTCGGTCCGGTGGCAACAACTCCGTCGTCACGAGGTAGGTACTCCCCCATACTGCGGGAGCCAGGGCGGTGAACAACGAGTCGCGGAGAGCGCCGCCGGCCTTCATCGCAGTGGTCCCGTGTACGGAGGATCGAGACGGTCGGTTGCGGTGTCTCGGTACCGCTGATAATGGACGGAAGACGAGGTGGGTCGTCGACCGGGGTGGCGACGTTCCTCGGCGGCATAGCCGATGGGCAGCAGCAAGGCGACAGCTATGCTGTCGCGGTCGCCGATTCCGATCGCCTCTTTGACCAGCGTTTCATTCCATCCGTTCATCGGCGAACAGGCCAGTCCCAGCTCTGTGGCGGCAAGCATCGCGAAGCTCGCCGCAATCACTGCGTCTTTGACGGCGTACTCGCGTTCGAGACCGCGTTCGACGAGGTCCTCCTGAAACTCGCGACTCGACTCGGCGGAACTCGAGACGAACCGGTCGGACCAGGCTCGATTGCGGCGGGCGGAGTCGAAAATGTCGGTGTTGTCACGGCGCCATGCGTCCAATTCGGCAAGAAACACCAACACCACCGGCGCTTCACGTGGATGTGGTTGCTCGCCAGTAGCTTTCACCAACCCCGCTCTTGCCTCTGAATCACTCGCAACGACGATGGCGCGTCCCTGGTAGTTCCATGCGGACGGAGCTTCGAGTGTCAGTTCCAGTAGTTGGTCGAGCACTTCGGTGGGAATCGGATCAGGTCGGTAGTGCCGGTGACTCCGGCGTGACCTGATTGCATCGGTGACGGAGACTATCGGTGATGTGTTCATATCTCGTTTCCGAATATTTCGATGTCGAATCATTTTCCGAACGAGACGCTACGTCGGGTGCTAGCATCTGTCAAACAGTTCGATGTCGAAATATTTGGAGGTTCGTTGTCCGACGCAGTCGACTCCTTCCTGGCACAGTGGCAACTCGAGCGACCCGAGATGGACGCGTCGCCGATGGGTATCGTCGGACGACTCTCGCGTACATCGCGGCTGGTGGAACGCGAGATCCGCGAGTACTTCGCCGGTGAGGACATGGAGCCGTGGGAGTTCGACGTGCTCGCAACGCTGCGTCGCTCGGGGCCGCCGTACACCCTGACGCCGAAGGACTTGGTCGCGAGGACGATGGTCGGATCAGCAGCGATGACGAACCGCGTGGATCGACTCGTTGCGAAGGATTTGGTAAGCCGCGAGACCGATCCCAGCAATCGCCGCAGCATTCTGATCAGCTTGACCGAACAGGGCCACGGCCTTGTCGAAAGAGTGGTCGACGGCCATGTCGCCAACGCGGCTCGTGTCGTTGCCGATCTCGACCCCGGGGAGCGAATCGAACTGGACCGCCTACTGCGCAAGCTGCTGATCTCACTCGGCGACACCGGCGCGGAGTAGTCCTCCGGTCCACACGTTCGATGGCAAAGAACCCTGCAAAGGGGCTGCGCGAGTCAGTCCTTGACCTCGAGTGCACTCGAGTTTCTAGCATTCGCAGGATGACACACAGAATGGACAGCGACGTTCCGAGCCCCGCCGACGTCGAAGCAATTCGAGGAATCGTCCGAGACATTCAGGACGGATTCAACAACAACGACGCCGCGTTGATGAACGCGCATATGGCGGACGACGCCGTAGTCGTCAACGCACGCGGCGCGGTTCTCAATGGACGTCGTGCCATCGAAAAAGCCACTGAGGACAGCCTCGCCGCTGGCTACCTCCGAGACTCGACTGCGTACTACGAACTGACGGACGTCATGGCGCTTGCTACTGACGTGATTACGGCCCGCAAGAACGCATGGTCCACACGCGAGAACTCGCAGGACGGAATACCGCCAGAGATGAATGCGCTCTACATCTTCGTTCGTCGCGCCAATCGGTGGGTTGTTTGGCGCAGACAGAACACTCTGATCGCATGAGTCCGCCGCCGCAAACACGTGTTGAACCTGACTGAATTCCTTTCGGCTTACTCGTCGACGGGATCCGCGGTGGGCCGGTCTGCTCGGGCGCTGTCACCGACAACCAAGTCCGTAGGACAGATCAGGATTGGACATGGGCTGTGTCCGACGAGGCGATGAGTGGTCGACCGGTAGAGCGTTTCGGTAACGCGACCACGACCGTGGGTGCCCACAACGAGCAATTGGGCATCGACCGAACCTGCTGCCAGCGCATGCGCTCGGTTCACGCAAAGCCACACGAGAATTCACTCACTATTCATCCGACAGCGCTTCCGATCACCCAGACGGGTCGAGATCCCCTGTCCGCGTGGGTAATTTGCGAGAGATGCACCACACTCGACCGACAGACGACCAAAGACCCTAGAGCCGACACAGCGGTGCGGACACACTCGGGACTATGACGACGCACCAACAAGTAGCACTGGTCGAGCTTGCCTCGAAGCTCGACGGCCTCCGCGGTGAACTGATCGATGCCGCTGGCGGCGACGATCGGCTCGCTGCAGTGCACCCACGCAATCGGGCCAGCGCCGAGAACCTCACGCACTACATGGCGTTGCGCCGACATGACGTGCGCTTCCTGCAGGCAGATCTCGCAGCGTTGGGGTTGTCCTCACTGGGACGATCCGAGGCGCACGTCCTCGCATCCGTCGATGCGGTGCGGTCGGCGGTGGCGAGCCTGGCCGGGTTGGAGCCGCCCGAGGACGGCAGGGGCTTGGTGGACTTCGCTTCCGGCGAACGGCTACTCGAACGCAACGCGATCACGCTGCTCGGTGAGGGTCGCAACGGCCGACAAACGCGCATCATGGTGACATTGCCCAGCGAAGCGGCCACCGACGCAGCCCTCGTCGACCGGCTCGTGGCAGCCGGAACCGAAGTTGTCCGGGTGAACTGCGCACATGACGGTCCGGCTCAGTGGGCGGCGATGATCGCCAACGTGCGCACCGCGGCCCGGGCGCACGGCCGCCATGTGAAGGTCACCATGGATATCGCCGGCCCGAAACTGCGAACCGGGCCGATACTCCCAGGAGCGGCAGTGGCGCACATCAAACCTACCCGCGACGATCTGGGCCGATGTGCGACTCCAGCTCAAGTGTGGCTGACGCTGCTGAACGGACCCGACTGCCCTGACGCGGCACGCCTTCCGGTGACGGACGCGAAGTGGCTCGCCCGCCGCAAGACGGGCGAGCGGATCACTTTCCGCGACACCCGCGGATCCCAACGCAGTCTCCTGATCACCTCGGCGACGCCCGAGGGGTGCGTGGCTGACTTGGCGGATACCGCGTACGTGGAGCCCGGCACCACCCTGCACCACAATGACCACGAACACCACCATCGTCACGGCGACGATGTGGTGCAGGTGGACGCGTTGGTGCCTCGCGAGCAGAAGCTCCGGCTCCGTGTCGGCGACGACCTCCTGGTGGTGCCAGATCTCGATCCCGTCGACCCCCACGCCACCCCGGTTCGGATCGGATGCACCCTGCCTCAGGTGTTCGAGGACGCGAGAGTGGGGCATCGCGTGTTCTTCGACGACGGAAAAATCGGCGGCATCATCGAAGCCACCGGTCCGGGTGGGTTGACGGTCAAAATCACGGACGCGGCACCGCAGGGCGATTTGCTCGGCGCAGGCAAGGGCATCAATCTGCCCGACAGCCAGTTGCAGCTATCTGCGCTGACCGACGAAGACAGTGCAAACTTGCCGTTCGTGGTCGAGCATGCCGACGCCGTGAGTCTCTCGTTCGTCAGAAGCGCCGACGACGTCGCCCTGCTGCAGCGTCGGCTGACAGATCTCGGCGGCACCCATCTCGGCCTGATACTGAAAGTCGAGACCGTCGCCGGATTCGAAAACCTGCCGGAGATCTTGTTGACGGCGATGCATTGGCCGCAGGTCGGGGTGATGATCGCCCGCGGCGATCTGGCCGTGGAGGCAGGGTACGGACGCCTGGCGGAGCTACAGGAAGAGATCCTCTGGATCTGTGAGGCCGCGCATGTGCCGGTCATCTGGGCCACGCAGGTCCTCGACACGTTGGCCCGCACCGGTCACCCCTCGCGCGCCGAGGTCACCGATGCGGCGATGGCGGGTCGAGCAGAGTGCGTGATGCTCAACAAGGGGCCATTTGTCGATCACGCCGTCACCTTCCTCGACGACATCCTCGTTCGGATGGCAGAGCATCAACGCAAGAAGAATCCGCTACTGCGGCAGCTTCATTCGTGGGGTTACCCACACGACCTCGCATCCGAACCCGCCGAGGCAACGCACCTCGCGCCGTGATCGAGGTACTGGCCGAGTGCTTCACACATCGGCGGCCTCCGCCGAAGCTGCCTCCGGCGCTGAGGGCACCCAAGGCTTGAGAGGTTGCACCACATCACGGTAGAAGGCATCGACTCCATCCGTGACGCTGCCGATGAACCCGGCCGCTGATCCCGAACGCTTACTACCCATCCTGGTCGGTGATGTGAGTGTGAACCGCTCCAGTTCGCTGACACGCCCGACGGTCAACGACTTCGTATCCGCCCGAACCGTGGCCAAGTTCTCGCACGAGACTTCGCTCGCATCGGCGAACACAGCCTCGACGAGAATGTCTGCTGGAGCGGTCTTGAGCTGCTTGAGCAACCACGACGCACGTCTGAGCGCTGTACCGTCCGTCGGTGCATCGATGGTGGTGCTGCACTTGATCTTGTTGGTGCGCAGATCTGCCTCGACCATGAGATCACCGGCGGCATCCGGAATCCGCATGGTCGCGGACAGAGCGCCGGACGCCGCGAGCTGTTCGACGATGTACTCGTTCCGCGCTTGCGGGTCACCGCTGAGTTTCCTCGGCAGATGATGTTTGACCGTCACACCGAGGTCCGCGGTCATCCTCAACGCCAGATGCCTCGACAGTGAAGCCCACGTATTTGCCACCGACATCGCCTTGACATCGCTCGCCCGTAGGGTGCCTGCGGTGACCGAATCGCGCACTGCAACCCAGTGACGACCCATGTCCACGAACTCCGTCGCGCCAGACTTCGGGTGCGTCAGATACCGGACGAACTCACTTAGGATCCATGCTTGCATCGAATCTGCGAGATCGCCATGGGACAACAACATTCGCGCTTCGTGTATCACCTCGGACCACGAAATATGCCGAAGCGATACCTTGTTGAGCTTGGTCTTGTTCACCTGAACCGGAAGCTCACCTGCCGACGCCGGGATGTCGTTGGACAGGCTCAGCACGACCTCGTACTTGTGGCGTCGCGCAACATCGAGGTAGTTCTCCAGCTGATCTCTGTGCAGCTTGCCTGTGCCGGTCTTGACCTCCAGCAGCGCAGTCCATACGTGGCCTGCTCGCGAGACACGGAACACTCCGTCGGGGATCACCTTCCCCTCGCCCTTGACGAACGGCACTTCGAGGTAGCCCTCGAATGGGCCGGCGGGCGCTCCGGCGCGGGAGCAGATCGCTCGGGCGAACGGACGTACTGCCTGCATTGTGGCGATCAGCGCCGAGGTCGCCCTCTTCTCCTGTTCCTCACCGGACCCGACGCCGGAGACCGAGAACAGGCGAGCGGTCTGCCACCCCTCCCCTCCTGCGAGGGTGAACTGTGGCAGCGCGACCTTCTTGGCAACTGGTTTCTTGGTGCGAACGCCACGTTTAGGTGTTTCGACGTCGACGATCGATACATCGAGGACTTCACTGGTTGAGGTGGCGGCCTGAGCAGGCGAGACCGCTACCTCGGCCACGGCGACGTCGTCCACCGATGCCCCGGAGTCACTGTTGTCGACGTCGACACCGAAATCCTGAGCGAGCCCGGCCAGACCTGATTCCCATCCTTGACCGACCGCGCGCAGCTTCCACGCACCATTTCGTCTGTACACCTCACCGAAGACGAGCGCACGCTCGGAAGTTGCATCAGCAGTGACGAATTCGCCCAGCACCGAACCTGATTGGTCTCGAACCTGCAGGGCCAACTTGCCGAATCCGTCCAGCGTGTGGGCGTCCGAACTGCCTGCGATGACAACCTTTTCGACATCCGAAGGCAGAGAGGTCAAGTGGATCGACACCCGCTCCAGCTTACCCTCATCAGTGCTGCTGCTGCCGAGATACCGCACGGCACTTCTCGGGACGACGGACAACAATCATTCAAACGAACGAATCCCTGCCAGTAGTCGCCATCGGGACTGCCGAACCCCCTACCGTCCAGGCGGAGGACGTCTCGATACTGAACGGAGCCCCAGAAGTCTATGGCTGTCGAATTGGCGTCACAGAGCGCAATGGCGGGTACAGGTCGCCAGATCGACGAGAGCGTGGTCTGATGTTCGATTACACGACCATCGACTTCGAGACAGCCAACTCGCACCGCGGATCGCCGTGCTCGGTGGGCCTGGTACGTGTCCGTGACGGCGTCGCGATCGATGAGCGGCATTGGCTGATGCGCCCACCGGAAACCGTCGAAAACTTCTCCCGCTTCAATATTGCGCTACACGGAATTACGCCGGAGATGGTCTCATCCGCGCCGCGGTGGAAGCACATGTTGCCTGCCATCGTGGACTTCATCGGCGACGATGTAGTGGTCGCACACAATGCCGGGTTCGACATGGGCGTCCTACGCCATGCATGCGCGATCGATCAGATCGACCTACCTGACATACGTTTTCTGTGCACGATGGTGCTGTCGCGACGCGCATTGGCACTGCCCAGCTATCGCCTGCCCTTCGTGGTCGAAGCGCTCGGAGGATCAGCGGTGAAGCACCATCATGCACTGTCCGACGCGTACGGCGTCGTGGACATCGTTCGTGGACTTGCCGCCTCGAACGGATCAGGTGACCTCGCTGAACTCGCCGACTCCGTCGGAGTCGGTATCGGAACCATGACCGCCATCCGGGTGACCGGCAGCGTGGCTCGCTCCAGACGCAACGAATACCGCCTGGTTCACTCAGAGGTCGATTGTGAGCCCGACACCGACGGATACCTCTACGGTCGAGTCGTGGTGTTCACGGGCACGTTGATGTCGATGACCCGTCAAATCGCGTGGGACGCGTGCGCAAACGTCGGTGCCATACCGGGAAGATCGACCAACAAGCAGACCAACGTACTCGTGATCGGAGACATCAACCCGGCTACTCTCCGGCCAGGTTCGGAGATGACAGGCAAGGCACGCAAAGCGTTCGAACTGCAAGAGGCCGGCCAACGCATCGAAGTGATGACCGAGGTCGACTTCCTCCGATGCCTCGACGGCTCGCCACTCGAACAAGCCGAATCTCTGCTCGATCGAAGCAGCCGTCTACCTTTGAGTCGATCCCTCGCATCGTTTCGCGCACCGAACGATGCCATAGGAGCCCCAATGAACCTCCCCGCAGCCCCGTACCTACGTCCCCTGGCGGTGATCGATGAGCCGGCAGGAAGGGTCTGCATTTGGCACGTCGACGTCGGTCCGGACATCGGCTTGTCGCGGCTGTCCGGGGCGTGGGTTGTCGACCCCGAGAACACCGACACGATCCATACACTCATGAAGAACCGGCACATCGTCCGGTGCAACGGCACCGATATCGTCGAACGCGAGGGCATTTCGACGCCGGGGACAGTAGACGTCGACGCCACCGTCGACGCGGTACTGGCCGAACGAGATCAGCTGCAGGCCCGGTTCGAATCCCACGCTGCAACACGAAAGACACTCGTAGCCCCGACCTGGCCCGACATCGTGCATCCGAACGATATCGCGTCCACGGTCTCCCGCACCCGAGAGATCGAGAAACGGACCGGGGACGCGTTCCCCGTGGCGCGGGGGTTCAACGAGCTCGCCCGGGCCTGGACCCGAATCGAAAAACAGCGACTTGCGCGCCCGTTCCTGGTCGATCCTGCTGGATCCGACACGCGCCCACTACCGCTGGTACTGCACCCCTGACGAGAGCGTGACGCCCTCTCGAACCACCGTTCTCGCCCAGTAAACTGCCCGCACATGGACTATCAGCGCTGGGAGCGATCAACCGAATGGCCTCTCGCCGGAGCAGCCTTGACATTCCTGGCGATCTACACCTGGACGGTGTTGAGCCAACCCATCGGCGCTGGAGCGCGTTTCGCAGAGCACGCCATTCTTGCCATCTGGGTGTTGTTCGGCATCGACTATCTGGTGCGGCTCATCCTCGCAGAGCAGCGCACTCGCTGGTTTGCCCTGCATCTTCATGAGCTTGCGATTGTCGTTCTGCCGGTTCTACGCCCTCTCCGGCTCCTCCGGCTTCTCACGCTCGTCAGCTTCCTTCAACGCTCGATCGGTGGTGCATTGCGCGGTCGCGTGGTGACCTATGCAGTGACCGGCACTCTGCTCCTGGTCTTCGTCGCGTCTCTGGCCATGTTCGACGCCGAACGCGGTGCACCCGATGGCAACATCAAGACCTTCCCCGACGCTCTATGGTGGGCGATCGCGACCGTCACAACAGTCGGGTACGGGGACTACTCCCCCACCACGGCAGTAGGTCGAGTCGTCGCCGTCGGACTGATGGTCGCCGGGATCGCCCTACTCGGTATCGTCACGGCCACGTTGGCGTCGTGGCTGGTGCAGCGAGTCGCCGAGCAAGACGACGCGAACCAGGCAGCAACGCAGTATCAGATTGCCGAACTCACCCGCCAGATCACGGCACTCCGCGACGAACTCGCATCGCGGCCGAACCGGGCCGCCGAGGTCCGATCCCCCGGTTCGGAAGTCGACATGCCAGCCTCCCCGCCACCTCGATAGATACTGGGTTCGACGTGCGCTCGACTCCTTACGTGCCGGAGCGATTTGTCCACACCTACCGCCCAGCTGACGGCGAACTGCGGTCGAGCACCAGTCCTGACCTTGGCGGAGAGTTGAGCGATGGTCTCGGACTCCCGGACTACCCGGTGACAGCGAGGATCGAAATAGCGAATACAAGGCTGTCACCCGCCGCAATGCCTGCACGCGGTTGACCGTCGGGGTACCCGTCCGCGGAACTCATCGCCACGGCAACGGTCGACCCAACCGTTTGACCCGCGATAGCTTTCTGAAACCCGGGAACCACTCCGCCGAGAGGGAATTCGGCCGGCGCTCCTCGCTCGTAGCTGCTGTCGAACACCGACCCATCGCGCCCGTTCACACCCACGTAGCAGACGGACACCTCAGCATCGTCCCCAACGACTGGTCCATCCCCTGCTTGCAGCGTCGACACCTGAGTCTCGTCGATGCTGAATGCGGTTTCGACGTCGATCACGGGCGCCGACGACGCCGTCGAGCCGGTGACCTCGACACTCCCGGTTTGTCCCTCGAGGGTCCACTCCGGATCTGCGGAGCTCTCCGGAGCGGCGGTCGGGCAGGTGTCGAGGGCGGCTGTTTCGGTACTCGTCTCGGTCGCAGTCGCCCCAGAATCAGAACTGCAACCGGCCAAACCGAGCATCATCAGAGCCGCTCCGGCTGCAGCAACACCGGACGAGGTCATGCGATTCGTTTTCACGGTACGACGCTACCCAAAGCTGTTCTTTCGTCACACGACCCCCTCCGCACGCCGGTGGGGTACGCGCCAGTGTCCAACGGCCGGCTATGGGGGCCATCGGACACTGGCGATTCGGGCACTGGGGAATCGGAAGGGGAGCTAGACGAGCGACGCCGAGAGCCCTCCGTCGAGAATGTAGTGGCTTCCCGTGATCCACGTTGCCCGGTCGGACGCGAGGAACAGGGTCACCTCCGCGATGTCCTCGGGTGTTCCCAATCGTCCCTGTTTGGCGGCGACGAGGTCACCGAACGGCATCTGTGTTGCGGCTTCGAAACCCGGGACCAGTCGATCGACCATGGCGGTGTCGGCGAAGCCCGGGCACACGGCGTTCACCCGCACCCCCGATGCACGCATCTCGATTGCCGCGACGCGCGTGAGCTGGATCAATGCAGCCTTTGTAGCGCAATAGGAACCGAGCAGCGGGCTACCACCGACGCCTGCGAGCGAGGCAATGTTGACGATATTGCCCTTCGACTCGACCAGCGCTCCGATCGCGGCCTTCATGACCAGGAACGGTCCGCGCACATTCACGGCATAGATCTTGTCGAAGCTCTCCGTCGACTGCTGCAGCAACGGCGACGAGATCTCGATTCCAGCGTTGTTCACCACGATGTCGAGCCCGCCCAGAACCTCCACAGCCTGTGCGACCGCGGCCTGGACTTGACCCTCGTCGGTGACATCGCAGTTGGCGATACCGGCCGCACCGATCTCCTCGGCGGCCTTCGCTGCCGCACCTTCATCGATGTCGCTGACGACGACGCGCGCACCACGCTCGATGAACATCTTGGATATGGCTTTTCCGATGCCGGCACCGGATCCGGTAACGAATACTCGCTTGCCCTCGAACTCGGTCATGGTGTGCTTCCCTTCGATGATGATGATGATGAGAGAGTCATGATGCTGCGCACTTCGGTCTTGAGAACCTTCCCGACTTTCGAACGGGGAAGATCGGTCCATATCTGAATCTGCTTGGGTGTCTTCATGCTTCCGATTCGGTTTCTCACGAAGGCGATCAGTTCCTCACCGGACGTCTCACGACCGGGACGAAGCAGAACTGCGGCGGTGACGCGTTCGCCCCACTTGTCGTCGGGCAACCCGACGACGGCACATTCCTTGACGGAGGGATGTGCCAACAGGGCCTGCTCCACCTCGGCCGAGTAGACGTTGAATCCGCCCGTGATGATCATGTCCTTCGCCCGGTCGACGACGTACAGATAACCTTCGTCGTCGAGATACCCGATGTCGCCGGTGTGGTGCCAACCGTGCGTACCCGCTTCGGCTGTGGCTTCGAGATTATCGTGGTACCCCTGCATCACCAAGGGTCCTCGGACGACGATCTCTCCGCGTTCGCAGCGATCGAGCAGCACACCCTCGTCGTTCATGATCGCCACCGTCGTGAGCGGTGTCGGCTTGCCGGCCGAGCTGAGTCGTTCGGTGGCGATGGAACCGTCGCTGTGGAAGTGGTCGGCCGGAGCGAGCGTGGCGATCATGTTGGGAGCCTCGGTCTGCCCGAAGAGCTGTCCGAGAACAGGGCCGATGCGCTTCAGCGCCTCTTCCAACCGAGTCGGTGACATCGGTGCAGCGCCGTACCAGAGGCACCGCAACGACGAGAGGTTCGTTCCGTCGAGATCCGGGTGATCGAGAATGCCGTAGATGACCGTCGGGGGAAGAAACGCGTGCGTGATGCCGTGCTGCTCGATGAGGGACAGGAACTTCCCGATGTCGGGTGCAGGCATAACGACCACATGTCCCCCGAGGCTGAGGATGGGAAAGGTCAGTACTCCCGCCGAGTGCGTGAGCGGCGCAAGTGCCAGATACTGCGGCCGGTCACCGAAGGGGTAGCTCATCAACGCCGAAGCCGTGGAGGTCAGCATGTTCTCCTCGGTCAGGCGCACGCCCTTCGGCCTTCCCGTGGTGCCACCGGTGCCGGCGATGATGCACAACCCGTCGGCCGGACGCCGATCGACGACCGAACCGGATCCGTGGTCGGCGAGCCACCGATCGTACGAGAGTGCGCCCGGCACCTCCCCGTCGAGGCATACGAGCCATTCCAGTTGCGGCAACTGGTCGCGGATGCGAGCAACCAGATCGGCAAAAGCACTCTGGAAGAACAGGAACCGGCAACCGAACAGCTCGAACAATTGACGGTTCTCGTCGGCCTCGTTGCGCGGGTTGATCGGACACCACACGGCGCCCGCTCGCGAAACTCCGAACACGCAGGTCAGCGCAAGCGGATCGTTGGCTGACAATACGGCAACACGATCGCCTGCGTCGATCCCGGTATGTTGCAGGGCACTGGCGATCGTCACCGTATCGTCGTACACCTGACCGTAGCTTCGGGTGGTCTCGCCGATGGTGAGACAGGGCGCGTCTCGGCCCAGTGAGACCCCTTTGTCGAGGTAGTCGGACAGCCGCATCGACCCTGTCCTCAACTGTGCGCGATGACGATGGGGTCGAGCACCAGTCCGAACGCGCGGAGCACGCCGAGCAGCTCCCTGTGGCCGAATGCCTGGCAGCTCGAGGCGAATCCGACCTTCTTCGGTAGCCCCTGCAGCAGGTGTGACGCCGCGTAGGCGTTGAGCAGCGCGGTCTGCTTGTAGTTGCAGTTGCCGTGGATCACGGTGTGAACCCGACCCAGCGGTCCTGACGCGTACACCGAATCGAGCGAGGTGTTGATGCGTGGATTCTCACGAGGAGGTGTCTCGCTTCGAACCGAGGCAGATACGGTGTCGATGATCTGATACTTCTCCGCGTCGGTCTTCCCTTCCATCTGAGCCAGTGCGGCAGAGATGATTTGGGGCACGGCCAGCATGAGCGGCTTGTTGATCACTCCGCCGTAGGCCTTGGCGTTCGCCACACGGGGATCGTTCTTGAACCACACCGGATGCGACGTTCCGCCCCACGGGAGGGCTAGACCGAGGTCGTGCTGGCCTGGCACCACGACCTGGAATACTCCCTCGTCGGCCGGCCACTCGACGTACTCGTTCTGCTCGAGATAGTAGGCCTTGGAGAACGCGGCATTGGTCAGGATGGTATTGGTCGAGGCGACGGTCGGATGCCCCTTCCAGAAGACCTCGATGTCGAGCGTATCCAGCCCGGGCGTCTCGAGGCAGATGTTCGCGGCGATTTCGCCGATACTGTACATCTGCGCCAAACCTGGTGTGAGTACCAGGTTTCGGGATGCGAATTCTGCGCCGTATTGTGTCTCGGCGTCGATCATCCAGTCCTGCTCGCCGGTGGTGTCGGTGTAGTGCGCACCGATCTCGATGCAGGCCTGGGCAACTTCGTGTCCGAAACGCGAGAACGGTCCGACCGTGTTGAGCACGATCTCGGCGCCGCGAAATGCCTCCACCAGAGACTCTTTGGTGTGCTCGACCTCGACGACATCGTATTCGACGGTGTCGATACCGGGGACCACGTCGAGAATGCCCTTGACTCGGCCTTCGTTGCGTCCAGCGGCCAGGAACGGGATGTTGAACTCCCGCAGGTATTCACAGATCAACCGGCCGGTGTATCCCGATGCCCCATATACGACGACGCGCTTGTCGGTTGGCATGACAGTCCTCTCGTGAACAGTCTGCCCGCACGGCAGACCGAGGTGGGTGGAATCGGCGCACCGGAGAGGGGATGACGTACATCCACTCTTCTAACGTGTGCTGCCGATCACACTATGGCAGAATTTGTACAAGCGTCAAGCGTTTTCTTGACGAGTGCCCAAAGTTCGAGCATCCGAGGTCGGGCTTACACTGACGTACTACCGAACGCGCGGGAAGGACACGAACATGACGCAGACTGCGGATCCGCGCGCCCGGATCGAAGAGCGTGCCCGCAACAAGTTCGAGTCCAAGCGGACCGAGCTGGCGGAGGCGACGCTGCACACGCTCGCAGAGCTCGGCTATGCACGCACCTCGCTTCGGGAGATCGCGCAGAATTCCGAGTATTCGCACGGCGTGCTGCACTATTACTTCACCGACAAGCGGGACCTCATCACCCATGCGGTTCGTCAGTACGAGGCCACCTGTGTTACTCGCTACGACGAGGTGGTCTCGAGCGCGATCGACGCCGGGCACCTGGTCACCGACTTCGAAGAGAAGTACTTTGCGACTCTTGTGGCCGACGCGGGGATACACCGGCTGTGGTACGACCTGCGCAATCAGGCCCTGTTCGACGGCTTGTTCCGCCGTGACGTGCTCGAGATCGAAGAACGCCGCGAGGACATGATCTGGCGGGTAGTCATTCGATACTGCGAACTACGCGGATCTAC
The DNA here is from genome assembly GCF_020889545.1 of Rhodococcus sp. I2R. Taxonomy (NCBI): domain Bacteria; kingdom Bacillati; phylum Actinomycetota; class Actinomycetes; order Mycobacteriales; family Nocardiaceae; genus Rhodococcus; species Rhodococcus sp. I2R. The sequence goes on from NZ_JAHUTG010000024.1 coordinate 66,062, forward strand.
GCCGGCGCTGGACCGAGCGACGGCGTACATCCTTCTCGACGGCATCTTTCAACGTGCGCTGCTACACCACTTCGCCGGAAACACCGACCAGATCGACGCTGCTCGGGGGCAGCTCCGGGCTGCCTTCGCGATGCTCGACTGATCAAGAGAGCGCCTCGGATTCACATCGGCGGGCGGGCGGGCCGAGTTCGCATTTGCGCAGCCGACCGGCTACTAACGCCGCTGCTCGTGCAGCTCGGTCTGCACGATCTGTATGTCGATGGCCCTCCTGGCATTTTCGAGCAATTCCGTCCGATCGGTGACGAGCAGGGCCGGCGACGATGCTGGACTCGGACCGTAGGCCGGTGCATCCGGGGCTTGGTCCGCGGCCGCATGGAGAAGCGCCGCGCACTCCTGGTCGCCCAAGGTGTTCAACAGGTCGGCGAGATTGCGGAGAGCTGCCCACAGATGAGTCCAATTGCCGGTGCGCGCGAAGTAGTCGATCACCTCGCGGTATCCGAGCAACGCTTCATGAATCCGGCCCGACGTCGACCGCACCGTCAGCAATCCGACGGTGGCCACGCCCACCAGAAAGGTGGCGCCGCACATTCGGGCCAAGTCGATCGCACGCAGGTAATGCTCTTCGGCCGGTAGCGGATTCCCAGCATAGTTCTCGATCTCGCCTGCCACGTACGAGTGCCACGACGCCATCGTGGGCCAGGTGGCACCCGTTCGGCCCTTCTTGTTCAGGTGCCGAGCCTCGTCTAGACCACCGGAGTAGAGGACCGCCAGCGCTGCGATCCCGAACGGTTCAGCGAGGCGGGGAGTGATCGTTGTGGCGCGCAGGCTGTAGCTGATCGCGTCGGCGTATTCACCGCGGGCCAGCGCGGTCACCGACAGGGTCAACAGACAATGACATGTCTGTTCGGCGTCGGATGCACGTTCCATCCCCATCTTCGAGAGTTGTTCGGCGCGTTGATAGTCCCCCCGGTGATAGACCGCTTCCGCGGCCGCGGCGTAGGCGACCGAGGCGCTGGGATGGTTGGCGAGGTCGGTATCGTCGACGAGTTCATCGGCCCACGAGCGGATTTCGATGAGGTCACGGTATTCGATCGCATCGAACAGCGAAGTGACGATCGTGACTGCAGTGTCCAGTGATCCTCGATCCCGTGCCAGCCGCCAGGCGGCGCGCAGATTCGGCAATTCGCGGCGCAGGGCCGCGTCGGCCACGTGCTCGTGCTCGGTGGTCAGCCCAGCGCCGATTGCCGATGCCCGTCGGGTTGCCCATCGCAGTAACAGTTTCTCCGCGAGTTCGGACTCACCTTCACTCGCCGACCGATCGAACCCGAAAGCCCGGACCGTCTCCAGGATCCGATACCGGGTGCCGCCTTCGATGTCGACCGCCGATGCATTGTCCTCCGATACGTTGTCCTCCGATACGTTGTCGAATTCGACGTCGATCATCGATGCATCGACCAAGTGCGCGAGTGCTGCGCCGGAGTCGCCGGGCATGCCCAGGTCCGCTGCAAGCCGTTCGGTATCGGCCAGGTCGATGCCGTCGGGGAACACCGTGAGGAACCGGAACAGCCGTTGTTCATGGGGATCGAGCAGCTCGTACGACCAGTCGATGGTGGATCGCAGCGTTCGATGTCGAAGGTCGGCTGTCGGTCGGCCATCACCCAGCAGATCGAGCGCGCGGTCCAGCCGTTCATGGAGATCGGTCAACGAGAATGTGGACAACCGGCCGGCAGCGAGTTCTATTGCCAACGGCAGGCCGTCCAAGCGACGCACGATCTCCCCGATCGTGCGTATTTGCGACGGTGTCGGCACCAATTCGGGTCGAATGCGGCGCGCGCGGTCGATGAACAGTTCGACTGCTGGTGCTCTCGACCATTCCTGTTCGCCATCGACCGAAGGATCGAACGTCAAAGGGGCCAACCGCCAGGTGCATTCGGCTGCCAGGCCCAAGGGTTCGCGGGAGGTGACGAGAACTGACAGGAGTGGGCAGGATTCGAGCAGGGCGGCAACCGTATCTCGCGCGGTGTCGAGGAGATGTTCGCAATTGTCGACCACCAAAAGACCAGGACGGCCGCCGAGCACGGCCGCACAGGCGCTCAGAACATCCCCGCGGACCACGTTGACATTCAGCGCAGCCGCGAGTGCGTGCGGAATTGCCGCGGGATCGGTGAGCGGCGCCAGCATCAACACCGTTGCATCGGGCGTATCGTTCGCCACCTCGAATGCAACTCGGGTCTTGCCCACGCCACCCGGTCCCGCGAGTGTGATCAGACGTTCCGATGCCATGAGTCGGCGCAGCGCCGTGACCTGGTCTGCGCGCCCGATCAACCTCGTTGCCGGTGACCTCGCTATCGCCGGTGTAGTCGGCCCTGCGGCTCCACCGGCGATCTCGCGCTCGAGCGTGCCGAGCGCAGGTGAAGGATCCAAACCCATCTCCTCGGCCAACCTCGCCCGAAATTCGCGACCGATCCGCAACGCCTCCGGTGCCTCACCGGTAGCCGCCAACGCGCGCATCGCCAACAGCACCGATGGCTCGCGCAACGGGTCGGCGACCAGTTGGGTAGTCGCCAGGGTGATGATCTGACGCGCTCGACCCGCGGCGACCGCACAATCGATGAGTGCGTCGGTCACCTCGCGCTGTAGGTTCCGGCACTCTTCGATCGCGGTGGCGATATCGGCGATATCGACCAGGTCGGTGAGCTGCGGGCCCCGCCACAGCGAATGCGCTCTCTCCAGCACGGCCAGCGCACCGATCGGATCCTGGCCTCGAAGGCTCCGTGCCTGGGCGAGCTGCGCCCGCGCCTCGGACGCATCGCACTCGTCGCCGCCGAGCTCGAGTCGGTATCCGTCGCCGCTGTTCTGCAACCGCATCGCCGCCGCCCCCAGGTGACGGCGCAACCGGGAGATGTGGGCCTGTAGGGCAGAGCGACCCGATGCCGGTGCTTCGGACGGCCACAAGGCGTCCACCAACCGGCCGACCGGAACCGTCTCGCCGCGAGCGAAGGCGAGTAGCGCGAGTACTGCCCGGCGCTTGGGTCCGGGCACGTCGACGGGAACCCCTCCGACAAGAAGCCGCAGCGGGCCCAGCACTTCGACCCGAACACCAACGTCAACCACTGCCACTCCTTCCGCCGGGCCGACTTCCTGCCACGTTCGTCCCGTTCGGGATCGCTGTCTCGGGATCACTGTCTCGGGATCACTGTCAGCGCCGTGTCCGCCGATGTCAGCGGCGTGACAGCGACTCGATCGACACTGTCCAGTGTGACCGGTTGTTCGCCGGTCCACCGCATGAATCACCGGAACATTCGCGGAACGAACTCACCAAGGAGAAGTCAGATGGACGAGAACAAAGTAGGGGAATTCATCGGTCAGGTGGTCACCGATCTGGGCGCTGCAGCCGCCGCCGGTTCGATTGTCATCGGCAGCCGGCTCGGCCTGTACAGCGCGCTCGCGAAGGGACCCGCCACACCCGAGGCGTTCGCCGACTACACCGGCTATGACCTGCGCTACCTCACCGAGTGGCTGCGCGGTCAGGCCGCCGGCGGCTACATCTCGTACGACCCGGCGACCGAGGCATTCTCGATGACCGAGGAGCAGGCGTTCTGCCTTGCCGACATGGCAGGGCCGAACGTATCGGCCGCCTTCGTAGGCGTGCTGGGTTACCTGCGCGCCGAGGACAAGATCACCGAGTCGTTCAGGACGGGCGCCGGTGTCGGCTGGCACGAGCACGACCACAATGTGTTCGTCGGGATCGACGCATTCTACCGACCCGGCTACGCCGCAGAACTCGTGCCGAACTGGATTCCCGCACTCGACGGTGTCGCAGCGAAACTGTCGGCTGGCGGGCGCGTCGCCGACGTCGGTTGCGGTCTCGGAACGACATCGGTGTTGCTGGCGCAGGCATACCCCAAGAGCACCGTCGTCGGGGTGGACTTTCACGGTGAGTCGATCGCACTTGCCCGCAAACAGGTCGACGACGCCGGGGTGGGCGATCGAGTGAACTTCGAAATCGCTACGGCACAGGATTTCTCGGGTAGTGACTACGATCTCGTGACCACCTTCGACGCCCTTCACGATATGGGTGATCCAGTCGGCGCTGCCCGCCGGATCCTCGAGTCACTGGACTCCGATGGCACATGGCTCCTGGTGGAACCGATCTCCGCCGAAAACGTCGAGGACACTTTCAACCCGGTTGGGCGTCTCTACTACAGCGCCTCGACATTCCTGTGCGTCCCGAACGCCCTGTCCCAAGCCGGCGGCTACGCTCTCGGCGCCCAGGCACCCGAATCGGCGATACGACAGGTAGTCACCGACGCCGGCTTCACCCGGTTTCGGCGCGCAGCGCAGACCGCTTTCAACAACGTCTACGAGGTTCGGCCCTGACGAACGGCCGGGCCACACATCACGAGAGGCAATGACATGGACATCCCGGTCCTCGCCGGCGGGGTAGCCACCGCGGTGTTCGCATGCAGCACACTGCCGATGTTGGCCAAGGCGTGGCGCACCAAAGACGTGGCGTCGTACAGTCCGGGCAATATCGCCCTGGCCAACATCGGCAACCTGATCTATTTGCTCTACGTGGTTCATCTGCCACTGGGCCCGGTGCTGGTCCTGCATCTGTTTCACACCATGACCACCGCGCTGATGCTGTTCTGGTACGTGCGCTACGTGGTCCTCGGCGGGGACCGGAGTGCCGGCTCGGGTCAGGCACCACCTCGACGGTCCGAGGTGATGTCTACCTCTCCAAGCTCGGGTGCTGGACCACTCCGCAGTGTGCCGGAGTGCAGTGTGCCGGAGTGCAGTGTGCCGGAGTGCAGTGTGCCGGAGTGCAGCGTGCCGGAGTAGGGACTCGCCGACGTCATGTGCGGTCTTTTTTGGCTTGCCTCCGTTTGCCTGCCGCGATCGTCGAGGCCTCGTACTTCTTTCGGCCGGGCGATTTCCGGGTGGCGTCGACGCGGGACTTGCCCGCCGAGACGACCTTGCCCTCGCCGGCGCCGCCTTCGCCGGGCGACGGCGAAGACTTGCGTGCGCGACTGAGACGTTCAGCCTTCAGTTCACGGGCGGTGTCTTTCGATACGGCGGCCAACCGACGACTCACTCTGCTCAGTGCAACCTCGAAGGCTTCCGCTTTGGCTGCGTTGCGCGAGTTCGCTGCCTTGCCGGCGCCGCGAGCACCTTTGGCGCCCACCTTGGCAGCGCCTGCGCGACGGTAGAGCTTGACGTACTTGTTGCGGCCTCGTCGAATGCGGGCGTGCAGATCGATCAAGTCATCCTCGGAGAGACCGGACATCTCCGATTTCTTGGTTTCCCGAATCAATACGTACTCGTCCTCGGACAGGGAGTTGAGGAGTTTCTTCATGCCGATTCCAATCCATACGTGGCCCTCGAGCGTAACTCGCGCAGATGAGACACGGACTGGTTTCGAGCGACGAGATCGGCCCGACAGCCGGTCCGATCAGTCGCGCTTCGCCTCGTAGCGCAGCAGGACGGTGCCGCCCGGGAAGTTCCGGTTCTCCAACAGTCGCAGCGACATCCATGACGGCAGCGACGGAAAGAATGGTGTACCGCCGCCCACGGCGATGGGCGAGATCACCATCCGGAACTCGTCCACCAGTCCGGCCTGCACGATCGGTGCGGCCAGCGTCGCGCCGGCCACCTCCAGCGTGCCCTCTGTTTCGGCTTTCAGCTTTGTTACCACCTCGACCGGGTCGCCGCGTTCCAGTCGGGAGTTTCCGTCGACGGACTCCAAGGTGCGCGAGAACACGACCTTCGGCATCTCACGCCAAATACGCGCGAAATCGACCACCATAGGAGTGGCGTCCGGGTCTTGGTCGGCGGTCTGCCAGTACGCGGACATCAGTTCGTAGAGCCGCCGCCCGTAGAACGACAAGGCGGTGTCCCGCTCGAAGTCGTTCCAGTACTGGTGCAGTTCCTCGCTCGGATCAGACCAGTCGATGTTGCCTCGAGCGTCCGCGATGTACCCGTCCACCGATACGTTGAAGCCATACATGAGTTTGCCCATACAGATCAGACTGCACCGGAGGGCAAAACTCATCGCGACAAGCCACCGATCCAATGCCACATCATCGAATCCTCAGGCGACCGAGAAACGATGCAACGACCTTCTCTTCCAGCTTCGCTGTCGGACTATGCTCGGACGGTGCGAAAGGTCAGCAGCGTCGCGAACCTCGATCTCAACTTGCTGGTGTCACTCGATGCCCTCCTGCAGCACAAGAGCGTGACCAAAGCCGCTCAGCAACTGGGCTTGAGTCAACCCGCACTCTCAGCCGCGTTGGCTCGACTTCGACGGCACTTCAACGACGATCTGCTCTACCGGGTCGGAAACGAATACCACTTCACCCCGCTGGCTGCCGAACTTCGTCAGCGCACTGGTTTGGCTCTCGACGGCGTCGAGCGAGTCTTCTCGGCGCAGCCGAAGTTCGACCCTGCGGAATCAGCACGCGAATTCTGCGTTGTCGTGAGCGATTACGGGATCACCGTACTCGGCGACACCCTAGCCAGGTTGTTCACCGAGGCAGCGCCCCGCGCCCGTCTCCGCTTTCGTCCGACGAGCCCAGACTTGGTTGCACGTGCCGAACAAACACTCGTGGGTACGGATTTGATGCTCGTGCCGCACGGGTTCGTGACAGATCTTCCGCACAAGGATCTCTATCGCGATCGATGGATCATGGTCGTCTCGTCCGACAACGAGGACATCGGCGCCGAGATGACCGTCGAAGACTTGAAGTCATCGCCGTGGGTCGTGGTGTACCACGGCCATTCGGCCGCCACCCCGGCAGATCGTCAGCTGCGCATGCTCGGCATCGAGCCACACGTACAGGTAGTAACCGAGAACTTTCTCACGGTCCCGGGCCTTGTCTCCGGCAGCAATCGCATTGCCCTCCTGCAGGAGCAGCTGGTTCGACTTCTCCCCCTGAACTCCGGCCTGCGTACCATTGCGTGCCCGGTGGAAGTCAGCGAACTGGTCGAGGCTATGTGGTGGCACCCGGTTTACGACCGAGATTCCGAGCACACCTTCCTCCGTGAACTCGTGATCCGGGCAGCAGAATTGGCGACCGCGGAGCTTCGGTGATCCACCGGCTGAGCTCGAGTTCGGCTATTTCACCGCGATCGGATTGACGGGAGCACCCACTGCACCTGTCACGGGAATCGGCGCGGCGGTCAAGAAGAACTCGTACACTCCGTCGGTCGCACAGTCCTCGGCCAGCGCATCGAGGTCCCACATCTCACCGAGGAACAACCCGATGTTGGGGATCGCTACCTGATGAAGCGGCTGAAACGCGACATCGAATTCATTCGGCCGCACTTCGAAGCCCCACGTATCGGCCGCGATCGCGGCAATCTCGCTGTCGTGCAACCAATCCGCGGTGGTGAACGACAGCCCGGGAGCCGCTCCCCCGGCGTAGTCGCCCCACCCGTCGCGACGGGTGCGAGCAAGCTGCCCGGTACGCACCAATACGATGTCGCCGCGCCGAACCTCCGATGTCGGCCCCTGGGCCGCAATCGTCGCGTTCAGATGCTCGGCTGTGATCGCGTAGCCATCCGGCAGCTCGCCGTCGTCACCACAACATCTACCGACGTCGAGCAGCACACCTCGACCGACGATCCCATTGGCAACGGTTTCGATTCCGGTGACACCGTCACCCAAGCTGGTGACCACGGACGCGGCTGGGCGACCGTTCCAGGCGATACCGTGATCGAATATGTGACCCAGCCCGTCCCACTGCGTCGAACATTGCAGCGGCATGGCCACCACATCGTCGGCACCCCCGAGCCCGTGAGGGAAACCTTGAATGCCTGCGGCAGCATCGGTGCCGGTGTCGAGCATCGTGTGCACGGGATTGGTGCGCCGGCGCCATCCCTTCTGCGGGCCGTCCATGTCGAAGCTCTGCGACAGCGAGAACGACGAACCACGTCGTACGAGCGAACCTGCTGCGGCCCGCAGATCGTCGGTGAGATAGTTCATCGTCCCCCGTACGTCGTCCTCGCCCCACTTCCCCCAATTGCGGTTCCGTTCGGCAGATTTCGCGATCTCTCCCTCGGGGTCGGTGCGGTCGAGAATCCTGGGCGTATCGGTACTGGTCATGCAGAATCCTCTCGAAGCGCATCGGACACGGACTTGACGCCGCCATGCGACCCGGCACCGCCGTCGACGGGTATTTCGGCACCGGCGACGAACGAGGCGTCGGGGCCTATCAAGAACGCCACGACCGCGGCCACCTCCTCCGGCCGACCGGTTCGGCCCAGCGGTGTCTCGGCGACCGAGGCCGACCTGAACGCGGAGGGCGCTCCTCGCGTCATGGAGGTGTCGATGAAACCTGGATGCACGATGTTGACGCGAATGCCGCGCGCGCCCCACTCGACCGCAGCGGCCTTGGTGAGCCCACGTAGAGACCACTTGCTTGCTGTGTACGCCACCGGATAGTGCCCGGTGGTCGCCGCGAGGGAACCGACGTTGACGATCGATCCACCGGCCCGCATCCGCTGCGCGACCGCTTGCATCCCCACCAGAGGACCGATGACGTTGACCGAGTGCAGCCGAGTCATGTCCTCGGCACTGACGTCGTCGACTCTTGCACGCCACGTGATTCCCGCACAGTTCACCAGGCCGTCGATGGGACCGTCGATTCGGCCGACGAGCTCGTCCCAATGCGTGCGCAACCTGACGTCGAACCCGGTCTCGAGATCGACACCGTGCACGACGGCGCCGAGGTGCCGCAGCCGATCAGCCACAGCGGCTCCGATGCCGCCCGCGGCGCCAGTGACGATGACAGCTTTGCCCGACAGATCAGACACCCACGTGCTCCTGTCGGACACCTGCGTGATCGACGACACGAGCCGCCGGTATCTCCGACGCGGGGCGCGATCGCCCCACGGTGTTGATCAAGGTCCCGATCCCCTCGACGGTCATGGTCACCACGTCACCTGCCTGCAGCGGGGGCGGTGTCTGTTCTCCGCGCCGGCCCCACAGTTCGGCTAGACAACCCCCGTTGCCGACAGTCCCACTGCCGAGGACATCTCCCGGATGTACCCAGGAGTCACGGGAGGCATACGCGACGAGTGCGTCGAAGGTCCACCCCATGTTCGCGAGCGAATCCTGCCCTATGCGTTGACCATTGACATCAACCGTGCACGTGATGTGCAGAAATCCCTCCGCGTCACGGTGGTCGTGGATTTCGTCGGCGGTCACGATCCACGGTCCCAACGTGTTGGCGAAGTCCTTGCCTTTCGCCGGTCCGAGACCGACCTGCATCTCTCGTCGCTGAATGTCTCGCGCCGACCAGTCGTTGAGGATCGTGTATCCGAATATGTGGCTGTGTGCCTGGTCCATCTCCACGTTCGATCCCGACTTGCCGATCACCGCGGCAACCTCCAATTCGAAGTCGAGTGCCGTACACGCCGCGGGCGGTGCGATCACTGCGCCATGACCGCTGACGGTGTACGGGTTGGTGAAGTAGAACCGCGGAGCTTCGTACCAGGCTTCCGCAACGCCCTGCACGCCGTCCACGCTGCGGCGAACACCCTCGACGTGTTCTTCGAATGCGACGAAATCCCGCATCGTCGACGGTTGCAGTGGAGCCAGCAGGGTCACCGCGGTCAGATCGATCGACGGCCGTGCGCGTGCTGCGGCGCCGATGTCGAGCGCGCGGGAAAGACCACCGCTCAGCAGAGACTGCATCGACTCGTCCAGGGGATGAACCCGACCGTCGTCGACCACACCGCACGACACATCTCCGTCGTAGACGTAGGTCGCGAATTTCATACCGGCGGCGCCACGAACAGGCCCTTGTCGGGATCGTTGAACGACTTCTTCGCGACGAACTCGTCCATCGCGTTCGCGGTCCCCCACTGATCCGACACTTCCGGCTGGGAGAAGTCGAGCAGATGCGGATGCCAGGTGTCCTCGTCGAGGACCTCGAGTTCGGTGGTGTATTCCATCGTGTTGCCGTTGGGGTCGAGGAAGTAGGAGAACGTGTTGTTCCCTGCCTGGTGACGCCCCGGGCCCCAGATCTTCTCGACGCCGGCACGCAGCATTCGACCGGTGCCGCGCATGTATTCGTCGATGCCGCGAAGTTCGAACGACGCATGGTGCAACGACACGTGTGGTCCCCGTGCGACGGCCATGCTGTGGTGCTGCGCATTGGTCCTCAGGAACCACATCATCTCGCCCATGCGGGGGTGTGTGAGCGTATCCGAGAGTTTGAATCCGAACCATTTGTCGTAGAACGCCACTGTCACTTCGGGATTCGGAGAGTTCAGCACCACGTGCGAGAGCTTGACCGGGATCGATTCACCTTCTTCGACCTTGCGATGTTGCCGCACAGCCACATCCGCGGACACCTCGATGGTACGGCCGTCGACATCGAAGAACCGAAATCCGTAGCCTCCGCCCATCGTCTGCAGGGTGCTCGGCTCCCCCACCAATTGCACACCGCCTACAGCGAGACGCTCGGCCAGGCTGTCGACACTTGCAGCATCGGCCATTCCATAGGACACCAGGTCGAGGCGCTTGTCGGAGTCCTTGCGAATGCGCACGACGTACTGTTCGGGCGAGCCCTCGGCCGCGAGATACGTGAGGTCTCCGTCGGTTCCGACGTTGGTCAAACCCCATTGTCGGGTGTAGAAGTCGAGTTGCTGTTGGTAGTCGGGTACAGCGAAATCGACATGGCGGAGATGGGTGAAAGCGTAGTTGCTCATGATTGGACTCCTGATGATGCGGTCGACAGACCAAGCCGGAAGGCGTTGTCGCCGAGTATGGAACGAGTGGCAGCTTCGGTCAGGCCCGCGGCGCGAACCTGGGACACGGGATCGGTAGTGCCCATGTCGAACGGATAGTCCGACCCCAGAACGACGGACTCCGTTCCGACGGCGTCGACGAGTGCTCGTAGCGCACCCGCCCCATGCACGAGAGAATCGAACGTGATCCGCGGCAGGTAGCTACTGGGCCGGTCGGTGCACCGACGAGCCTCGGGGCGCACCTCCCACGCGTGGTCGGAACGGCCGATGTAGGTGGGCAGATAGCCACCCCCGTGCGCCGCGAGCACTCTCAAGGTGGGGTGACGATCGAGCACACCCGCGAAGATGATGTGCGATAGCGCGACAGCGTTCTCCACCGGCTGCCCGACCGTGTTCGAAAGATAGAAGCGATCGAGGCGCTCGTCGAGCGAGCACCCGAACGGATGCAGAAACACCACAGCTCCGAGCTCGGAAGCTCGCGCCCAGAACGGTTCGAGACGCGCGTCGGACAGCTCGACGCCCGGCGCGAACGAGGAAATCTCGACGCCCGCCAACCCGCAGGTGATCACTGCGTCGTCCAGGGCGGCAACTACGTCCTCGGGATGCTGCAGGGCGATCAGACCCAGTCCGACGAGTCGTGACGGCTCCTCGGCGACCAAGGCAGCGATGCCGCGGTTTGCGCTCGACGTGACCACCTGCGCGAGTTCACGATCCGCCCAGTAGTGGTAGTGCGACGGGGACGGTGAGACGACCTGAATGTCGATCCCCGCCGCGTCCATGTCGGCAAGGCGTCTGTCCACACCGATCAGCTGAGAAATGCGGGCTGCGACCATCTTTCCCGACACCTGCAGCGACTCGGCGCCGTTTCGTCGGGCATCGAGCGCGCGATGGGCGTCGAGTCCGGCGCGGCCTGCGACTGCTGCTTCGATCTCGGGGACGATGGCGTGCGCGTGGACGTCCACGATCGGGGCGTTCATGGTGCCTCGCTGACGAGAGCGGCGACGCGGCCCATCACACCGGGAACATCGGCGTCGGTGGCGTGTTCGAGCATCCACGTTCCGATCTGCACAGACGCTTCCACAACCGCTCGCGCCCGAGGGAGGCGACGATCGGTGAAGGCGTCTAGCAGGGCGTCGTCGATCGTATTCGCAGCCAGCACCATGGCCGCCAGCACAATGGCGTCCTCGAGTCCTTGCGCTCCGCCTTGGGCCACGGTGGGAGGGCAGCAATGTGCGGCATCGCCGATGAGGACGACCCGCCCGCGGTGCCACGGACCCTCCAGCACATGGGTTTCGAACCACGTGTAGTTGAGGCCTTCGGATCGTCGAGATGCTGTTTGATGTCGTCCCAAGGACCGTGATAGCTCTCGGCCAGGCCCTGCATGACGCCGAGACGCTGCTCTGGTGTCAGGCAGGTGCGGTCCTGTGCTTCTTCGACGATGTAGGCGTAGAGCGAGTTCACGCCGGTGGGGCAATACCCGGCGATGTAGCCGGCTCCGCCGTAGTAGAGGTCGGTGCGGGTGACACTGTCCGGACGGGGTCCGACGAGTCGCCAGATCCCCATTCCGGTCGGACGCGGGGTCAGATCGATGCCGATGGCTGCGCGGGTCCACGACCTCACACCGTCGGCACCGATCACCAGGTCGTACCGCCCGGTCGTGTCGTCCGTGAACGTCACTGCGACGCTGGACTCGTCTTGCATCAAGGAGCTGGCCGTGACACCGAATCGCAGCTTGGCACCGGCGTTTTCGGCAGCCGCGTGGAGTATCGACGCCAGAATGGGTCGCTCCATTCCCATTCCCGAAGGAAGGTCGGGTCCGCCGGTACGAGCGTCGTCCATCGCGACCAGCAAGGTTCCGTCGGCGTCGGGTGCCCGTATTCCGATGGTGTCGAACCCGTACCCGTGCGCCGACACCTCCTCCCACACTCCCAGGTCTCGCAGAACCCGTAGCGCGTTGCCTTGCAGGGTGATTCCTGATCCCACGGCGTGACCGCCCGGCGTGATTTCGACGACGTCGACCGACGCGCCGCCTTTTGCCAGTGCGATCGCCGTTGCTGATCCCGCGATCCCTGCCCCGATGACGAGCACCGATGTCATGACGCGTCCACCACCGGAGTCTGCTGGTATCCGAGGCCCGTGATGGTCGAGGTCATCACGTCGCCGCCGCGTAGAAGCCTTCCCCAGTGCATTCCGTTGCCTGCGGGGCTGCCCGTCAGAATGAGATCGCCCGGCAACAACTGCACCGTCTGGGACACAGCGGCGACCAGCGCGGCGACACCGAACAACATGTCCTTGGTCGACTCGTCCTGCATTGCCTTGCCGTCGAGTTCGAGTGTCAGACGCATCTCGGACAACTCGCCTGCGTCTTCCTTCGGCACGATCCACGGTCCGAGGGGCAGAAAGCCAGGCGCATTCTTTGCTCGCAGCCAGTCGGTGCCGATTTCGGGCATATCTCGTCGGAACACCAGTTCGCGCGTGGTCAGGTCGTTGGCGATGGTGTAGCCGGCAATTGCGTCGAGCGCCTCGTCCTCGGATAGTTGGTACGCGCGTCGTCCGACGACTGCGACCAGCTCGAGTTCCCAGTCGTTGTTGTGTGTGCCGGCCGGGAGGGTGACGGTGTCGTACGGTCCGGTGACTGCAGAGGGCAGGCCGACGAAGAAGTACGGATCACCCTCTGCCGCACGTTTGTCCATCATATCGGCAGCATCGGCGCGAACCTGTGCTCCGGTGCGTCCGTTCGAGATGTCTGCGTGCTTGACCGCTAGATCAATGACGTGTGTGCGGTAGTTGGCACCCGCTTGCAAGATCTGACGCGGCTCGATCGGCGCCGACACGTTGGCGTCCGCCACCGCGGTCCACTCGCCGTCGGTGGACTCGGCCACAGATCGCAGGACCGGCAGAAGTCGATCCCAGTCATCGAGAATCGCCCGCGTACTGACGGGAGAAGTCATTTCCAGACGGTCGACGACGGAATCGAGATTGAGTAGGGCACCGGCGGCCAGAACAACCGCATGCGGTCCATCTGCCAGTGTGGCCGTGCCGAGCGCGAAGGCCGGGAGGGGCCGAGTGTTGGTATCCACAGGAGGCTGACTTTCGTTCGACGTGGGTGTGATGGCAACCACTGTTCCGCGACGCCAACGCATCAGTCAAAGAAACAATTACGATATCCGCTATCAATACAATTGATGCGCTAGGCATAAATCAGCCTTATGAAGAGTGTCAGCAATAACGATTTCCGTGATCCGCCCAGTTGGCTCAGACTGAGCGGCGAAACGTGATCCACCTCACTCACATCCCCTGATTTTCCGGAGGCTCCGCATGACCCAACTCGGTTCCCTACCTGGCATTCAAGAGAAGACTCCACGTCGCAGACACGGCATTCTGCTGGTGTCGATGAGCTGCCTACCGGTGCTCGGCGCGGTACTTCTCGCCCCGATTCAACCTCAAATGCTCGACGCCTTCGCCGACACTCCGGGCGTGAAAGCGCTGGTCCCACTCACCATCACGGCACCGGCCTTGATGATCGGTCTCCTCGCGTTCGGGGCGGGACGAGTAATCGACGCGGTGGGCCGCATCCGGTTGCTGACCGTCGCTCTGGTCATGTACTCGCTGTTCGGAGTCGCGCCGTTCTTTCTCGACTCGCTCCCCCTGATCGTCGCTTCCCGCCTCGGCGTCGGCATCGCTGAGGCCGCCATCATGACGTGCTGCACAACCTTGATCGCCGACTACTACTCCGGCAGACAACGCGCCCAATACTTCGGTCTGCAAGTGGTGTTCACCAGCGTGTCGGCGGTGGTCTTCATCGGCCTCGGTGGCGCGTTGGCGCAGGACAATTGGCGAACGCCGTTCTGGCTCTACACCGTCGGCATCGTGTTCGCCGTCATCGCGCCAATCATGTTGCGGCAGCCACATTCGGTGACCAAGATCAAGGACCACGCTGTCTCGATCCACTGGCGGCCGCTCCTGCTGCCATTGGCAGTCACCCTGTTCGGCGGAGCTGTCTTCTACGCGCCGATCGTCCAAATCCCGATCAAGCTGGACTCCGTCGGAGTGGACAATCCGGGCGCGATCGGCGCCGTGAGTGCAATCGTCGCCATTGCCACCGCAATTGCCGCGCTGACATTCGGCCGGGTGGCGGAGGCCGGGCCGAAGCGATTGCTGCCCATCGCCTTCAGCACGGCAGGCCTCGGACTGGCATTCTTCGGTCTGGCCTCGACTCCACTGACGGTTGCGGTGGGTGGAGTAATCGCGTCCGCCGGATGCGGACTGTTGCTCCCCACCCTGCTCCTGTGGGTTGTCAGCGACCTCGAATTTGCCCAACGCGCCCGCGGAACTGGGGCTTGGACCGCAGCTACGTTCTCCGGTCAATTCCTCAGCCCACTACTCGTTCTCGCACTCGGAGGTTTGCCGATTGCGCTAGTCGCGATAGGAGCGGCGTCGGTGATTCTCGCGGCTGCGCTTCCTCGGCTCGGCGACTTCACAGCTCAGCCTGCGCCCGCATAGTCGGCACAGATCGGTCTGTCTACAGAACGACCGACTGCCGCGAGATTCTCGTGCCGTTCTCGAGCGGACAGGATCTCGACGGTGGTCCGGCGTGGTGCGAGATTGGTTACCACATTCCGATTCGCGGTCCATTCCACACCGTGCCCTCGGGGCAAGGTCAAGCCCATTCTCGGTGCGGCAGTCGATTCCCCCGGGAGCCCGATATCGGAAGTTGCCCAACAGGTATCGTCCGAACCACTACATCGAGGAGCGAGCGCTGTTGCGCCGCCAACGATGTCGCAACCGATATCGAGCCTCCGGAGAGGAACCGTCCCTGACATGCACTCCCTGCTCCGTCTCATCACAGCTGTCGCCGCGGCCGCACTGACGCTCACCGCCTGCACCGAACCGGCCACCGACCGAGCCTCCAGTTCCGCGCCGTCGACTGACTACGAAGAGCGGGCTGCGCCCGAGCACATCGCGGCCGACATCCGGAGCATCGAGGAGCGGTTCGACGCGAGAGTCGGAGTCAGCCTGCTGGACACCGAGACTGGCCAGACGATCAGCTACCGCGGATCGGAACGGTTTGGCTTCGCATCGACACTCAAGGTGTTCGCGGTGGCAGAGTTCCTGCGCCGAACATCGGCCGACGAACGAGACGAAATTGTTCGCTGGACCGAGTTCGATATCGATCGAGCCGGATACTCGCCGGTGACCACCGAGGCACTCGACACCGGGCTTACGGCGGCCGAGCTCGCCGAAGCGGCCGTCCGAGACAGCGACAACACGGCGACGAATCTCATTCTCGACCGTATAGGCGGCCCCTCAGGTCTCGACGCCGCCATGGAAGAGCTCGGTGACGACATCACGGAGGTGGTCGATATCGAACCAGATCTCAACACTGTCGCACCTGGCTCCACCGCCAACACGACGACCGCGGACGCGTTCACCGCAAGCCTGGCCGCTATTCGACGAGACGACTTTTCGACCGAGAGCGACCGTGCGATTTTGATCGACTGGATGAGCGGGAACGCCACGGGTGATCTTCTCTTGCGCGCGGGGGCGCCCGACGGCTGGGTCGTCGCCGACAAATCCGGTGGCGCCGGCCCGATTCGCAACGACATCGCCATCGTCACACCACCGGGGCGCTCACCGATCCTCGTCACAGTTCTGACGGAGAAGAACGATCCTTCAGCACCTTTCGACAATGCCGTCGTCAGTGATACCGCCGCAGCCGTGCTGGGGGCGCTCGAGTAGGCGGATATCTTGTCACCGCCAGCGACGACGGTCCTGTCAATTCGACAGCGAGGTTCGGTGGGCGCCCTCAGGGTGTCGAGGGGGCTGGGCAGGCGGTGTCGGGTTCGGGCATGGTGCCGTCGACGAGGTAGTCGGTGACGACTTGCTGGGCGCAGGGGTTGGTGCCGAGGGCGTACACACCGTGTCCGCTGCCGTCGACGGGCAGCAGTCGCGAGCGCTCACCGAACTTTTCGTTCAACAGTTCACCTCCGCGTAGCGGGGTAACCGGGTCGCGCCGGTGCTGCGCGATGAGGATGTTTGTCGGGCGGGAGTGGCGGGCCCTGGCTGAAGTTTCCTGCCTGCACCGGTGGCGAGCTGCTCCCCGTACGATGCCCAGCTCTGGCCTGCCATTTCGTACGAAATGGAGTTGTAGAGCGTGCCGAACGTCGCCAATCGGAAGGTTCGCCCGTCGACCCCGTCGACCGGGGTCACAACTACCCGACAATCCACGCACGTCCGCCCAGGTGTGCGGCGAGGAAGCGTTCGACTGCCTTGTAGAAGGTGATGTTGTTCTCCGGGTTGACGAATCCGTGCCCTTCGTCGTCGAAGACGAGGTAGTCGACGTCGACACCTCTGGATCAAAGTCTGTCGACGACGTTGTCGGATTCGGCTCGGGTGACGCGTGAGTCGTTGGCGCCCTGCGCGATCAGCAGGGGTGCACGTACGGCGTTGAGCTTCGATATCGGCGAGCGCGCCAGCATGTCCGCTTCGGCCGCCGGGTCGGACGGGTCGCCGACGTAGCGGTACCAGTTGTTGGCGAGTCTGGGACGCACGAAATCCGGCTGGGTGCGCATGAAGTTGGCGAGGTCGGAAATGCCGACGATGTCGATGGCGGCCGCGAACACGTCGGGGGTGAACGTCGCGCCGACGAGGGCGGCATACCCGCCGTAGGAACCTCCCATGATCGCCACTCGATCGCGGTCCGCATAACCCTGCGCGACGGCCCACTCGACGGCGTCGATCAGGTCGTCGTGCATCTTGCCAGCGAATTCGCCTACCGCAGCCGCAGTGTGAGATTTTCCGTAACCGGTGGATCCGCGGAAGTTCACCTGCAACACCGCGTATCCGCGGTTGGCCAGCATCTGTGCGATCGGGTCGAAGCTCCATGAATCTCGATACCACGGCCCGCCGTGCACCAGCAGGACCATCGGCAGACCCTCAGGCTCCGCACCTACGGGGAGCGTGAGGTACGACGGGAGGTCCAGCCCGTCGCGTGCGGTGATGGTCACCGGTGTCATCGGGGCCATGGCGTGGGGATCCAGGTGCGGGTATGGACGGAACAGTTGACGGCTCGCGCCGGTGGAATGGTCGTAGAAGTACGTGACGGACGGGTCTCGGTCGTGCACGAAGCTGACGACCCACTTCAGACCGCTGTCGTCGGCGGACAACTCACCGACATCACCGTCGGACAGTTGCTCCAGGTTCTTCAGTACTTCCGCGAAACTCGGATCGAGGGCGTGGATGACCTGACGCTCGCCGAGGTATCGCACGCCTAAGCCTGGTTGCACCGATTCGGTAGCGACCAAGCGCGGGTCGCAGACACGAAATGCCCTGTCGTAGTGGAAGAATGAGATTTCTCGAGGATCAAATTCGGCCACAACGAAGGGCATCTCGCAGATGCAACTCTCTCACACCCGACCCGTCACCGCCGCAGGGTTCGACGACCCCAATCTCGTGTCGACCGCCGGGCTCGTCCCGGTCATGGCCTTGGCGCAGGACAGCGGACTGCTGACCTTGGCCGACGAGCACCTGAGCGTGCCGACCGACAAGGGCGCCCACGCCGACCGCAAGATCGGATCGCTCGTGGCGGGCATGGTCGCCGGCGCCGACAGCATCGCCGACATGGCGCTGTTGCGGCACGGGGCGATGGGAACCGTCTTCGACCGCCCGTACGCA
>NZ_JAHUTG010000025.1:0-81986 GCF_020889545.1 Rhodococcus sp. I2R
CATCTGCGAGATGCCCTTCGTTGTGGCCGAATTTGATCCTCGAGAAATCTCATTCTTCCACTACGACAGGGCATTTCGTGTCTGCGACCCGCGCTTGGTCGCTACCGAATCGGTGCAACCAGGATAAGTCGGGTTCGATGGGTCGTCTATGTGCCTTCGCATCGATCACGGCACTGAACCGAGAGCTACCCGCGGGTAGGAAAACCGAAACCTCTGGTCAAGAAGTGATGGAGCGCGAGCTCACGCTGGTGTTGCTCGCCGCGAGCGTGATTTCGCCGGCGTTGGCGCTTGGAGCCCCTCCATTACGAGCCGAAGGTACTGATCGGCAAGCTGCTGCGCTGAGAGCTCTCCGGACGGGGTGAACCAACGCACGGCAACCCATACGGAGTCGCGGAGGAATCGGTAGACGATCTTGGGGTCCAGATCGTCGCGGAAGACACCCTGCGCGATTCCGTCCTCGATGACCTGGACCCAAATGCGACGTATCTCGTTCTCGGTCTTATTCAGATACGCGAAGCGAGGGAACTGTGACAGATAGTTCCGCTCGTTCTGTATGACGGTGATGGCGGCCCGGTGCGGACCGAGTGAGACGAACGCCGCGACGATCAACTCGCGCAGCGTCGCGATCGGATCTTGTTCTCGACTTACGATCTCGGTATGCGTTGCCATCAGGTTGTCGAGATAGCTCGACAGAATCTCTTCCAGGATGGTCTCCTTGGAATCGAAGTGATGGTAGAGGCTGCCGGACAGAACGCCTGCGGCATCGCCGATTTCGCGCACCGTTGTCGAGCGGAAGCCGCGCTCTGCGAACAACTCGGCGGCGATCTGAACCAGCGCTCGGCGCCGTTCGGAGCCCTGGGCGTTTTTTTCGGTCGATCGAGCCCGAGGTGATCTCGATGAAGAAGCCATGATCGAATTATCCACCTTTCCTGCTCGAGCGTTAGGTTGGGGAGGGCGGATCGCCGACGGCTGTTCCTGCCGCGTGTTCGAGCGTCGTTCGGTGCACGCGTGGCCGGCCGAACAGCCCGGAGCTCGAATGCGAGCGCTTGAAGTACAACTGCATGACGTGTTCCCACGTGATGGCGATTCCGCCGTGTAGTTGAACACACTCCGCCGCAACGGATTCGAAGACCTCCGAGCAGTAGGTGTGGGCGAGCGCTGCATCTGTGTGCAGTCCATCGTGCGTGGTGGATGCCGCCGCTGCATACGCGACCGCTCTTGCTGACTGGACGAGGACGTGCAAGTCGGCCATCCGGTGTTTGAGAGCTTGGAAGCTGCCGATCGGGCGGCCGAACTGGACACGTTGGGTGGTGTACTCGACAGTGAGCTCGAGGCAGCGTGCGGCAGCACCGACTTGTTCGCCCGCCAGGAGGATCATCGCCCGGTCGAGGGCTTCGGTGAGCGCACCCTCGGCGTTCTGCACCCTCAACCTTCGGGCCTCCGCGCCGTCGAATCGGACCCGGTGCAGCGCCCTGCCCGGGTCCATCGCAGATCCGTCATCGCTGTGCACACCGGGTGATCGGGCGTCCACCTCGAAGATGCCGGCACCGTCCTCGGCCGCTGTGACGACCAGGAACACGTCGGCGACCCCAGCGTCGAGAACGAAGTGGGAATCGCCCGTCAGGAGCCAGCCTGGGGTGGATGCTGCCTCGCCCTGCGGGGTGACCGCACCGGATCGGACGGCCGAAACCGCCGGGTCGGCGCGCAACCACCTGCCCTGTGCGTCCGCGGCGCACACCGACACGATCATCGCCCCTGCCGCGATCCGCGGAAGCAGTCGGTCCTTGGCATCACCGTCGTTCGCGGCGTTCAACAGTGCGGCGGCCATCCCCGATGATCCGAGAGCGGGGGAGGGCGCGAGAACTCTGCCGAGTTCTTCGGCGACGATCATGGCCTCGACCGGTCCGCCGCCTTGCCCTCCGTGGGCCTCGGGAAGCGAGATGCCTCCGGCACCGATCTGCTCGCACAGGGCTGTCCACAGATCGCGGTCGAATCCATCAGCAGAGGACATGGCCGCACGCACTGCCGATGGCGGGCACTTTCTGGACAGCATCGTCCGGAGTGCATCGGCGAGCATCTGCTGATCGTCGTTCAGCACGATCACAGGACCTCCAGAATTCGCCTGCGGTGTACTGACGCGGTGCCCCAAGAAGATTGCAGCGCTCGAACCTTGGTGATCCAGAGCGACAGGTCGAACTCCGCGGTGTAACCGATCGCGCCGTGCACCTGCAGGGCGGTTCGGCTGGCGCGGTATGCGGCGTCCCCGCACGCGACCTTTGCTGCGGAGACGTCCCGGCGAGCAATATCCGGGTGCGCGGCGAGAGAAAGTGCGGCGTTGTACAGAAGCGGCGCGGCGAGCTCGAGCTCGACCATCACGTCGGCGAGTTGATGCTTGATCGCCTGATAGGACCCGATCGGCCGCCCGAACTGCTGGCGAACCTTGGCGTAGTCCACCGTCCGGGTCAGTAGCGACCGGCCGGCGCCGAGAAGCTGCGCGGCGCACCCGAGTGTGGCGCGCAACTCCGCCTCCCGCACCCCCTCCTGGACCGCCGCGTCAGCGCCCGTGACAGCTGTACCGGGTTCGACAATGCCGAGAGTGCGTGACGGATCGACCGATCGGTGCGTTCCAGTAACTGTTGCCGTCGACATCGCGCCTTCCCTGACCAGAAGTGAAAGACCGGCCACGTGTGGGTCCAGCACGTGGGGGGAGTGCGGCTCGATGGCGACCGTTGCGACGAGATCACCGGAGGCGAGGCCGGTGAGCCACTCCTCCGTGAGCCCCTGCCCAGTGCCGTCGTTGCCCGTGCGGTTCGTCCACCCGAGGAGGGCGGGTGCCGCTGCGATCGATTCGACGACGGGTCCGGGTACACCCCATTTGCCCATTCGTTCCAGGGCGACCACCAGGTCCAATGGTTCGGCGTCTAGACCGCCGAACTCTGCATCGATCAGCAGACCCGTGACTCCGATGTCTCCCAGCGACTTCCACAGTGTCCGAGTCGGTTCGACGTCACCTGCGGCCAGGGCGCGGCTGATGCCGGGAACGTCCGCGGCGGCCAGCATCGCGTCGATGCTGGCTCCGAAGTCCAGTCGAGAGGTGTCGAGTGCAAATCTCATCGATCTCCTTTGGGGAGGCCGAGGAGCCGCTCGGCGATCACGTTGCGTTGAATCTCATTGGTACCGGCATAGATCGGGCCCGAAAGTGAGAAGAGGTACCCGTCGGTCCACCGGCCGGAGAGTTCGGCGCCGCTGCCGAGGACATCCAGTGCAGTCTCGTGCAGCGCCACATCCAATTCGGACCAGAACACCTTGGTCACCGACGATTCCGCACCGAGGGAACCGCCCTCGGTCAACCGGGTCACGGTGCCGTAGGTGTGTAACCGGTACGACTGTGCCCCGATCCACGCGTCCACCACGCGATCACCCAGTGCTGTGTCGGATGGGTCGCAGTGTTCTCTGAACAGCGTGACGAGTTCGGCCGCGGCAGTGACGAATCTGCCGGGGCTACGAAGTGACATACCGCGTTCGTTGCTCGACGTACTCATCGCGACTTTCCACCCGTCGTCGGGCGGACCGATCACGTCGTGGTCGGGGACGAATACTCCTTCGAGAAATATTTCGGCAAATCCCGGTTCGCCGTCGAGCTGTGCGATCGGGCGCACCGTGACACCCTCCGCGTCGAGCGGAAACATGAAGTACGTCAAGCCGCGATGGCGCTCGGCTTCAGGGTCGGATCGGAACAACCCGAAGGCGCAGTCGGCGAAGCTGGCTCGTGAGCTCCAGGTCTTCTGGCCGTCGAGGATCCACCCCCCGTCGGTGCGGCGGGCGGAGGATTTGATCCCGGCGAGGTCGCTGCCCGCCTCGGGTTCGGACCATGCCTGGGCCCAGATGTCATCGGCCTGCGCCATGCGGGGGAGTATTCGCCGACGCTGTTCTTCCGTACCGTGTGCGAACAGCGTCGGTGCCAGCAGAAAGATCCCGTTCTGGCTCACCCGCGCGGGAGCGCCGGCGGCGTAGTACTCCTCCTCGAAGACCACCCACTCCAGCATGGACGCATCTCGACCCCCGAGCTCACGCGGCCACGAGACCGCGGAGTATCTGTGCTCGGCGAGTACGCGTTCCCATTGTCGATGAGCTTCGAATCCTGCCGCGGTGTCGAAGGAGGGCAGGGGATCGCTCGGTACGTTCGCGCGAAGAAAATCGCGAGCCTCGTCGCGGAACGCCACGGTCGATGCATCGAGATCGAGATCCATGATCGGTCAGCCCCTACCTGTGTTCGACGCCTGCTCGGCGGAGGTCTTCATCGACCGCGCATCCATTCCGCCGAGGGAATCGCTGGCCACCTCGGCGTTGTGGGAATGGGCGAAGTGGTGAAGGCCGAACACCGAGTCCATGCCGGATCTCATGCCCATCAAATCCTCGCATTGGTTGACGGCCTTCTTGGTCAAGGCCAGTCCGAAGGACGGCATGGACGCGATCTGCTCTGCCAATGCGAACGACTCGGATTCGAGGTTCTCGCGCGGTACCACTCGATTGAGCATTCCCCAGTCCAAAGCCTCTGCAGCGGTGAACCGTTGGCCGGTGAAGAGTATCTCCTTGGCGCGCCGCGGGCCGAGCACCCAGGGGTGTGCGAAGTACTCGACGCCCGGGATGCCCATGCGCACAACTGGATCCGAGAAGAATGCGTCTTCACTGGCAACGATCATGTCGCAGACCCAGGACAGCATCAGTCCGCCGGCGATGCAGGCGCCGTGTACTACCGCGATGGTCGGTTTGGGGATCTCGCGCCACCGTCGGCACATCCCCAGATAGACCTCCATCTCGCGCGCGAACCGTTGGTCGCCACCGGTTTTGCGTACGTGGTCCCACCACAGCACAGCCCTGTTCTCGTATTCCGCGTCCACGTCTCGGCCCGGTGTACCGATGTCGTGTCCGGCAGAGAAATGCCGGCCGTTGCCAGCCAGCAGGATCACCTTGACCTCGTCGTCCTCCACAGCACGGACGAACGCGGCGTCCAGGGCATAGGTCATCACCGAGTTCTGCGCGTTCCGATATTCCGGCCGGTTCATCGTCACGACCGCGACGCTGCCACGAACCTCGTACAGCACCACATCCGAATCTTCCGACCCGGTGCCTCCGGTCTCACTGTTCATACGAACTCCTCGCGCAGTACACGTTTCAATACCTTTCCGCCCGCGTTGCGGGGCAGTTTTTCGCGCAGTAAGACTTCTTTCGGAACTTTGAAGCCGGCGAGGCGATTGCGGCAGTGCTCGATGAGCGCGGCCGGATCGGGCGTCGAACCGGCTTTGGGAACTACGAAGGCCACGCCGACCTCCCCGAGTCGTGCGTCCGGCCGACCCACCACGGCGGCGTCGGCGACCTCGGAACATGCGAGCATCACCTGTTCGACCTCGGCGGGATAGACGTTGAACCCGCCGGAGATGTACATGTCCTTCAACCGGTCGGTGATCGTCAGGTAGCCGCGGTTGTCGAGCGAACCGATGTCGCCGGTGTGCAGCCAGCCGTCCGCGTCGATTGCCTCGCTGGTCGACTTGGAATCGTCGAGGTAGCCGAGCATCACGTTCGGACCGCGGAGTAGGACCTCCCCGCGCGCTCCGATCTTCACCTCGAACCCGGCCGCGGCACGACCCGACGTGGCCGAGACGGTGGCGGCATCGTCACCGGGGCGGCACATCGTGGCTACTACCGCTTCGGTGAGGCCGTATGCCGTGAGAACCGTGTCAATGGTCAACTCCTGACGCATCTGCTCGATGAGTGTCACCGGAACCACTGCTGCGCCGGTGACTGCCAGCCGAAGTGACGACAGGTCGAATTGATCCCGTGCGGGGTGGTCGAGAATGGTCCGGTAGATCGTCGGGGCACCGGGCAGGACGGTGATCCGATGGTGGTCGACCATGCGCATCGCAGTCTCGGGGTCGTAGACGGCAAGAGGGTAGACCGTTGCGCCGACCGAGAGAGCGGCCAGAACCCCGGCTTTGAATCCGAAGCTGTGAAAGAACGGGTTGACGATCAGGTATCGGTCGTCGTGGCGCAGGCCGGTGCACTCGGCCCACGCGCGGGCCACCGACAGCGATTGTCGATGCGAGCTCATGGCGCCTTTGCTTCGGCCGGTGGTGCCCGAAGTGAACAATATGTCGCTGACGGATTCGCCGTCGAGGTCGCCGGTGCGTTGCTCGATCACCGATTGCGGTGTGCGGGCCGCCAACGCGAGAAGGTCCACCCACGTGTAGTTGTCACTGCCGCGCAGTGCTTTTGATTCATCGCTCGCGTATGGGGGAACGGTGACCACGGCGCGTAGCGACGCGAACTTGGACCGGTCGAGGTCCGCTGTTCGGTCGATGCCCAGGAACAACTGCGGTACGACGAGAATTCGAGCTCGGGTTCGCTCGAGAATGTCCGCTGCCTCCGCGGAGGTGTAGCGAGTGTTGATCGGCACCACCCGTCCTCCTGCATGGTGAGCGGCCAGTGCGCAGACGATCCAGTAGTGGCTATTGGGGGCCCAGACGGCGACGTTGTCTCCTGCCTCGACTCCGAGAGAGACGAACGCCCGGGCCACCTCGACGACCCGGCGGCGTAACTCGGCGAACGAGATCTCCGTTGCGCCGTCGACGATCGCCACGGTATCGCCGTAGGTTTCGGCGGCATGCGTCAACGCCTCGGGCGTCGTCTGCAT
The DNA here is from genome assembly GCF_020889545.1 of Rhodococcus sp. I2R. Classification (NCBI taxonomy): domain Bacteria; kingdom Bacillati; phylum Actinomycetota; class Actinomycetes; order Mycobacteriales; family Nocardiaceae; genus Rhodococcus; species Rhodococcus sp. I2R. The sequence continues at coordinate 6,692 of NZ_JAHUTG010000025.1, forward strand.
CTCGTCGGTCACGTGCAACTCCTAGCTGAGCAAGGGCTTGGTTTGTTAACGTACCTGAATGGCCCGTGAAGAGGGAAGAGTCGACTACTCCGAAGATGACGACGGCGAGCGCTTTCGCATCCAGATCCGACAGTGGCTGGGCGATAACCTCACCGGGCGATTTGCTGCCCTGAAAGGACTGGGCGGCCCGGGGCGAGAACACGAGGCATTCGAGGAACGGCTCGAGTGGGATCGCCATCTCGCCGCTGCCGGATGGACCTGCCTCGGTTGGCCGGTGGAATTCGGCGGCCGCGGTGCCCCGCTCTCGCACCAGGTCGTCTTTCACGAGGAGTACGCCCGCGCCGATGCCCCGGCACGGGTCGGTCACATCGGCGAGGAACTGCTCGGTCCGACACTGATCGCCTTCGGAACGCCGGAACAGCGCACACGGTTCCTGCCGGGCATCATCTCGGTCGGTGAACTGTGGTGTCAGGGCTACTCCGAGCCCGGAGCGGGTTCGGATCTGGCCGCAGTGTCGACTTCGGCAGCGCTCGACGGTGACGAGTGGGTGATCACCGGGCAGAAGATCTGGACATCGCTGGCGCACCTAGCTGACTGGGCGTTCGTAATAGCCCGCACCGAGCGAGGATCGACACGTCACGCTGGGCTGTCGTATCTGCTCGTTCCGATGAAGCAGGACGCCATCACGGTCCGTCCGATCACCCAGTTGACCGGCACCTCCGAATTCAACGAGGTGTACTTCGACGGTGCCCGTACCGCCGCCGACCTGGTCGTCGGCGAACCCGGCCGGGGTTGGTCGATCGCGATGGGGACCTTGGGTTTCGAGCGGGGCGTGTCGACGCTGGGGCAGCAGGTCGGTTTTGCGCGCGAGCTGGACGGTGTCATCGCAGTTGCTCGCAGCAACGGGAGCATCGAGGATCCGCTCGTGCGGGAGAAGTTGACACGCGCGTGGATGGGATTGCGCGTGATGCGTGCCTATGCGCTGACCACGCTCGGTGGAACCGGTACCCAAGGTGAAGACTCCATCTCGAAACTGTTGTGGGCGAACTGGCACCGGGGACTGGGGGAGTTGGCGATGGATGTCGTCGGCGCACCGTCGATGTTGGCCCCCGACGGTGAACTCGACGAGTGGCAGCGCCTGTTCCTGTTCACCCGCGCCGACACCATCTACGGCGGTTCGAACGAAATCCAGCGCAACATCATCTCCGAGCGAGTGCTCGGACTCCCACGAGAGGCACGCCCATGACAGACCCAAGCTCCGACCCTCAGCCCTCGACCGCAAACTCGTCCGCGAGGACACCGCTGTCCGTCGCCCCGCAGGAGACCCCCGGTCACGGACTGCTCACCGGACGCGTCGTCGTCGTGACCGCGGCCGCGGGAACAGGCATAGGCAGTGCGACTGCGCGTCGTGCCCTCGCCGAAGGAGCCGACGTCGTCCTCTCCGATGTCCACGCCCGTCGGCTCGAGGAGACACGCGAGGAGCTCGAGGAGCTCGGGTTGGGGAAGGTTTCGGCGATCACCTGCGACGTCACCGACACCGCGCAGGTCGATGCGTTGATCGCGTACGCGGTATCAACCCTCGGCCGCGTCGACGTTCTGGTGAACAACGCCGGGCTCGGCGGCGAGACCCCCGTTGCAGACATGACCGACGATCAATGGTCGAGGGTCCTCGACGTGACGCTGGGCAGCACGTTTCGGTGCACGCGAGCGGCATTGAACTACTTCCGCGACGTCGAGCACGGCGGCGTCATTGTCAACAATGCGAGCGTCCTCGGCTGGCGAGCACAACACGGACAGGCGCACTACGCCGCGGCGAAAGCCGGGGTCATGGCACTGACTCGCTGCAGCGCGATCGAGGCAGCCGCCTACGGCGTCCGCATCAACGCCGTTGCCCCCAGCATCGCCAACCACGCCTTCCTGGCGAAGGTCACCTCGACCGAACTCCTCGATCGACTGGCATCCGACGAAGCCTTCGGTCGAGCCGCAGAGCCGTGGGAAATTGCCACCACCATCGCATTTCTGGCGAGTGACTACTCGACCTACCTCACCGGCGAGGTCGTCTCGGTGTCCAGTCAGCGAGCCTGACCGCTCACCGAGCTCCGTAGACCGGCACCGGAGTCTCGGCGGACGCCAGCAACTTCTCAACTGCTGCGCCGACGTGGGACGGCTCCCATCGGGATCCGTTGTCGACGGACGGGCCGTGCCGCCACCCCTGCGCCACGCCGATGACGCCCCCTTCCACTTCGAAGACTCGACCGGTGACCGCGGCCGACTGTGTGCTGCCGAGCCAGACGACGAGCGGTGAAATGTTCTCGGGCGCCATCGCATCGAAACCGTCGGCGGGCGCAGCCATGTCCTCGGCGAACGCGTTCTCGGTCATCCGGGTCCGCGCAGCGGGGGCGATGGCGTTGACCGTGACGCCGTAGCTCGCGAATTCGCTTGCCGCGACCAGCGTCAAGCCAGCGATTCCCGCCTTCGCCGCCGCGTAGTTGCCCTGACCGACACTTCCCTGCAAACCAGCACCCGAACTGGTGTTGACGATGCGTGCATCTACCGCACGACCAGCCTTGTGTTCAGCCCGCCAGTAGGCGACGGCATGACGCAGCGGGGCGAAATGTCCCTTGAGGTGGACGCGGATGACGGCGTCCCATTCGTCCTCGGCCAGATTGGCGAGCATTCGGTCACGCAGAAACCCGGCATTGTTGACCAGTACGTCCAGTGACCCGAACTCCGAAAGCGCCGTGTCGATCAGCCGCCCCGCGCCCGCCCAGTCGGCTACGTCGTCGGTGTTGGCCACCGCGCGCCCTCCCATTGCGACAATCTCGTCGACCACATCCTGCGCGGGGCCGGCGGAGGCGTTCGAACCGTCGATTGCGACACCGACATCGTTGACCACCACACTCGCCCCCTCGGCGGCGAATGCGAGCGCATGCGCACGTCCGATGCCGCGTCCTGCCCCGGTGACGACGACGACGCGGCCTTTGCACAGATCTGTCATGAACGGTTTCCTTCTCTATCGGTTGGTGTTGCGGCATCGAGGAATGCGGGACGCTCGCCGCCGCCGTGAACGGCCAGCATCGACCCGCTGACGTAGGAAGCGGCCGACGAGGCGAGGAAAACAGCGCAGGCACCGATGTCCGCCGGCGTCGCGAGTCGTCCCAGTGGAACAGTGCGTTCCACTGCAGCTACGCCGTCGGCGTCCCCGTAGTGCAGATGGCTCAGTTCCGTCGCCACCATCCCCACGGTCACCCCATTGACCCGAACTTTCGGCGCCCACTCGACGGCCAACGATGTCGTGAGGCTGTCCAATCCAGCTTTCGCGGCGCCGTATGCAGCCGTGCCGGGGGAAGGACGGCGTGCGCTGACGCTGCTGATCATCGTGATCGAGCCGCCCTGCGGCTGTTGTTGCATAACCGCATTCGCCTCCCGCGCGACGATCAGCGGCGCCAGCAGGTTCAGCTCGACGACTTTGCGGTGGAATTCGGCGCTTGCGTCTGCGGCCATCGCGAACGGCGCACCGCCGGCATTGTTGACGACGGCGTCGAGGCGACCGTATCGGTCGACGACGTCAGCTACCAGTGCGGCGACCTGATCCTCCCTGCGCACGTCGCAGGGGAGGTACTGCGCGGTCGCATCGCCCTCGGTGATCGGTGCGTCCGCGTCACGCCGAGCGCACGCGACAACGATGTATCCAGCTCGTAGAAAAGCTCGTGACAGGCCGGCGCCGACGCCGCGCACACCGCCAGTGATCAAGGCGACCGGCGTATCTCGACCAGTGTTCACCTGTGCCTCCGCTCGAATTCGGGATCGACGAACCTCGTGAACTGGCCCGTCGACTGTGCTAACTTACCAAGCACATGCTTGCTTTGTACGGCAATAGTGAGGATTCGATCGTGCCAGTCATTTCCAGCGAGCCGGAACCCGGAATCGTCACCGTCTCCATCGACTACCCGCCGGTGAATGCACTTCCAGTCCAAGGTTGGTTCGACCTCGCCGAGGCGGTGACGAGAGCCGGCGCGAATCCGGCAACCCGGGTCGTTGTGCTGCGGGCCGAGAATCGCGGCTTCTGTGCAGGAGTCGACATCAAGGAGATCGAAAACTACTCGGGCTACGAGCATCTCATCGGTGCGAACAAGGGATGTGCCGTCGCTTTCTCGGCGGTGTACGACTGCGAAGTCCCGGTCATCGCGGCGGTACAGGGCTTCTGCCTCGGTGGAGGAATCGGACTCGTGGGAAACGCGGACGTGGTCGTTGCCTCGGACGACGCAACATTCGGCGTTCCCGAGGTCGACCGTGGGGCGCTGGGAGCTGCGACACATCTCTCTCGTCTGGTACCCCAGCACTTGATGCGCACGCTCTACTACACGGCGCGTCGGATCGACGCGAAGGCGCTCGAGCATTTCGGATCCGTATACGAAGTGGTACCGCGCGCAGAGTTGGACGAGTCCGCTCTGCGAGTAGCCCGTGATATCGCAGCGAAGGACACCCGTGTCATCCGAGCGGCCAAGGAAGCGTTGAACGGCATCGACATCCAGCCGGTGCATCGCAGCTACCGCTTCGAACAAGGCTTCACATTCGAGCTCAATCTGTCGGGTGCGGCCGACGAAGCCCGTCGTAGCTCGCTCGACAACAACTTTCGCACCAGCGAACACCAGGACCACCGAGGAAAGGGCGGCCACGCATGACGGCACCGGAGCGGCGCGACAAGACCAGCACTCTCGATGCTGTAGTGAGCGAGCTGACCGACGGTATGACCATCGGCATCGGCGGGTGGGGATCTCGGCGCAAGCCCATGGCAGCAGTGCGCGCGCTACTGCGATCACCGCTGCGCGAGCTCACAGTCGTCTCGTACGGCGGTCCCGATGTCGGACTACTCTGCGCGGCAGGGAAAGTGCGACGCGTCGTATACGGGTTCGTGTCATTGGACTCGATCCCGTACGACCCATGGTTCTCGCGTGCACGGACGACCGGATCCATCGAGGTACGCGAGGTGGACGAGGGCATGTTGAACGCAGGCCTGCAGGCGGCAGCGGCGCGTCTGCCGTTTCTGCCGATACGCGCAGGCATCGGATCCGACGTGATGACCTACTACCCGGAACTGCGCACCATCAGATCGCCCTATCCGATACCGGGGACCGACCAGTTCGAGGAGCTCGTAGCAATGCCCGCATTGACACTCGATGCTGCGTTCGTGCATCTGAACCTGGCGGACGCGAGCGGCAACGGAGTGTATCTGGGGCCGGATCCGTATTTCGACGATCTCTATCTGCGTGCCGCGACACGCCGTTATCTGACCTGCGAGAGGATCGTGCCGACAGCCGAACTCGTCGCTGCGGCACCGCCGCAAGCGATGCTGACCAATCGGATGATGGTCGATGCAGTGATCGCGGCGCCCGGAGGCGCGCACTTCACCTCGTGCGTACCGGATTACGATCGCGACGAAGCTTTCCAGAAGGCCTATGTCGCCGCCGCAGCCGATGATGCCGAATGGGCGAAGTTCTACGAGAACTACGTGTCCGGGACCGACCGACAGGATGTCGACGCATGACCACCGAGCACGTGACACGTGCGGAGATCTGCGCGACCGCCTGCGCGGACCTGTTCAGCGGCGCTGGCGAGATAATGGCCAGCCCCATGGGGCTCATGCCGAGTATCGGTGCCCGACTGGCGCGGTTGACCACCGAACCCGATCTGCTGCTTTCGGATGGTGAGGCGTACCTGCTGGCCGACACCCCTGCCCTCGGGGCCTCCGCACCCATCGAAGGGTGGATTCCGTATCGCGCGGTCTTCGACGTCGTCGCCTCGGGGCGGCGTCACGTGGTGATGGGTGCCAATCAGCTCGATCGTCACGGCAATCAGAACATTTCCTGCCTCGGCAACCACGCCAAGCCGACGCGCCAGATGTTCGGCGTTCGAGGTGGGCCGGGAAACACCATCAACCACCGCACGAGCTACTGGGTTCCGCGCCACTCGACTCGGGTCTTCGTCGACGCCGTCGACATGGTGTCCGGGGTCGGTTACGACAAGGTCGAGGGAAATCCCGCGGGACGGTTTCTCGACATCCACCGAGTCGTCAGCAATCTCGCAGTGCTCGACTTCTCGGGCGCAGGTAACACGATGCGGTTGGTCTCGGTGCACCCCGGTGTGACCGCGGACGAGGTTGGTGCTGCGACCGGCTTCGAACTCGACATCTCGTCCGTGACGCAGACGCGGATTCCCGGCGAGGACGAACTGAACTTGATCCGCAATGCCATCGATCCGCGAGGACTGCGCGAGAAGGAGGTCCCGGCGAAGTGAGAATGCTCAGTACGCGTTTCACGGAACTGGTCGGCGTCGAGCACCCGATCGTGCAGACCGGAATGGGATGGGTCGCGGGGCCACGTCTCGTGGCGGCGACCTCGAACGCCGGAGGTCTCGGGATACTGGCGTCGGCGACGATGACCTACCCTGAGCTGGCCACCGCGATCGCGAAGACCAAGGCCGCCACCGACCGACCGTTCGGGGTCAACATCCGCGCCGATGCAGCCGATGCTGCAGAGCGCGTGAGTCTACTGATCCGTGAGAAGGTTCGAGTGGCGTCGTTCGCTCTGGCGCCGCGTCCCGAACTCATCGATACGTTGAAAAATGCTGGGGTGGTGGTTATTCCATCGATCGGAGCGGCCAAGCATGCTCGAAAAGTTGCGGGCTGGGGCGCCGATGCCGTGATCGTCCAAGGTGGGGAGGGCGGGGGCCACACCGGGCCGGTGGCAACGACTTTGTTGCTGCCCTCGGTATTGGACGCCGTCGACATCCCGGTCGTCGCTGCCGGTGGCTTCTTCGATGGGCGAGGACTGGCGGCGGCATTATCGTACGGCGCTGCCGGAGTTGCGATGGGAACACGGTTTCTCTTGACGCAGGAATCGACGGTGCCCGACGCGGTCAAGCAACGGTATCTGTCCGCGGGTCTCGACGGAACGGTGGTGTCCACTCGGGTGGACGGAATGCCGCACCGGGTGCTTCGAACCGAACTGGTGGACACACTGGAAAAGTCCTCGCGCGCACTCGGTTTCGTGCACGCCGCGCGCAACGCTGCCCGATTCAAGTCGATGACGGGAATGTCCTGGTCGACGATGGTTCGTGACGGTCTGGCCATGCGCCGCGGTAAGGATCTTTCCTGGGGTCAGGTACTGATGGCCGCGAACACCCCCATGCTGCTCAAATCGGGACTCGTCGACGGTAACGCGCAAGCAGGTGTGCTCGCGTCCGGTCAGGTCGTTGGCATGCTCGCCGACCTACCGACCTGCGCCGACCTGATCGAATCGGTCGTCTCCGAGGCTATTTTGGCGATCGACGCGGCGTCCCGAACGATCACCGAGCGTTAGCGACTCAGCTGAGCCGAGCGTTAGCGACTCAGCTGAGCCGAGCGTTAGCGGCTCAGCTGAGCCGAGCGTTAGCGGCTCAGCTGAGTCGGATAGTAGCGACTAGCTGAGCCGCTCGATGATCGTCACATTGGCTGTTCCGCCGCCCTCGCAGATGGTCAGCAGCCCGTAGCGTCCTTGGATACGCTCGAGTTCGCAGAGCAGTGTGGCCAACAGCTTCGTGCCGGTAGCGCCGAGCGGGTGTCCGAGGGCGATGGCGCCGCCGTTGACGTTCACCTTCTCCGGATCGGCCCCGATCTCCTTCATCCAGGCCAGTACGACGGGTGCGAACGCCTCGTTGATCTCGACGGCATCGATATCGTCGATCGTCAGACCGGCGCGTTCGAGCGCGTACTTGGTTGCCGGTATCGGAGCGCTCAGCATGAAGACCGGGTCGCTGCCGCGGGCGCTGAGGTGATGGATCCGTGCGCGGGGACGCAGCCCGTATTCGCGCACGGCGGCTTCGGATGCGAGGAGGGTCGCGCTGGCGCCGTCGGAGATCTGACTGGCCAGAGCGGCGGTCAGACGTCCACCGTCGACGAGAGTCGGCAACGCCTGCATCTTCTCCAGCGTGGTGGAGCGTGGACCTTCGTCGACGGTGTGGCCGTCGACTGCGATGATCTCCCGATCGAAACGGCCGGTTGCGATCGCCGCGCGTGCACGGGTGTGACTCGTCAGCGCGAACATTTCCATGTCCTGCCTGCTGACATCCCACTTGTCCGCGATCAGCTCTGCGCCACGGAATTGCGAGATCTCCTGTTTGCCATAGCGGTGTTCCCATCCCGTCGAGCCGACGAACGGGGTGTCGAAGCCGTACTGTTGCCCCGCCGTCATTGCCGATGCGATGGGAATTTTCGACATGTTCTGGACGCCACCGGCGACGATCATGTCTGCTGTGCCGCTCATGATCGCCTGCGCGGCGAAGTGAACGGCCTGCTGGCTCGACCCGCATTGGCGGTCCACGGTCACTCCGGGCACCTCTTCCGGGTATCCGGCCGCCAACCATGCGGTTCTGGCGATGTTCCCCGCCTGCGGTCCGATCGCGTCGACGCACCCGAACACGACGTCGTCGATGTTCACGGGATCGATCGGGGAGCGGTCCAACAGAGAGCGGATTGCGCCGGCTCCCAGGTCCGCCGGGTGGATCTCCGACAGCGTACCGCCTCGTTTCCCTACGGGAGTTCGGACGGCGTCGATGACGTAGGCCTCGGGCATGGCTCTCCTCGCGATCGGTCGCGATCGGGTGTCGACGCGACTGGTGACACCGCGATGATAACAACCAAGCAGTTGTTTAACTACAGAACCCGGTGGGTGATCCCCGACCGTCCCGGCGGTCAGCTCCGCCGATCGCGATGCCCTGGCGCGGGTGCCGTGGTTCCGCGCACGACCAGGTGCGGTTCGATCACGGTGTTGGCGGGTTCGGCGTTTTCGTCCTCGAGGCTGGTCACGGTGAACTCCACAGCTTTTCGGGCAAGTTCCGCGCTGTCCTGACGCACCGTCGTCAGGTCGATTCGAGACAGGCTCGACAGGGGTGAATCGTCGTATCCCACGATCGAGACGTCGTACGGTACGGCGATCCCGGCCTTGACCAGCTCGTCCATGACACCGAGAGCGCTCCGGTCGTTGCCCGCGAGGATGGCTGTGGGAAGGGCCGATTCCTGCAGCAGCGCAACGGCTGCCGCTGCACCGGCGGCCTCGTCGTGTGCGCCGGGGACTATCCGGACATGTCGGCCCAGGCCGTGTCGACGCATGCACGCAATGTAGGCGCTGCGCCTGTCCTTCGATGCCGCTTGCTCTCCACCGTCGATATGCACGATGTCGCGGTGGCCCAGCGCTACGAGATGATCGACCGATTGCGCAATCCCTGTGCTGTCGGCGGAGCGTACAGAATTGATGGGGTCGACACGGCGCCCGACCATCGTGAGGACGGCGCGTTCGTTCACCGATCTCAGATATTCGGAATCGGAGAATGGATCGAACAGCACGAGTCCCTCGCACCGATGACTGAGCAGAGCCTCCATGGCCTTGTGTTCATCACGGTTGGGTCCGCCGACCGATAAGAGCACGTCGTAGCCCGCTGCTTCCGCGGCGTCGTAGACGGTGCCGACCATCTCGGCTTGGAAGGTCTGTTTGACATCGGTGAGCAGGCCGATGGTCCGACTGCGTCCGCGTGCCAGCAGTTGGGCGGCGCGGTCGGGCTGATAGCGCAGTTCGTCGGCAGCGCGCAGAACCCGTTCGCGTGTCGCCTCGGAGGCGCCCGGCTTGTCGCTGAAGACGAGCGAAACGAGGGTGCGGGAGACAGCTGCGCGTTCGGCCACGTCGGCCATGGTCGGGCGGCGACGAGAGGCTTTCGGGTCCGTCGAGCCGCTGGGTGTCTGCACGCATCCTCCTGGTCGGTGTGGCTACCACAACTGCGATGTTCAAATGTCTTGACAATCACACAACACATCACGATAGTTGCTTACTGAAGCGCGTTAGTGACGCGCGTCAGTACCCACTCACAGTAGCCAGGCAACCGCGTCTTGGCTCGCGTGCAACCGAGACCGTCGAAAGGACAACCATGAGCGTGATCCACGTGGGATCTGCACCGGATTCGTGGGGCGTATGGTTCGCCGAGGACCCTCGGCAGACCCCGTACACCCGTTTTCTCGACGAGGTAGCGGCCTCCGGTTACGAGTGGATCGAGCTGGGGCCGTACGGATACCTGCCAACGGACCCGGAGAAGCTCTCCGACGAGCTCGCATCGCGCAGCCTGAAGCTGTCGGCCGGAACAGTGTTCGAACATCTGCACCAGGACGACGCCTGGGATGCGGTGTGGACTCAGATCGAGGACGTCGCCAAGCTGACTGCGGCAGTCGGCGGCAAGCACGTCGTCGTCATCCCCGAGATGTGGCGTGACCCCGGTACCGGCGAGGTGCTCGAGGACCGCAATCTGACGGCCGACCAGTGGCGCAAGAAGACCGACGGCATGAACGAACTCGGCAAGCGCATGTTCGAGCAGTACGGAGTCAAGGCTCAGTATCATCCGCACGCCGATTCTCATGTCGACACCGAGGAGAACGTCTACCGGTTCCTCGACGGTACGTCCCCTGAATTCGTGAATCTGTGCCTCGACACCGGACACATCAGCTACTGCGGCGGCGACAACATCGCGATCATCGAGCGAGCACCCGAACGTATCGGGTACCTCCACCTCAAGCAGGTGAACGAGGTGGTTCGGGCCAAGGTCGAAGCCGAGGACTTGCCGTTCGGTGAGGCCGTCAAGCTGGGTGCGATGACGGAGCCTCCACTCGGAATTCCGGCAATGCCGCCGTTGCTGGCCGCCATCGACAAGCTCGACATCGAAGTTTTCGCCATCGTCGAGCAGGACATGTACCCGTGCTCTCCCGACGCCCCGCTGCCGATCGCGCAGCGCACCCGCAAATACCTGGGTTCCTGCGGGGTTTCCTCCGTCACCTTCGAGTGACGCCCATCTATCGAAAGAGAATCGATGTCGAACGAACTGAGAATCGCCGTACTCGGCGTAGGCATGATGGGCGCCGATCATGTTGCCCGAATTCAGTCCCGGATCGCCGGAGCACGGGTAACTGTCATCAACGACTATGTGACCGAAAGGGCCGAGGAACTCGCCGCGACGATCGACGGATGCCGCGTGGTGATCGACCCGATCGACGCCATTGCCGACCCCGAGGTCGATGCAGTGCTGTTGGCGACGCCGGGGCCCACGCATGAGAAACAGTTGCTCGCATGCCTCGAGAACGCAAAGCCTGTGCTGTGCGAAAAGCCGTTGACCACGGACGCCGCAACATCCCTCGAGGTTGTCAAGGCAGAGGCCGCGCTGGGAAAGACTCTGATTCAAGTCGGCTTCATGCGGCGCTTCGACGCCGAGTATGTGGAGTTGAAGGGGCTCATCGACTCCGGTGATCTGGGCCGCCCCCTCGTCGTGCACTGTGTGCACCGCAACCCATCGGTGCCCTCGCACTTCGACAGCGCGATGGTGGTCAAGGACTCCTTGGTACACGAAGTCGACGTCACTCGTTTCCTCCTCGACGAAGAAATCACCTCGGTGCAGATAATCAAGCCGTTTCCCAGCTCGAAAGCGCCCGAGGGGCTGCAGGATCCGCAGATCGCAGTGTTCTCGACGGAGTCGGGACGTCACGTCGACACCGAGGTGTTCGTCACCACCGGCGTTGCCTACGAGGTTCGTACCGAGGTTGTCGCCGAACTCGGCAGCGCCATTATCGGTCTCGACGTGGGCCTGGTACGAAAGAGCAAGCCCGGGACGTGGGGTGGCGCCATCACGCCGTCGTTCAAGGAGCGTTTCGGGCAGGCGTACGACGTGCAGATTCAGCGTTGGGTCGATGCCGTCGTGCGGGGCGCAGAATCGGGCAACTACGTCGACGGCCCGGGCGCTTGGGACGGATATGCTGCGGCGGCCGTGTGTGAGGCCGGAGTGAGTTCGCTCGAAACCGGTGAGCGGGTGCAGGTCGCCATGGTCGACCGTTCGTCCATCTGAGCCGACGGTATTCGAATGAGCTTCAGCGGCGCTCGGTCATGTGTGCGCGCATCGTTTCGCAGATCTGGGCCAGGGTTTCGAGAGACTCAGGCGTGAGTAGGTCGAACATGTTCGCGCGAACGGCGTCGACATGTCCGGGGCTTGCGGCGGCAAGTTTTCGCTCGCCATCGGCGGTGAGTTCGGCGAGTGTTCCGCGCCTGTCGTTCTCGCATTCGACCCGGCGTACCCAGCCGGCGGCAACCAACCGGGAAATCGCGCGGGTGACACCGCTTCGGCTGGTGGTCACCGCTTCGGCCAGTGCGCTCATGCGCATTCGGTGCTCGGTGGCTTCGGAAAGCAGCACGAGCAACTCGAAGTCGGTGAACGATATGTCCGAGTCGCGTTCGAGTTGGCGGTCGAGGGTAAGCAGAAGAAGTCGTGTCGCATCCAGGTAGGAGCGCCACATCCGCTGCTCTTCGCGGTCGAGCCAATGTGTCGATTTCACCTGCCCAGAGTACCGAGAGTGGTTGATTGGACAACTACTTTTCAGTGCACAGGCTCGAGTGATACCGCGATCGTAGAACCGCCCAATGCGCCGTTGCCGTGATAGACAGATCCCTGTCCGATGAGACCTCGAGGGGCGAAGCCTCGACAGGGCGAGAATCTGCAGAGAGTGGGAGACGGCGGTGGCGGACGCGCGATCGATGGACCCGGGTGTCGATTCGCCCCGCGGGGTCAGTCGATGGCTGACGGGCCTGCTCGTTCTCGGTCTTGTGTCCGCGTGGCTAGTTCTGTACTCGGTGAGCATTCTCGGCTCGATATGGCGTTTCCGGGAGCCGGGTGCCCCGCCGCCTGTGCTCACCACGCACGATCAGGTCATCGATCTCGTCGTGCTCGCGGTGCAGCTGGTGGTCGGTGCAGCCGCACTGTGGGTGGTGATCGCGGTCCGCGGGCGGTTCCTGACGGCTGTGCTACCCGAGCGATCGGGCAGCGCGATGGACGCGGCCGTCGCATGGTGTGCGGCCATCGCGGTGGCGTCAGCTGTGGTTCTGGTGCTCGATCGCACCGGTGTCATGCGCTTCGAGTTTTCAACTCCCGCCACGGTCGAATCGCCATGGCTTGCAGTGCTGGCCGCTCTGTCCGCGGGCCTTCGTGAAGAGCCGCTGCTTGCTGCGCTACCGCTGGTACTCCTGGTCGGCCGCATTCCGATCGGGTGGATCATGGTTCTCGCCGGGGCGATGCGAGGACTCATCTACCTGTATTTCGGTATGGGGGGATTTCTCTGGGCCTTCGTGTGGGGTGCCGCTGCAGTGTGGGTGTACTACCGTTTCAGGCGGTTGTGGGTGCTGATCCTCGTGCACGGCATGGTGATGAACATTCAAGCGCTGGACAGAGTGCTCGTGCACGACAGCATGGCGACCCTGTTGCAGTGGGTCAATATCCTCGTCCTGTTCGGTGCGCTGATGTGGTGGCTCGTGCCGCGCGCGCTCGATAGTATGATTCCCGGTGCCAGTAGAAGCGGGACCGCGATCCCAGTGCTCGAGACGGATGTAAGCCGTCTCACACCTGTGGATAATGATCGTTACTAGCCGTTACATTAATGTCTGGGGAATGATCGTTCCTCCCTCGTTCGCTGTTTCCGCCGTGTCCGACTGCCTCGGTTCTGTTCCGGGACGCAGCGCCTCGTGATCGTCTCAGCGTCTCCGCTTCGACGGCGTATGTTGGGCGCGCTTCTCATCGTCGCAGTAGTTCTGTTCGTCGGTTGGTCGGTCACCAGTTACAACAAGACGTTCAAAGAGGTGGTCAGTGTCGATCTGATCACCGATTCGGTGGGTAATGCGTTGCCGCTGAACGCCGATGTGAAGGTTCGCGGTCTGATCGTGGGCGAGGTTCGCTCGACCTCGGCGGTCGACGGTGTGGTGACCGCGCGGATGGCGATCGATCCGGACAAGGCGGAGATGATTCCCTCCAACACCACCGCCCGGTTGCTGCCGAAGACGTTGTTCGGTGAGCGGTACGTGGCATTGATGGTGCCGGAGAAGAACTCTGCGTCGCCGGTCGTCGACGGCACGGTGCTGCGGCAGGATGTCAGTGGCAACGCGATCGAGGTCGGTCAGTTGCTGGACAACCTGTTGCCGTTGCTCGAAGCGATTCCGCCGCAGGATCTGGCGAACACGCTCGGCGCGCTCTCGCAGGGTCTCGACGGTCGCGGCGCGGAGTTGGGGTTGACGATCGATCGGCTCGAGAACATCTTCGCCGGCTTGAACACCGAGTTGCCGAACATTCAGCAGGGGTTGCGCGGTCTCGCGGACTTCTCGCAGACGTACGCCGATGCGGGGCCGCAGTTGATCGAAGCGCTGGACAATCTGTCGGTCACGGGCAACACCTTCGTGGAGCAGCGTCCGGCGGTCGATACGTTGATCGGGTCGCTGACGGCGACGAGTGCGTCGACGGCGGACTTCTTGGAGGTCAACGCGGACAACCTGATTCGTATCTCGGCCGATTCCCGTGAGGCGCTCGAGCTGCTGGCGCAGTATTCGCCGGCGTTCGGGTGCACGTTCTCGCAGTTCGTCCCCATCGTCGAACGAGCTCAGACGGTCATCGGTGTCGGTGAGGAATACCAAGGCATCAACGTTCACATGCCAGTGGTCAACCCCAAGGGCCGTTACCTGCCCAATCAGGACGAGCCGAGGCTCTTCGACGATCGTGGACCGCGCTGCTACACACCGGCCGACACCGAGGCGGGGGAGTTCTTCCCGCAGTACCCGGGAGGCTCGCCCAACGACGGCTCCTACCAGGTTCCCTCGCGCAACCCCGGTCCGCAGGACATCCCGGAGCTTCCGGCGCCGCAGTACTCGGCAATTCCCGGGTCGCTGGTGGGTGCGCCCGGTGGCGCGGCACCAGCGAGCTACCAGGGTTCGGACTTCGAACGTGACACGCTGGCCGTGATCTACGGCCAGGCAACTGGAACATCTCCGACAGAGGTTCCGTCGTGGGTGACATCGGCGGGAGCGCCGGCGCTCAGAGGGGCACAAGTGAGTTTCACGAGTACCTCCTCGTAGCTGAAGCGGCCGCGGCACCGGAGTGCGAACCGACGACCCGGCACCGAGCGTGGCCGCACTCGATCAGGGCTCTGACACACCGGCCCGTAACACCGGGTCTACGGTCAGCGACGAGCGGAGGTCTCGGACAATGCTGTCTTCGAGCGCCGGTATCACCCGCGATGTGATCGATCCGTTGTAGGCACCGGGTGCTTGGCGCGGATTGGCATGCCCGGTGCCGTGCATGCGCACAACTCGCAGAGTGCCGTCGGTGCCGCCGGACCGTTCGAACAGGATTCGCTGGGAGTAGTCGACATCGACCACGTTGTCCGCCGCCGCCCGTGCCGGACGCAGGAACACGATTGCGGGCCTGGGTTTGTCGGCGACGGTTTCGGCTAGAGCATCCAGATTGTCCAACGCACCGGATGCCACGATCGTCCTGAACTGAGATTCGATGAAGCCGTTGCTGGCAACCGTTGGATTGAGAATCTTGTCCATCATGACCTGTTCGAATGCTTCGCCCGCCGCAGCGAAATCGATTCTTGGATACCACGTCGAGTGCATGTCGACGTACCTGTCCTTACGGGCAGCCATCTCGACCATGGAACGGAGCGAACGACTTTCTCGTGCTCCCGGCAGCCAACCGATCCAGCGCAGGAGATCTTGCCCGGCGTCGCGAGCGTCGCCGCGTACTGCATGCAGGTCCAGCGGTGTGCAGTCCAGAACCACCCCACTCAATACACGGTCGGTGTCCTCGTAGATGTGCTGTGCCACTTCGAGAGCGATCACGCCACCCATGCTGTGGCCGACCAATACGATGTTGCGGACACCCTCGGTGCGGGCACGCAGAGCAACGAGATCGCTTATGACTCGAGTGTCTATGCCACGGTTGTCGAACGTCACCGACCACACCCGCCCGATCTCGGTGAAGCTCGTCAGTGCTCGGGCGGTCGGCGCGCCGTCTACGTTGCCGAGCCCGACCAAGTCGACGACGGCAGTCGTACTGTCGGCTGGGTCCGCTGCGTCGTATATCTGGTCGATGCTCGGTTCGGTCTGGGCTAGACGGCGTTGCTCGGGTGCGACGTCCCACCGCCAGTACATGCCGGCCAGGACGAGGATTGGAACGAGTCCGAGAGCGAGATATAGCGCGGCACGGCGTGTGCGCCCGAGGAAAATCCAATTGTGCCCCAACCGCGTCGAGGCCAGCCGCTCCCTGCGTCGGCCGCCGTCCCACTCCACCGAACACTCCGATCCCGTCGTTCCCACCGTTAACGGTCACTTCAGCGGACGAATTCCACGCTACGCCCGCCACGGTTGGCCCGCCGCCGGTGATGGTCGACATCGCATCGTGCGCATGTGTGCACCTGAAACTGCAAGGCATCCGGCCCTCACACCCTGGTGTCGGACGCCATATGATGTCGAAATGGCCTTTCAGATAATGCTCGCGAAAGCTGTGTCCACCGTCGTCACTGGAGCGGTGGGCGTGGCAGCCTATAACGGCGCCAAGACGCTGATCGCGAAAGCTCCGCTTCGCGAAGCGGCCGTCACGGCGACCGAATGGAGTCTGCGCGGCGTCCGAAAGGCAGAGGAGGGTGCCGAATCTGCTCGGCTTTCCGTATCCGACGTGGTCGCCGAGGCCAAAGAGCGGTTGGGTGAAGAGGTTGCGCCACCGGTAGCCGGTGAAACCGGACACGGTCACAGTCACTGATCGTGTCTTCGACGGTTGTTTCGTTTCGAAGGCCGGACATGCCCGCCGGTGAGTCGGCCACCAGTATCCGGATCGTCTCCGACGCCGCAGGACGCATCAGATTCGAGGTGCCCTGGCTCCGCGCGAGCCCCGGCCGAGCCGTCGCGATCGAGGATGCAGTCGACAGGGTTCTCGGGGTTCGCGCCGCACACGCCTACCCGCGAACGGCCTCAGTTGTTGTATGGATCTCACCGACACGCATCGACCGCGCCGAGCTGATCGCGGCGATCGAGACCGGTTGCGAAGTCGAGTGGTCGGATGTTCCCGAACGCACCCCGCGATCGGCCGATGTCGGCAGCGCCGAGGTCCTGCGAATGGCTGTCGGTGGAGCGGCGCTGGTTCTACTGGGTTTTCGCCGCTACGGCTTGAACCGTCCGCCAGTTCTCGGACCGACCAGTCGCCTGGTCGCCACCGGCGCAACCGTCTTCACCGGTTACCCATTTCTCAGAGGCGCGTTGCGCTCACTGTCGGGCAACCGAGGCGCAGGCACTGATGCACTCGTCTCCGCTGCCACCGTCGCCAGTCTCGTGCTACGGGAGAACGTGGTCGCACTCACTGTGCTGTGGCTTCTCAACATTGGTGAGTACCTGCAGGAACTGACTCTGCGACGAACGAGACGTGCGATTGCCGATCTCCTCAACGGCACCCAGGACACCGCATGGGTCAGGCTTGCGGACGGCAGCGAAGTCTCGGTCGATACCGAATCGCTGTGCGTCGGCGACGACGTAGTGGTGCACGATCACGTCGCGGCTCCTGTCGACGGGATCGTCGTCGAGGGGGAGTCCATCGTCGATCAGTCGGCGATCACGGGTGAGACACTGCCGGTATCGGTAGCCGCGGGCGCACGCATCCACGCCGGATCGGTCGTCGTTCGAGGTCGGCTCGTGGTTCGTGCAACCGCCGTCGGAAACGACACGACCATCGGACGCATCATCTCTCGCGTGGAAGAGGCGCAGGAGGATCGCGCGCCGATCCAGACGGTAGGCGAGAACTTCTCACGACGATTCGTGCCGACGTCGTTCCTACTGTCCGCACTCACGCTCGTGGTGACCCGAGATGTGCGTCGCGCGATGACGATGTTGCTGGTGGCGTGTCCGTGCGCCGTCGGGCTGTCCACCCCCACTGCGATCAGCGCTGCGATCGGAAACGGTGCCCGACGCGGGATCCTCATCAAGGGTGGCTCACACCTGGAACTCGCCGGCCGCGTGGACACCATTGTCTTCGACAAGACCGGAACCCTGACCATGGGACGGCCGGTGGTGACGAACGTCGTGGCCTTCGCCGACGACTGGGAACCCGAGCAGGTTCTGGCCTACGCGGCCAGTTCGGAGATTCACTCACGACACCCACTGGCAGAGGCAGTGATTCGCTCCACCGAGGAGCGGTACATCGCCATCCCGCCGCATGAGGAATGCGAAGTCCTGGTTGGGCTCGGGATGAGGACTTGGGCTGACGGACGCACGATGCTGCTCGGCAGCCCGTCACTGTTGCAGGGGGAGAATGTCGCAGTATCGGAGAAGGCCGCGGAGTGGGTCCGCAGGCTGCAGCAGCAGGCCGAGACCCCGCTGCTGCTCGCGGTCGACGGTGATTTGGTCGGTCTGATCAGTCTGCGTGACGAAGTTCGGCCCGAGGCAGTCGACGTCCTGTCACGCCTGCGATCCGACGGAGTGCAACGCGTGCTCATGTTGACCGGAGACCACGCCGAAACCGCGGCAGCGGTGGCGGCGGAACTCGGTATCACGGAATGGCGCGCAGAGGTGATGCCCGAGGACAAGTTGGCCGTGGTGCAGGAACTGCAGCGACAGGGACATGTCGTTGCCATGGTCGGCGACGGCACCAACGACGCTCCGGCGCTGGCGGCCGCCGATATCGGCATAGCGATGGGATTGGCTGGAACAGACGTTGCGGTGGAGACCGCCGACGTTGCTCTGGCAAGTGACGATCTGTACAGGCTTCTCGACGTCCGCGACCTCGGAGGACATGCAGTGGAGGTCATCCGTCAGAACTATGGAATGTCGATCGCGGTCAACGCGATCGGGCTACTAGTGAGTGCAGCGGGGGCATTGTCACCAGTCCTCGCCGCCATTCTGCACAACGCGTCATCGGTCGCCGTAGTTGCCAACAGTTCACGGTTGATCACGTATCGGCTCGAACCCAAGCGGGCTCAGTACTAGCCCCCTGGTCCTGTAAGACGATCAGACTCTGCGGCCCTCACGCAGCGCGCGTTGTGCCAGGTCGCGGAGCGGTCCGGTCATCGACGCATCGTCGATCTGGCAGGTGCTCTCGTCGACGGAGACCGTCCACACGAAACCGTCACGCACGCGCGTGGGCGCGACAGCCGCAGGCTGCGAAAGGATCAGAGGCCGGGCTTGCTCGACGAGGCCACGCCACTCGCGGGCCGACGCCTCGTCGACTATCGCATCCAGGTCCACCCGGGCCCGTCGGATGGAACCAGCGATACCACCCGACCGAACCACCTCGATGAACATGTCATGTCCTTCGCGTCGCAGACTCGTCAGAAGTCGGGGTCGTGCACTGACACTCCCACCGTAGCCCAGGCTCGTTCGACGACCCGTCGAACGTCGGACTCGTTGCCGTAGCGCGACCGCGCAGCCGCAACGGTGGCCGAAGCAAATCCCTCGAAGTCGACCGTGGGCGGCAGGGCAGAATTCGTGGTGACGTCGAACCACACCTGCCCGGCCCTTTCCCAGGCTGCGCCGCCGAGCCCGATAGCGGTCAGCGCGAAGGCGCGGTTCGGTATTCCCGAATTGATGTGCACGCCACCGTAGTCGGCTGTGGTGACCACATAGCTGTCCATATCGGCCGGTTGTGGATCGCGACCGAGTACATCGTCGTCGTATGCGGTTCCCGGTTCGATCATCGACCGGAGTGCTCTGCCCTGCACAGCGGGCAGGAACAATCCCTTCCCCACCAACCACGAAGCCTCGTCAGCACTCTGGCCCAGCGAATACTGCTCGACGAGGACGCCGAACACATCGGACAACGACTCGTTCAGGGCACCTGCCTGGCCGGAATACTCGAGTTGCGAGGAGTACTGCGTGAACCCGTGGGCAAGCTCATGCGCGATGACGCTGAGCGAGGCCGTGAAGCGTCCGAACACCTCACCGTCACCGTCGCCGAACACCATTCGCTCGCCGTCCCAGAAAGCGTTGTCGTAGTCCTGGTCGTAGTGCACCGTCGCGACCAGGGGCAGCCCTCGACCGTCGAGACTGTTGCGCCCGTACACCTGTCGAAAGAACTCGTAAGTCACACCGAGACCCGCGTATGCCTCGTCCACCGATCGGTCACCCGTCGGCGGCTGCCCTTCTCGGCGAACCAGCGTGCCAGGCAATTCTCGGGTGTTCTGCGCGTCGTGGATGGAGCGCATCAATGCTCGGGTGGTATCCGGTGCGCTGTCGCTGTCGATACTCTGCGCATGTGCGCGGCGGTCGAGAAACTCGCGGTCGACCTCCAGCGTGTGGGCTGCGCTCGACGAGGCATGAGGGACCCTGACGCCCTGCCTGTTCTCCGCGGAATGCTCTGCTATCCGCTCCAGCAGGAACGGCGGGACCACGGGACGGATTCGGTCACGCGCAGCGGAAGGTACGGGCATCTGAACACCTCTCGGTCGACGTCGCTAGGACCATAGACGACGGGGCCGACAGATGCGGGGTGGTTTCAGCTTCGCTCTGCGTCCAGCCGTGGCCACTCCTGCGCGGACCACTCGTAGAGAAAGCGCGGGACATCCTCGGCGTTCATCGCGGTGGAGAAGAGATGCCCCTGGCCATGGGTGAACCCCAGCGTCCGTGCCCTGCCGAGGCGGTCCATGTTCTCGACCCCCTCCAAGACCACACAGTGGTCCAACTCCCCGGCGAACTGCAGCATCGCGTGGGCGACCGCCTCACCGATCTTGGTGTGCAACGACGCCGCCAGCGCCCGATCGAGTTTGAAGCCATCGACGGTTACGTGTGTGATCCGAGGTATCGGCGACCACCCGGAGCCCAAATCGTCGAGAAGCACGGTGAATCCGCTCGATCGGAGCGCCGCGACTATTCTGGCCTCGTCGTCGACTCCCGCGCCGCGAGCCGTCTCCGTCACTTCCAGTACAACCGACTTCGGGGACACACCGGACGCGTGTACGGCGCTGACGATGCGGTCCACGCAGTCCAGGCGTTCGAGGTGGTGTCCGGAAATGTTGACGGACAACTTGAGTCCAGGGCGATCGAGGTGCCACTTCACGAAATCGGACAACGCTCGAGACAGTATCGTCAGGTCCAAGTCGACGATGAGGTCGGTGTTTTCCACCTGCTCGATGAACTCCCCGGGAGTGAGCAAACCTCGGGTTGGATGCTCCCATCTCGCCAGTGCCTCGAGAGCGAACACGCCGCCGGTATGCAAATCGACGATCGGCTCGTACCACGGGGTGATCTGTCCGTTGTCCACAGCCGCGGTGAGCTCACTCGGGGTAGCGGGATTCGCGGCGACCCGTGCGCGATCCCTTTGGGTATCGAGGTGTTCTTCCACCATGACCGCGAGTTGTTCGAGAAGGCGAAACTTCTCCGGCGACAGGGTCCGCGGCAGCACGTCGAGGATGCACAGAGTGCCGATCGGTACCGATTCGCGGCCGAACAGCGGGATGGAGGCGTAGGCGCGTAGCCCTGACTCTCGCAGCACTTTCAGGAGTGAATCGGTGGGGTTCCCGAACGCCCGTGCTGTGCTCCGACGAGCGCCGTTCGGCGAATCGACATCCTGAACGACAATGGGTCTGCCTTGTTCGACCACCGCATCGCATGCCGCGCTCGACCGGGGAATGACCTGTCCGCGAACCGCATCGGAGCCGTGGGCTACCAGCGTGTATTGGTTGCAGTCGTCGAGGATGCTGACCAGAGCTACAGGGAAATCCAGAGCCCGTGCCGTAACTTCTGCGGCGTTCTCCAGCGCGGGCGATACCGCTGCGAAGTCCAGATACTTGTGGGCGGACTCGCTCTGCCTTTGGTCGCGAGATCGGAACAAAGCGCCTCCATCATTGCGCGGCGCATCGCCGAGCAGAACGAATCATCCCGACTCCGGAGAAAGTATCTCAGATGGTTCACCGAGCGCTGCAAAGCGGTCGTTTCGGGCATTTGTGCTGCACAACCAAAGCTGCGTCGGACGCCGGGCTCGACGTGACGCAGGCTACAGTCGAACTCGTAACCAGTGCGAACGAGAAGCACGAACCGGGGGAGTGGTGACCGTGAAGGGCACAGCACATGTCGACGGCGCAGCAGACGTCATCGTCGTCGGAGCCGGCCTGGCCGGACCGGTGGCCACCGCCGAACTGATATCGAGGGGTAAACGCGTCATCCTCCTCGACCAGGAGAACGAGGCCAACCTGGGTGGGCAGGCTTTCTGGTCGTTCGGTGGCCTGTTCTTCGTCGACAGTCCCGAGCAACGAAGGCTCGGTATCAAGGACTCCTACGATCTGGCCCTGCAGGATTGGATGGGCACCGCGGGCTTCGACCGTGACGAGGACGCCTGGCCTCGACGCTGGGCGCAGGCGTACGTGGAGTTCGCGGCCGGGGAGAAACGAAGTTGGCTGCGTGAGCGCGGACTGAAGATCTTTCCGCTCGTCGGGTGGGCCGAGCGGGGTGGGTACGGTGCAACGGGTCACGGCAACTCTGTGCCGAGATTTCACATCACCTGGGGCACAGGCCCCGCTCTCGTCGAGATCTTCGCTCGTACTGTCCGTCAGGGGATCGAACAGGGATTGGTGACGATGGCGCACCGACACCGCGTCGACGACATCGTCGTCACCGACGGTCGAGCCACCGGTGTTCGCGGCGTCGTCCTCGAACCGTCCTCGGCCGCCCGCGGCGTCGCGTCCTCGCGCGAGACGCGTGGCGAGTTCGAGATGGAGGCAGGGGCGGTGATCGTCACCTCCGGCGGTATCGGCGCCAATTGGGAACTCGTGAAGCAGAACTGGCCCGCACGTCTCGGATCTCCGCCGAAGCACATGCTGACTGGCGTGCCGGCGCACGTGGACGGTCGCATGCTCGAAATCAGCCGCAATGCCGGCGCCAGCGTGATCAATCCGGACCGAATGTGGCACTACACAGAGGGAATCACCAACTACGAGTCGATCTGGCCGAACCACGGCATCCGGATTCTGCCCGGGCCATCCAGCCTCTGGCTGGACGCGACGGGCAAGCAACTGCCCGCACCACTGTTTCCGGGTTTCGACACACTCGGCACGCTCGAGCACATCGTCCGCACCGGGTACGACTACTCGTGGTTCGTACTCGATCAGAAGATCATCGAGAAGGAGTTCGGGCTGTCCGGTCAAGAGCAGAACCCGGACCTCACCGGCCGCAGCGTGCGAAAGCTGCTCGAACGAGTTCGATCCGGAGCCCCGGGTCCGGTGGAGGCGTTCAAACGTCGGGGTGAAGATTTCGTCGTCGCGGACTCGGTCGACGAGCTCGTGGCAGGGATGAACAAGATCGGCGAAGTCCAGCTGGAAACCTCGGCGATCGAAACTCTGTTGACGGCCAGGGATCGGGAGATGGACAACGACTTCAGCAAGGACCTGTCCGTGTCGGTGATCCACGCCGCCCGGAAATACAAGGGTGACAGGGCGGCGCGGATCGCGGCGCCCCACCGCATGTTGGATCCGAAGTCCGGTCCGCTGATCGCCGTCAAGCTGCACCTGCTCACCCGCAAATCGCTCGGCGGCTTGCAGACCGACCTCGACTCGCGTGTTCTTCGGCCCGATGGAACACCGTTCGAGGGATTGTTCGCCGCTGGTGAGGTAGCGGGATTCGGCGGCGGAGGGGTGCACGGATACCGTTCGCTCGAAGGGACCTTCCTCGGTGGTTGCATCTTTTCCGGCCGGGCCGCCGGTCGCGCGGCAGCCCGCTGAGGACCTCGTGGTCGGCGTCGTCGGACCGGGCGCACGACTTCGGTGCCGATGGTCGCCGGTCGGCCTCTAGGCTCGTTGTCATGAACGGTGATCCTGATGGTCGGCTCGAGCGGCAGTCGATCGACTCGGCCCTCGCCGAGTTCGTCCCTCGGCGCGTCGCCATCGAGGACCGTCGTGCGGCCGCCGTCGCGGTGACCATCGGCGGCCCCGTGGGGCAGCGCCGGATGCTTCTCACGATGAGGCCGGTACAGCTTCGCGCGCATCCCGGGCAGTTCGCTCTGCCGGGTGGTCGTATCGACCCAGGAGAGACGGCGGAAGAGGCTTGCCTACGTGAGCTCGAGGAAGAACTCGGTGTCGCGGCCGAACCGTCGAGCATCCTCGGTCGACTCGACGACTTCCTCACCCGCTCGGGCTACGTGATCACTCCGTTCGTGGTGTGGATCGGTGACTCGCTGGGCGATGTCGTGCCCAGTCCTGACGAGGTGGCGACCGTCTACGAGGTGCACGCGCACGAGCTCGACACCGACCCTCGATTCGTCTCCATCGCGCAATCCGACAGGCCGGTCGTGCAGTGGCCGTTCCGTGGCTCCCTGGTACATGCTCCGACCGGTGCGATAGTGCACCAGTTCAGGGAAGTCGTGCTACACCGTCGGCATACTCGCGTGGCACACTTCGAGCAGCCGGTGTTCGCGTGGCAATGACGTGCGGCGACGTGGTCGGATTTCGACGGCGGGCGCGCAGCAACTTGGGATCGAGGTGGGCACGGTGAGCATTCCGCACACAGGGCTCAGCGACCGCATCGTCACCGTGCCCAACGTGCTCAGCGTGGTCCGACTGCTGTTCATCCCGTTGTTCCTGTATCTGTTCCTCGTACTCCGCGCGGACGGGTGGGCTCTGGCGATACTGCTCACGAGCGGCGCAACCGACTGGCTGGACGGCAAACTCGCTCGCGTGCTCGACCAGTCCTCGCGGATCGGCGCACTGCTGGACCCGCTCGTGGACCGTTTGTCCGTGGTAACGACGCTCCTCGCATTCGTTGTCCGAGGGATAATCCCGTGGTGGGTGGCGGCAATTCTCATCGGCCGGGACCTGATCCTGGCCGCAACGCTACTGATCTATCGACGACGAGGTCTCCCACCGCCGGAGGTCATATACCTCGGCAAAGCAGCGACGTTCGTCATCATGATCGCGCTCCCCGTGCTACTGGGATCCACCGGCGATTCGACGATCGCGCAAATACTGGCACCGATCGGGTATGCCCTGATCATCTGGGGAACCGGACTCTACATATGGACCGGCGCCCTCTACACCTACAAAGCCATGGGCATTGCCCGAGCCGTGCCCAGGACATCGGATCGGTCAGCCCGCGATGCGTGATCCCGTCCGCCGCAATCCCGTTCCCTCGCTTCTACGCTCCCTGATGTCGGAGCATCTCGATCCCGGTTACGCGGCAGCAGCGTCGAAAAAGCCCCGCGGCGGCAGGCCCAACAAGGCGGACATCGCGGTGGCGGTTCTCGGGGCCTTGCTCGTCGGCTGCGTTTTCGGGATTGCGATGTCTCAGCTGGCCTCGAACAACGTCGATGGCTCCGGTGAGCGAGGTGACATTCTCGCGAGCGTCCGCGCCGCGCAGGACCGAGCTGCCGCCCTCGACGACAATCGTCGGGAGCTGGCCGAGGATCTCGAAGCGATTCGAGCGGCAGCGCTGACCGACGACGCAGCGGGTGAAAGCGTGCTGACCGAGCTCTCCGCGCTGGAGATCGCTGCCGGCGCGGCGACGGCCTCAGGTCCGGGCATCGTGGTGACGGTGGCCGAACCTCCGACGCCGGTGAACCTGTCGGACGTGTCGAGCCCCGTGCGGGGATCGTCCGAGGCCGCGGTTCTCGATCGAGATCTGCAGGTTCTCGTCAACTCTCTGTGGGTCAGTGGCGCCGAGGCCGTTACCGTCGACGATGTACGCATCGGGCCGGGCGTCACCATCAGGCAGGCAGGAGGTTCGATGTTGGTCGACAACCGACCTGTCTTCGCTCCCTACACGGTGGCCGCGATCGGATCACCCAGCCAGCTGCAGGCGCGTTTCGCTGTCAGTGACGCCTACCTGCGCCTGTCCGCATTGGCGCAGCTCTATCAGGTCGGCTTCGATGTCCGCGTCGCCGACGAACTCGACATGCCGGCCTCGGTGGTGCGCACGATTCGGTCGGCGACCCCAGGAGGACAGCCGTGAGCAACGGGAGAACGTGAGCGACGAGAGAATGGGCGAGGAGAACATGCGCAAGGAGGATCAGATCGAACAGGGCGACGAACTCGGCACGCATGCGGCGGTGGGGCGGTCCGGTCGCGGCGGTGTTCTCGTGGCAATGGCGGTCCTGGCTCTGTGCATCGGTGTCGCGGTCGGAACGGTTTCCGGACCGCAGGTGCCGGCCAGCTTGGCTCCATATCTTCCCATCGCGGTCGTGGCTGCGCTCGATGCGCTGTTCGGGGGAATCCGCGCGTTTCTCGACGGCATCTTCGACTCCAAGGTGTTCGTGGTGTCCTTCGTTTTCAACGTGCTCGTTGCAGCTCTGATCGTGTGGCTCGGCGATCAACTCGGTGTCGGCACTCAGCTCTCGACTGCGATTGTGGTGGTCCTCGGCATCCGAATCTTCGGCAACGCCGCGGCTCTGCGTCGTCGACTGCTCGGTGCGTGAGGGCGTCGTGACCGAGGACGGCAGGCACAAGCTCCGCAGACAGCATTTCCGCAGCGATCGCATACGTGGGCTCGTCGGCACGCGGCCCAGGTCGATTCTGTTCGGCTCCCTGACGATTGTGTTGATGGTCTTGCTGGGCTTCGGGCTGGTGGTTCAGGTTCGGGAGAACGACAGCAGCGACTCCCTCGACGCGGCAAGGCCGGCCGACCTGCTGGTTGTACTCGACAACGTCGGACGCCGAGAGGCGGCTCTGCGGGAGGAGATCGCCGATCTCGAGGCGACGTTGGCCGCCCTGGATCGCTCCGATTCAGGTGGTGCGGCGCTGGCCGATGCCCGTGCACGGCTCGAGTCGCTGTCTATCCAGGTGGGCATGACCGCTGCGACGGGCCCGGGTGTGGTGGTCACGGTATCCGATCCTCATACCGGAATCGGCTCGGACGTCTTGCTCGACGCTCTGCAGGAACTACGAGCGGCAGGCGCGGAGGCGGTCCAGATAGCGGGTGCAGATGCAGAACCGGTCCGTATCGGGGTCGAGTCGTGGATTGCCGGAAAGGCGGGGGGAGTGATCGTCGACGGCGTCGAGATGTCCGCACCGTTCGTGTTCACCGCGATCGGCGAACCCGCGACTCTCGCTGCTGCCCTCGACATACCGGGTGGCGTCATCGACACGGTTGCTCGCAACGGCGGACGCTGCGATGTGGTTCGATCGGACCTGGTCGAGGTGTCCGCCTTGCGGGATCCTCGTCTGCCTCAATACTCTCAGCCCGGAAACTAGCTCTGCTCCGACAGGACGAGCTCCAACCGCCCGAAAGGAATGCAGACGTGAGTGAGATCTCCCCGCCGGCCGACCTGCTGTACACACCGGAACACGAGTGGGTTCAGCGAACCGCGCCGACCACCGTGCGCGTCGGGATCACCGACTACGCGCAGGGGCAGCTCGGTGACGTGGTGTTCGTGCAACTGCCCGCCATCGGTGACGAGGTGACCGCGGGATCGTCGATGGGAGAGGTCGAATCGACCAAGAGCGTGTCGGACGTTTTCGCGCCGTTGACAGCCAAAGTCATTGCCGTGAACGAGGATCTGGACACGAGCCCGGAAAAGGTCAACTCGGGTCCCTACACCGAGGGCTGGTTGGTCGAGCTCGAGGTCGAATCGGCGCAAGCGTTGGACGAGTCGGTGGCGCAGATGCTCGACGCCGACGGATATGCTGGAATTACGGCCGGGTAACTTCGCCCGCTCGGACACCGTCGACCGCTTACACACGTGCCCGTTCGCAAGGTACGGTCGTCAGGTGTAGTTGCCGTGGCCGAGTAGCTGTGTGATCTGGCACAGGTCCGCATGATTTGTTGAACAAGCAGGTTGATTACTGCGTACAGGTTGATTACTGCGTAACCCTGGTGGTTCCAAGCCCGGGCGATCGGACTGAGAAGGAGAAACGGTGAGCGAGAACGACAACGACGGCATCTACGGAGAGTCGCCGGCGGAGACCACTTCGGTATTCCGCGCGGATTTTCTCCAGGAGCTCGATAAGTCGGCAACGAGCCAGACTGCCGAGGCTCCGGTGTCGGGCGTGGAGGGCTTGCCGGTCGGGTCGGCGCTGCTCGTGGTCAAGCGCGGCCCCAACGCTGGGTCTCGTTTTCTGCTCGACCAGCCGACCACCTCGGCTGGTCGCCATCCCGACAGCGACATCTTCCTCGACGACGTGACTGTCAGTCGTCGTCATGCCGAGTTCCGTCAGGACGAAAACGAGTTCCAGGTTGTCGACGTCGGCAGCCTCAACGGAACCTATGTCAATCGCGAACCGGTCGACTCGGCAGTGCTCGCCAATGGTGACGAGGTTCAGATCGGCAAGTTCCGCCTGGTCTTCCTCACGGGCCCCCGCGGCAGCGCTGGTTCGCAGGTCGGCGATTCGTCTGCGGGTGCAGGCAGCCAGTGACCGCCGTCGGGCAACAGTCTCCCGGGGGGATGTCGATAGGCTCCGTCCTGGATCGGCTTCGGCCCGACTTTCCCGATGTGACAATTTCCAAGATCAGATTTCTCGAAGCCGAGGGATTGATCTCGCCTGAGCGAACACCGTCCGGTTACCGCCGGTTCTCCATCGCGGACTGCGAGAGGCTGCGGTACGTGTTGACGGCTCAGCGAGATCAATACCTTCCGCTGAAGGTGATCAAGGAGCAACTGGAAGCGATCGACAGTGGGGTTGCGCGGGTGGAAAGTGCCGACCCTGCTCCGCGGAAACCCCGGACTCTCAGTGTGGCGCCGGGTGAAGTGTCGCCGGAAGAATTTCTCCCGGATCGAGAGGTTCGAGTGAGCAAGTCCGACCTGTTGGAACGCGCCGGTATCGAGGACTCGTTCATGACCGAATTGCTCCGGGCGGGGTTGATCACGCCGGGGCAAGCCGGGTTCTACGACGAGGATGCGGTGACCCTGGCTCGTACCGCCCACGCGATGTCGCAGTTCGGACTCGAAGTGAGACATCTCCGGGCGTTCAAGCTCGCCGCCGATCGCGAAGCCGGCCTTGTCGCGCAGATCGCCGGCCCTGTCGCCAAGGGTCGTGATGCCGGAGCCCGCGATCGTGCCGAGGAGATGATTCGCGAACTCGCGGCACTGTCTCTCACACTGCACACGTGTCTCGTCAAAGCTGCGGTGCGTGGCTCGCTCGATCGGTGATCACGGTGCTCGCAGAATGCCAACACCGCTCGGCCGCCGGTTTCCCATAGACTCGAGGGCAGTCGGGTCGCCCTCGGACCACCGGCCAGATTCTCAACGCATGTGGGAGGCAGTCACCATGAGTGAAATGCGTGTAGTAGGCATTCGCGTCGAGCAGCCCCAGAATCAACCGGTGTTGCTACTCCGCGAATCCGACGGCGATCGCTATCTGCCGATTTGGATCGGGCAGACCGAGGCCGCAGCGATCGCGCTCGAGCAGCAGGGTGTCCAACCGGCACGGCCATTGACTCATGACCTGATCAAGGAACTGATCATCGCTCTCGGTCACACGCTCAAGGAAGTTCGAATCGTCGATCTGCAAGAGGGCACGTTCTACGCAGATCTCGTCTTCGACAAGGACGTCAGGGTGTCGGCTCGGCCGTCCGATTCCATCGCCATCGCATTGCGGGCGGGTGTGCCGATCATCGCCGAAGAGCCGGTGTTGGCGGAAGCGGGACTGTTGATGCCCGACGAGCGCGAGGACGAGGTCGAAAAGTTCAAGGAGTTTCTCGAATCCGTATCGCCGGACGATTTCAAGGCCACGGACGGTTGAAGGGTCATTCCGGTAACGGATGAGTCTCAACCTCAACTTTAGGTTCAGCCTTACGGCGCGTTGCGTTGACCCTCTCCCTGCTGACCCATAGCGTCTCTTTTGTGAGTTCGCAGTCGGTGATCGTATGTCGCCGATCCGTCCCGGGGAGTAGTCTGGCCTGGTACGCGGAATGGAACTTCACGTTGCAGTAGGCCGGAATTCGCATCCGGCCGGGGCGAGATCACTCGCCTCGCGCAGTGTCGAGACATTCGAGAGGGAGCAGTCAGTGGGAGATACGCCGCAGGAGCACCAGAGTTCAGCGAGCGCTGCGCCGGGGGCCGATGCTTCTGCGCCGAGGGCCGCGAGTTCCGGTGACATCCAGCCCGGATTGTTCCCAGATGATTCGGTGCCTGATGATCTGGTGGGTTACCGAGTCCCGAGCGCATGCCAAATCGCTGGTATCACCTATCGCCAGCTCGACTACTGGGCACGAACCGGTCTCGTGGTTCCGTCCATCCGCGGTGCAGCCGGCTCGGGGAGTCAGCGGTTGTACTCGTTCAAGGACATGCTGGTCCTGAAGATCGTCAAGCGCCTGCTCGACACCGGTATCTCCCTACAGAACATCCGTGTCGCAGTCGACCACCTCCGTCAGCGTGGTGTCGGTGATCTTGCGAACATCACCCTGTTCTCGGATGGCACGACCGTGTACGAGTGCACGTCCGCTGAGGAGGTCGTCGACCTGCTACAGGGTGGTCAAGGTGTGTTCGGTATCGCCGTCAACGGTGCCATGCGTGAGCTGACCGGCCTCATCGCCGACTTCCCTGCCGAGCGAGCCGACGGTGGCGAGTCGGAGACCAGCCCGGAGGACGAGCTGGCATCGCGTCGCAAGAATCGCGCAAGCCGCAAAACAGGCTAAACTCATCGCTACGTCGCGCAGGCACGGGAGAGTTCCGGGATCGCCAGTTCCGGACGCCGAAGGAGCAATACCTCCCCGTCAATCTCTCAGGCACCCGGACCGTATCTGCTTCGGCGACTCTGGAAAGTGGTGGAAGAACCACCCGCCCAAGGGGAAAGACGCTTAGGCTGCACGGCCGACGGTGATCGAATCTCTCAGGCGCTCGTTGAGACGAGCATGCGACAGAGGGGGAGGACTGATCGCGCAACCGCGCGAAAAGAGCCCACCTTCTGCACGCACACCTTGGAGCCTCTCGTGACCGAACAGATTCCCCGCTCGTCCTTCGCCGATCGGCACATCGGTCCCGATCGACTCGAACTTGCGCGCATCCTCGATGTCGTCGGAGTGGAATCGCTCGAGCAACTGGCCGCACGAGCCGTTCCGGAATCGATCCTCGACCATTCGGTCGACGGGGTGGCCGACGGCCTCGACACACTGCCGACTGCCGTGGGTGAACACGCTGCGTTGGCCGAACTCGCCGAGATTGCCTCGAAGAACGTCGTCGCGACGTCGATGATCGGACTCGGCTACTACGACACCCTGACCCCGCCGGTTCTCACTCGGGGCATCCTCGAGAACCCCGCGTGGTACACCGCGTACACGCCGTACCAGCCGGAGATCAGCCAGGGCCGTCTCGAAGCCCTGCTGAATTTCCAGACGATGGTGTCGGATCTGACGGCGATGGATGTGGCGAACGCGTCGATGCTCGACGAGTCCACGGCAGCAGCCGAAGCGATGACGTTGCTCCGGCGGGCCAATCGAAAATCGGCCTCCCATCGCTTTCTCGTCGACAACGATGTCTTCCCGCAGACACATGCTGTCCTCGCCACCCGTGCAGAACCCCTGGGAATCGAACTCGTTCGTGCCGACCTCTCGCACGGCCTTCCCGATGGTGAGTTCTTCGGAGTTCTCGCGCAGATACCGGGTGCGTCCGGAGCGCTCGTCGATCATCGCGACCTCGTCGCCGCAGCCCATGAGCGCGGCGCTTTGGTGGCTCTCGGCGCGGATCTGCTAGCGCTGACGCTCGTCACCCCACCCGGGGAGTTGGGTGCAGATGCGTGTTTCGGCACCACCCAGAGATTCGGTGTTCCCATGGGATTCGGCGGACCCCACGCCGGCTATCTCGCGGTCGGCTCATTACTCGCTCGGCAGCTGCCCGGCCGTCTGGTGGGAGTTTCGGTGGATGCCGACGGCAATCTTGCCTACCGCCTTGCGCTCCAAACTCGGGAGCAGCACATCCGCCGTGAGAAGGCGACCTCCAATATTTGCACCGCACAGGTGCTTCTGGCCATCGTTGCAGCGATGTATGCGAGTTACCACGGCAGCGAGGGATTGCGGTCGATAGCTCGACAGGTCAATCTGCATGCACTCACGCTTGCCGACGGGTTACGCACAGCTGGTCTGACGTTGGCGAGCGATAACTTCTTCGACACGGTCACCGTCGACGTTCCCGGGCGCGCTCGGACGGTCGTGGAGGAAGCGAAAGCGGCCGGTATCAACCTGCTGTTCGTCGACTCGGACACCGTCGGTGTCTCCTGCGACGAGGCGACCACTACGGACCACGTCGATATTGTCCTGGCAGCATTCGGGGCCGTCCGGTCAGACGGCGACCACGCCCCGTCTATCCCAATGCCACTGACGCGGACGTCGGAGTTTCTCGCCCATCCCGCCTTCACCCGCCACCGCACCGAGACGGCGATGCTGCGTTACCTTCGCGCCCTGTCCGACAAGGACATTGCGCTCGACCGCAGCATGATCCCCCTGGGCTCGTGCACCATGAAGCTCAACGCCACCGCCGAAATGGAGTCGATCACCTGGCCGCAGTTCGCGCGCCTGCATCCTTTTGCGCCGGACGAGGACACCGAGGGCATCCGCTCCGTGATCACCGACGTCGAGAAGTGGCTGGTCGACATCACCGGATACGACGCGGTCAGCATTCAGCCCAACGCCGGTAGTCAAGGCGAATATGCCGGTCTCCTCGCCATCCGCAGGTACCACCTCAGTCGCGGGGACGACAGCCGCGACGTCTGTCTGATCCCATCGAGCGCGCACGGGACCAATGCTGCGTCCGCTGTGATGGCGGGTATGAAGGTCGTCGTGGTCGGCTGCCGATCCAACGGCGACGTCGACGTCGATGACCTGCGCGCCAAGATCGCGGCCCACGCGAACAGCCTCGCGGGCATCATGATCACCTATCCGTCGACCCACGGCGTCTACGAGCACGAGATCGACGACATCTGCGCGGCGGTGCACGACGCGGGTGGCCAGGTCTACGTCGACGGCGCCAACCTGAATGCGCTTGTCGGACTTGCCCGACCGGGGCGTTTCGGCGGAGACGTGAGCCACCTCAACCTGCACAAGACGTTCTGCATTCCCCACGGCGGCGGCGGACCGGGCGTCGGTCCGATCGGCGTTCGGTCGCATCTGGCGCCGTACCTACCCGGCCACCCGCTGCGTGCCGAGCTCGGTGACGGGCCCACGGTGTCCGCTGCACCGTTCGGCAGTGCGTCCATCCTGTCGATCACCTGGGCCTACGTGAGGATGATGGGTGCACAGGGCCTTCGCCGCGCAACCCTGACAGCAATCGCGTCGGCCAACTACATAGCCCGGCGACTCGACGAGCACTTTCCCGTGCTCTACACCGGTGACAATGCGATGGTGGCGCACGAGTGCATCCTCGATCTGCGCGGTCTGACCAAGGCCACCGGCGTCACCGTCGACGATGTCGCGAAACGGCTCGCCGACTACGGTTTCCACGCACCGACGATGAGCTTTCCGGTGGCGGGCACACTCATGGTCGAGCCGACCGAAAGCGAGAATCTCGATGAGATCGACGCGTTCTGCGACGCCATGATCGCGATACGCGGAGAAATCGATCGTGTGGGTAGTGGGGAATGGCCGGTCGAGGACAATCCGTTGCGGGGGGCACCGCACACCGCGCGCTGCCTCGTGGGGGAGTGGACACATCCGTATTCCCGCGAGGAAGCGGTCTACCCGGCAGCAGTCTCCGGTCGCGCCAAGGTATGGCCGTCTGTACGCCGGATCGACGGAGCCCACGGCGATCGAAATCTCGTGTGCGCATGCCCCCCGATAGAGGCATTCGCCTGACCTCCCGAGTCGTGGGCTAGTGGCCGGGTCAGCGATCTTCGGACGTTGTCGCGTGATCTGTCGAGGTGGCCTGTGCCTCGACCTTGCGCACTAGTGCGTGGATGTCATCGTCTCGGGCCATTCGGTGGTCGATGATCACGTTCGCGACGCCGCGCAGCAACGAGTAGGGCTTCCATGTCGTGGGGGCGATGGTGCTGGCGGCGCGTGCTGTGATTCCGTCGGCAATCGATTTCGCGGCCTGCGCGGCGGTGATCCGTTGGTTCAGCGGCCACGGGAGCATGGCAAGGGCGTCGCTGGCCAAGTCATTCTGATCGACGGTGTCGTGAGTCATCGAGGTTTCTACGATGCCGAAGTAGGCCACTCCGGCGGTGGCGCCGACCGCGGCGAGTTCGATGCGCAGTGCGCGCCCGAGTTGTTCGACTGCTGCTTTGCTGATCATGTACGGGGATGCGGCTGCGCCGGGGGTGAACGCGGCGGCCGAGGATACGACGACGACGTGACCGTGGTGTTGGATGACCTGCTCCAACGCTGGGCGGACGGTGTTGAACACTCCGGTCAGGTTGATGGCGATGACACGATCGAAGTCGTCCTCGTCGATGGTCCGCAGCGTCGCAGGTGGCGGTGCGACCCCGGCATTGGCGACCACGACGTCGAGACGGCCGAAGCGATCCACGGTGTGTGCCACCGCTGTTGTCATCCTCGGTCGATCTCGCACATCCGCGGTCAGGGGCAGGGCTCGTTTTCCCAGTGTCCGGGCAGCGGATTTCACCGCTGTCGTATCCACGTCGACTAGCGCGACGGATGCGCCACGCGTATGCAGGATCCGGGCCAAGGCCAGTCCGATGCCTTGCCCACCGCCGGTGATCAAGACGACCTTGCCGTTGACGTCGTAGGCAGGGGAGCGGCTGTCGAAGGGGAACATCAATGTGTCCTAACCGATGCGTGTGCGGGGGAGGGGTCTGTGGCGCCGAGTTCGTATGCGTCACGGTCGAATCGACGGGTTCGGTTGGCGTACTCGAAGCTCCAGTTCGGATACAGGCCGGCGTTCTTGCCCTCGGCGGTGCGGTAGTAGGTGGTGGCGCAGCCGCCGGTGAGCCACACCGTCCTCGCGCTCCGTTCGTTGACTTCGTCGAGAAAAGCTTCCTGTGCGTCTTTGCGGACTTCGACGCGGTCGAGTCCTTCGGTTCGCATGGTCGCCAATGCGTCCACGATGTAACGGATTTGGCATTCGATCATGTAGATCGCGGATTGGTTGCCGACGGCTCCGAACGCACCGAGGGTGGTGAAGAAGTTCGGGAACCCTGCTAACGTCGCGCCGAGATAGCTTTGCGGCCGGGTGGTGTACAGGTCGGCGAGGGTCTGGCCATCGCGGCCGCGAATGCGGGCCTGTACCGCTGGTGGTACCTCGAATCCGGTGCCGTAGATGATGGTGTCGACTCGATGCTCGACACCATCACGGGTGAGGATCGAGTGTTCGCGGATCTCGGCGATGGCATCGTCGATGACCTCGACGTTGTTTTTGGTGAGCGAGGGTAGATACGAGTCGGAGAAGATCGCACGTTTGCATCCGATCATGTAGTCCGGGGTCAACCGCTTGCGCAGTGTCGAGTCGCGGACCTGACAGAGCAGTTGCATCTTTCCCATCGCCTCGTAGGGGTGGCGGAATCGTTTGTCGATGAACCCGACCAGGCCGAACGCTTCGATCGCGGCGTAGTAGCTGCCCCGCAGACCTTTTCCGATGATCGGGAGTCGGGCAATCAGTGCCCGCTCGGCGCGGGAGGTCGCGCGGTCGAGTCGCGGGATGATCCAGGGTGCGGAGCGCTGGAAGACGAGCAAGCGCGCGACGCGCGGTTGGATCTCGGGCACGAACTGGACCGCGGATGCCCCGGTGCCGAGCACGGCGACCCGTTCGCCGGTGAGATCGTGGTCGTGGTTCCAGTGCAACGAGTGGAAGCTCGTACCGGTGAATCTCTCCATACCGGGGATATCGGGGAACTTGGCTCCGCCGTAGACCCCGGTCGCAGAGATCAGGATCCGGGCGGCGAAGTCGCCGCTGTCGGTGTGTACTCGCCAGCGGCGCGACACCTCATCCCATGCGGCCTCGAGAACTTCGGTATCGAACCGGATATGCCGGACGACATCGTGGTCCTGTGCGACAGAGTGCAAGTAGGCCAGAATTTCCGGTTGCTTACCGTAGGTGCGTGACCAGTCCGGATTCTGCGCGAAGGAGTAGCTGTAGAGGTGTGAGGGAACATCGCAGGCACAGCCGGGGTAGGTGTTGTCCCGCCAAGTGCCGCCCAGGTCACTCGAGCGTTCGAGGATGACGAACTCGCCGAACCCCGCATCGCGCAACTTGACCGCAAGACCGATACCGCCGACGCCCGCGCCGATGATGGCGATATCGACCTGCTCAGGCACCGCACCGTTGCGTTGCTGGTTCATAGTGATTCCTTCCGTACCGCAGCCGCTTTGCGCGCTGCAGCAATGAGTCTTCGGCCCGTTCGATGTTCTGGCGAGCGTGAGAAGAGTGGTGAGGTTCAGAGGTCGAGAACCAGGGGCCCGCCATCGGAGCGGGACACGCAGATCAACATCGAAGCTTTTCGTTCGGATTCGAGCAGTCTGTTGTCGCGGTGTTCGACCCGACCGGCGAGTACGCCGATCTTGCAGCTGCCGCAGTAGCCCTGCTGGCACGAGTAGACAACACCGGCCACCTGTTCTCGGATCGCGTCGAGCATGGACTGGTCGGCAGCGACCGATACAGTCACACCGCTCCGCGCAAGCTTCACATCGAACGGTTTGCCACCTACCACGGGCGGAGCCGAAAACCGTTCGGTGTGCATCGATCCCGTGGGATCGATGGCCGAGATCAGTCTCCGCGCGGCGTCGGAGACCGGAGGCGGCCCGCAGACATAGGTTGCGCCTCCCGGATGCAATCGGGTCAGTAGTCGACCGACATCGGGCAGGCCGAACTCGTCGTCCGGTCGAACGTCGACGTCACCGCCGGTGCACGCCTCGAGCTCGTCGAGAAACGGCATGTTCTCCCGGGTCCGCCCGAGGTACACCATTCGCCAGGGTATTCCGCGTGCGTTCGCCGCTTTCACCATCGGCAGGATCGGTGTGATACCGATACCACCGGCGATGAACAGGTACGAGTCGGCGGCTACCATTCTGAAGGCATTGCGAGGCCCGCGTACATGCAGCAGGTCACCTGTGCGCAAGGTTTCGTGCACCTCACGGGATCCGCCGCCACCGTCACCGATCAAGCGGACCGCGATCCGGTACCGGTGGCGATCGGCCGGATCACCGCACAGTGAATACTGACGCTGGCGGCCCGAGGGCAAGAACACATCAAGGTGTGAACCCGGATTCCACACCGGCAAGACTCCGCCGCCCGGCGCCGCCAGCGTCAGGCTCACCACATCCTCGGCTTCGGTCTCGATTCCTTTCACAACAAGATCCATATCGAAGTCGTCGTAGCGCAACGGATTCGGACGAGACAGTAGGGGCGCCAACCCACCTTCGACGAACAACCGCTGATAGGCGGCGAAACCCTTGGTAACCACCCGCAGACTGGTCTCGATCCCGTCGTCCGACGCGGGAGCCGGCGCGCCCCAGCGAGAGGTGAACCC
Source organism: Rhodococcus sp. I2R (assembly GCF_020889545.1). NCBI lineage: Bacteria > Bacillati > Actinomycetota > Actinomycetes > Mycobacteriales > Nocardiaceae > Rhodococcus > Rhodococcus sp. I2R. The sequence goes on from NZ_JAHUTG010000025.1 coordinate 43,884, forward strand.
GGCCATCGTCATCACTGCTGTTGCTCGGCTGCGCGGGCCGCCGGAGAGGTCGCCAAGTACTCGAGTGCCTTGTCCAGGCTGCCCATCTGTGAGGGGTGAAACCCCGGCCTGAGATAAACCGGGATCTCGGCCAGATAATGCCAGCCAGTGGGGATGACACCGCGGACGGCTGCGCTGAAGAACTGCCACGGCCATGGCTTGCCCCTGACAGGAGATGGATCGTTGTTGGCCAGGTAGATGGCGGTGCTGAACCACAGGATCGCGATGGCGCTACTGGCCAGAAATGCCGTTCGTGCGCGGCGGGCGTAGCTGCCGTCGACGTACTGGTAAACGTCGAAAACCACCGCGCGGTGTTCGACTTCCTCTGCGCCATGCCATTTGACAAGATCCAGCATCATCGGGTGCATCCCCATCTCCTCGAGATGGTCGGCATCGAGCAACCATTGGCCCAGGACGGCGGTGAAGTGTTCCATTGCCGCAAACAACGCCAGCCGCTCACACAACCACGCATGCTTGGCCCGGCCGGTCAAACCGTGATCGCCCAAGATGCTGTTGACAACGAAATTGAAGCGCTTCAGAACCGGTTCGACCTTGATCCCCTGCGTGATCAGATGCTCGCGAACCCCCTGATGTGACTGCGCGTGCATCGCTTCCTGCCCGATGAAACCGACGGCTTCCTCGTGCAAACGAGCGTCGTCGATCAGCGGCAACGCCTCGGCGATCGCTTCGGCCATTGCACGTTCGCCCTCGGGCAGGACAATATGCGCCACGTTGAAGAACTGCGTCGCGAACGGTTCTCCCGGCAAGTACTGCACCGGGATGCCGTCCCAGTCGAACTGCACGTTGCGCGCGTTGATGGCGTGCGCTTCGTCGCGGGGACGCGCCTTGTCGACCAATTTCTCGAGTCTGCGTGTCATATCAGCTTCCTGTCCACTTCGAGGGTCCTGTATTTCGTTCGACCACGATCAACCCGCCTGCTCAGGTCACAGGTTCGCGCCGTCATCGAGAACCGCACAGACGAAGGCCTGCGCGCCGGGTGCAGCAACGGTGTCGGTTTCCGAACCATACCGGAAGTAAGTAATTCCGTATAGAACTGATTCCGGATATGAACTGTGGGACAATCTCGAGATGGCGCGGGCAACCACAGGCATGTACAACGGGGTCACAGCCGGGCAGCGGCGCAACGAGCGCCGGAAGAAATTGATGGATGCGGCTTTGGAGATTCTGGGTACGCGGGGTTGGTCCGCGATGACTGTCGCCACCGTGTGCGAGGAGGCGAAGGTCGGCCCCCGATTCCTCTACGAAAGCTTCGAAAACCTCGACGCTTTGGCGCTGGCCGTCCTCGATGACATCGTCGCGACCGCGTCCGCCAACACCGTCACCAATCTCGCTGCAGCACCCGACGACACCACCGCGAAAGTGCATGCCGCAGTGAGCACAATGGTGCACGAGTTTGCCGACGACCCGCGCCGAGCCCGCATCATCTTTGTCGAGTCCTACGGCAACGCGGCGATGATGAAACGCCGATCCCACGCACTACACGATGTCGCCGCGTTGATGGCAACGCTGGCGACCACCTTCGTCGACCTACCGAAAGGCGCCGACGACTTCATCGAATCAGGCACGCTGTTTCTTACCGGTGGCGTGGCTGAACTGGTAATCGCCTGGGTCGCAGGCGATCTCACCCTCAGCCGCGAAGAGCTCATAGATACTTGCACCGAGATGATGATGACCATCGGGGAAAATGCGCACGCCATCGCGGAGCGCTTGGCAATCGCACGCCAACATCGGCTTTGAGTGCACCACTTACCTATTTCAGTACAACAGCCTTCGCAGGAGGTCAGGGAGCTCGGGACCGGCCGACGAGCCGACCGTGGTCAGCGAACCTCCGGTGATATCGGCCATGGACTGCAACGTCTCGATGTCCGGATTTTCTCCGATCGAGACGACGTCGATCGACACGGGACGGTTCTGATCCGTCGATGCAGTCAACGCCTCGATGAACCGATCGGACGTTGCGAGGGCATCGTCGTCGGGACCATCGGTGACCAGTAGAACGCTGTTCGGTCTGCCGGCAACGAACCCATCGACCGCGGAGGCGTAGGCGGCCAACATCGACTCGTACGTCGACGTCGCGGCCTCCGGCTGCAACGTGGACGCCGCAGCGATCAACTGCTCGCGCCGCGTGCCTGTGGGCAGAGTTTCGTCGACAGGTCCGGCGGGAACCACAGTTCGGAAGGCTCGGCCGGCGTCGAGGTCACTGCTGTACACCCACAGGCCGAGTTGGGACGAATCGACTACGCTGCCGAATTGCTGGACGAGCGCATCGGTGGTGTTCTGCAGCCTCGTTCGCTCGCCCTCGGCGGTGTCCATCGACCCCGATATGTCGAGCACGATGGTGACCCGACGCGGCGTCGCTGGATTCTGCACCAGGTCCACCATGGCGCGGCGGGCGTCCGGCGAGGCAACTGGGGCGTTCCCCGGGGGCGCCCCCACCTCGAATCCCAAATCGACGAAGACCGGTGTGTTCTCGGTCTGTCGCATGAAGTCGACGAACTGTGCAGCTGCACGGCGGCGGGTCTCGTCCGTCCACTGCCCAGCCAGGACGGCAGCCGGGTGATCTGCCATCGGTGTAGGCCCGGCGGGGGCATAGGCCGTCAGATCGCTCGCGCCGGCATTGCTCAGTTGCTGAGCTGTCACCGGAACGGCATGCGCCTGCGCGGTTGCCGACATGTCCGCGGTCAGACGTCCGAGTGCTTCGTCCGTCGATTCGGGTGTGACCGCCTCGATGCCGAGATCGGTGGTGGCGAGCGCAGACAATGCCGAGACGGCGAGGCCGGAACGTATGCCTTCCACTGCCACCGGTCGATCCGGCTCACCCAGGGACGAGGCAACCACGGCGGCCAAGGCAGAAGTGGTGGAATCGGAGGCGGGACCGACTGGCAACTGCAGGCGTAGCCCACCCCACCCGCCCAGGCCGAGAACGTCCAGAGCATCCGGCGCGCTTTGCAGATCAGGCAGATCGGCCCACCCGATATCCGCACGTGCGAGCGCATCGGTCACTGGAGCCGGGCCGGCCAGGACGACGGGGGAGGTGGCGACAGATCTGGGAGTGCCGTCGATGGACTCGACGGGAACCGCCGCCACCGAGTCCGAGGATCGAGGTATCCACAGTGCAGGTACGGGTCCCAGTGCCGCCTCGTCCCACACCGACGCCCCGGCGCTGATCGCCGCTGCGACTGTGTCGGAGTCCGCGGAGGTCACTCGAACGGAGATGCACTGGTCCCGTACGACGGGTCTGCCGTCCGTGAAGCGCTGCGCCAGCGCAGATACCGGGCCGGAGAGATCCGGTTCGACGACAACAGCTACGACGGCGTCGCCCTCGACACACGTATCGGCAGCCTGAACTCCCTGATCGACAATGCGCTCACGCAACTGGAACCACCCGGCCACGGCGAGCACCATCACGATGATGGTGCCCACCGCGATCAACGGGCCCTTGCTGATACCTCTGCTGATACCTCGGGATTCTCCCGAGGTTCGATGTTGGCCCACGAAGGAAAGGCTACAAGTCCACTCAGCGTGCAGCGGCCTTGTACTCGCGACGGCGGCGGTGCAGGATCGGCTCCGTGTACCCGTTCGGCTGGCTGGTGCCCTGGAAGATCAAGTCACTGGCAGCCTGGAACGCAATGTTGTCGTCGAAATTCGGCGCGAGGGGTGTGTACGTCGGATCCTGGGCGTTCTGGCGGTCCACCACCGGTGCCATGCGCTCGAGCGACTCGCGGACCTGCTCCTCGGTGACCACACCGTGGCGCAGCCAGTTAGCGATGAACTGACTCGAGATCCGCAGCGTGGCGCGGTCTTCCATCAGCGCAACGTCGGCGATGTCGGGCACCTTCGAGCACCCCACGCCATCGTCGATCCACCGCACCACGTAGCCAAGGATCGACTGCGAACTGTTGTCGAGCTCCCGGCGCTTACGCTCCTCCGACCAGTCGGTGGACGGTGCGAGAGGGATTTCGAGAATGTCGTCGATGGTTGCTCGCTTGGCCTTCGCGATCTCCTCCTGGCGGGCGAAGACATCGACCTTGTGGTAGTGCAGTGCGTGCAATGTCGCGGCCGTCGGCGACGGCACCCACGCGGTATTTGCTCCGGCCTTCGGGTGGCCGATCTTCTGCTCGAGCATGTCCGCCATGAGATCCGGCATCGCCCACATGCCCTTCCCGATCTGTGCTTTGCCTTTCAACCCGGTGGCCAGACCCGTGTCGACATTGAAATCCTCGTAGGCGGAAATCCATTTCTGGGCCTTCATCTCGCCCTTGGGGACCACAGGCCCGGCTTCCATCGAGGTGTGGATTTCGTCGCCCGTGCGATCGAGGAACCCGGTGTTGATGAACACCACTCTCTCTTTCGCGGCGTCGATGGCGGCCTTGAGGTTGACTGTGGTGCGGCGTTCCTCGTCCATGATGCCGACCTTGAGGGTGTTCTCCGGAAGTCCGAGAACATTTTCCACGCGCCCGAACAATTCGACGGTGAACGCGACCTCGTCGGGGCCGTGCATCTTCGGCTTCACGATGTACAGCGAACCGGTGCGACTGTTGGTGAGCTCGTTGTCACCGGTCAGCGAGTGCATACCGGTCAGCGAGGTGAACAGGGCGTCGAGTATGCCCTCGGGCACCTCGTTGCCGTCGGCGTCCAGGATCGCATCCGAGGTCATCAGGTGACCCACGTTGCGGACGAACAAGAGCGACCGGCCGTGCAAGGTGAGTTCCGTACCCTCGCCTGGAGTGCCACCGATCGGGGTGTAGCTGCGGTCCTTGTTCAGGGTGCGGGTGAATGTCTTGCCGCCCTTGCTGACTTCCTCGGTGAGATCGCCGCGCATGAGGCCGAGCCAATTGCGGTAGCCGAGAACCTTGTCGTCGGCGTCGACGGCTGCGACGGAGTCCTCGAAGTCCATGATCGTGGTGACGGCGGATTCGAGCAGTACGTCCTTGACACCGGCGGCGTCAGTGGAACCGACGGGGCTCTTCGGATCGATCTGGATCTCGAAGTGCAATCCGTTGTTCTTCAGCAGGATTGCAGTGGGCGCGTCGGGTTGGCCCTGAAAGCCGATCAGCTGCGACGGGTCAGCCAATCCGACGATGTTGCCGTCGGCGAGGGTGACTGTCAGCGACGCTGCGTCGACGACGTACTTCGTGGTTCCGACATGGCTGCCCGAAGACAGCGGGGCGGCCTCGTCGAGGAAGTCACGGGCGAACGCAATGACCTTGTCGCCGCGAACCTTGTTGTACGAGCTGCCCTTTTCGGCACCGTCCGTCTCCGGGATGGCGTCGGTGCCGTACAGCGCGTCGTACAGCGATCCCCACCGAGCGTTCGAGGCGTTGATCGCGAAACGTGCGTTGAGCACCGGAACCACCAGCTGCGGTCCCGCAGTGGACGTGATCTCGGTATCGACGCCGGAGGTGGTGATCTGGAAGTCGGCGGGCTCGTCCAGCAGGTAGCCGATTTCCTTCAGGAAGTTCTTGTAGGCTGCGCGATCGTAATCGGGGCCGGCGTGTTCACCGTGCCAGGCGTCGAGCTTGCCCTGGATCTCGTCACGGACAGCCAGGAGTGCCTTGTTCTTCGGGGCCAGGTCGGTGATTACCGATTCCGCGCCCGCCCAGAATGCCTCGGCTTCGACACCGGTACCCGGAAGGGCCTCGTTCTGGACGAAGTCGTACAGCACCTTGGCAACCTGAAGACCGCCAACACGTATCCGTTCGGTCATGAATCCCTCGCTCTTTCCGGTCACGGGCACTCGAGAGTGCCCCAACGACATCGACATCGATGTTACTCGGCAGTAAGTCCAGCGATTGCATCGACGCTCACCAGTAGATTCTGGCACCGAGCGATCAGTTCCGATCGGAGAGGGGCAGCCCTGGCCATGAGGTCGGTCTGCGCGCGCACGTACTCGGCACGGCCGGCGGGCGTCTCGATGGCTATCGGATCGAGTCCGTACTCCGACAGGTCGTACGGACTCGCCCGCATGTCGATGCCTCTCGCGGACAGCGCGAGTTCGAAACAGTCTGCGACCAGCCGAGATTCGATAAGGGGGGCGAGTTTGTAGCTCCACTTGTACAAATCCATCGTGGCGTGCACGCAGCCTGGCTGTTCGCTTTGTGTTCGGCCCGTCGGCTCGAGGGGGAGCGCGTTGCGTGGGACAGCGTCGCGGGTGAAGAACCTGAAGGCGTCGTAGTGCGTGCACCGCAAGTTCATCGACTCCACCACCTGGTCGGTGCCCTCGTGTCCGAGGCGGAGCGGAACCGAGCCGTGGCGTAGCGCATCGTCACCGCCTCGGTACACCATTGCCCACTCGTGCAGCCCGAAGCAGCCCAGATTCGGTTGCCGCTCCGTCGTCGCGGTGAGCAACCCCAGTGTGAATTCGATGGCGGAACGCCGCTGTTCGAGCAACGACGCCCGCACCCGGTATCCGGCGGGACCGAAACCGAGATCGATCGGTTCGTACGAGGCGAATCCGGCATAGTCCGCAGACTGCTCACCTCCCAGTACGACCCCGTACCCCGGCCCCCATCGCTTGAGGTGACCTGGCTTGAAGCTGTAGTAGGTGAAAAGGAAGTCGAGCACGGGATGATAGGTCCCGCGGCCACGATCTGCCAGGTAGTCGCCGACGAGATGCTCGATGCGGTCGATGTGCGCCGCTCGCGCCACCGTCCACTCCGACTCCGCTACAACGGTGATCATGGTCGTCGATACGTAATCGATGAGGCGTCTCACCAACCGCTTGGTAGCGGACGGCCCTCGGCGAAACCGGCTGCGGACTGAACGCCGATGACCGCGCGCTGATGAAGCTCCGCAAGGGAGCGGGCACCGGTGTAGGTGCAGGTGCTGCGAACACCTGCGCAGATGTGATCGAGTAGATCCTCCACACCAGGGCGGTCGGGATCGAGTCGCATACGTGAACTGGAAATGCCTTCTTCGAACAGTCCCTTACGTGCTCGGTCGAATGCGCTGTCTGTAGCCGTGCGGGCCGCGACAGCGCGTTTCGACGCCATGCCGAAACTCTCCTTGTAGGCGTTGCCGGCAGTGTCGAAGCGCAGGTCACCCGGCGATTCGTAGGTGCCGGCGAACCATGATCCGATCATCACGTTGCCGGCACCCGCTGCCAATGCCAGCGCGACGTCGCGAGGATGCCGGACACCGCCATCGGCCCACACCGATGCGCCCAGCTCGGCGGCCGCTGCGGAGCATTCGGCGACAGCCGAGAACTGCGGGCGACCCACGCCGGTCATCATCCGCGTCGTACACATCGCGCCCGGACCTACACCGACTTTGACGATGTCCGCTCCCGCTGCCACGAGGTCGCGGGTGCCGGCGGCGGACACGACGTTTCCGGCGACCAACGGCACCCCGAGATCGAGCGACTTGATTGCCGTCAGCGCGTCCAGCATCTTCGCCTGATGCCCGTGGGCGGTGTCGATGACGAGCAGGTCGGCGCCGGCTTCTTTCAGCGCCCGTGCCTTTGCCGCGACGTCACCGTTGATACCGACCGCGGCGGCTATCCGCAGTCGGCCCTGGGCGTCCAGCGCAGGTGAGTAGATTCCGGCGCGCACGGCACCGGTTCTGGTGAGTACTCCGGCGAGTGACCCGTCGGGCCCGACCAGCACCGCGAGGCCCTCGTGGACTCCGTCGAGCTTGTCGAATACCGAACGGGGAGTTGCATCCGCCGGCGCCGTGACGAAGTCGGTCGCGGCAACGGTCTGCAAGCGGGCGAACCGATCGACGTCGGCGCACGCGGCCTCGGTGACCACACCCACCGGGCGTCCTGCCTCGACCACGACGACTGCACCGTGTGCGCGCTTGTGCATCAGCGCCAGCGCATCCGATACCGACGCGTCCGGTCCCAGGACCACCGGTGTATCGGCCACCAGATCGCGGCTCTTGACGAACGCGATGGTCTCGACGACCGCGTCGATCGGAAGATCCTGCGGAAGAACCGAGATGCCACCGCGTCGGGCCACTGTCTCTGCCATACGACGACCGGACACGGCGGTCATGTTCGAGACAACGATGGGAATCGTCGTACCGGAACCGTCCGAGGTGGACAGATCGACATCGAATCGCGACGTCACATCGGTTCGGTTGGGAACGAAGAAGACGTCGTCGTAGGTCAGGTCGTAAGCGGGCCGGTGGCCATCGAGGAACTGCACGTTGTGCCAGCGTACCGGTCAGTGTGTATCGACGCGCTCGGCGACCTGCGCTTGCGACCGTGACAACGCGATGGTGGCATACACCATGACCGCCACGCAGGCTGCGATGACGACGAGCGCGAACGCGTCGTCTCTGACGCGTTCGTCCAGAACAGTGATTCCGAGGAACGCGGCGCCGAAGGGTTCACCGATGGTGACAGCCGGCAGTGACGCCGACAGGGGACCGGATTGGAAGGCGCGCTGCTGCAGGTAGAAGCCGAAGGCGCCGCAGCCGACGAGCGCGTACGTCTGCCACGCAGCCAGCGCTCCGAGGCGCTCCTTTTCCACCACGTCCGTCACGAACTTGGTGAAGGCGACGGCCATCCCGAAGAGCAGTCCGCCGGCCGCTCCCAGCAACAGGGCCCGCATTCCGGGGTCGCGCAGTGTCAACCCAGCGATCGTGCAGGCCGACACGAGACCGAGTGCGATGGCGAGCGGGCCGATCCACTCCGCGAACGACGCGTTCGAATGCCCCTCCGTCGGGTCGCCCACCACGATGAACACAGCGAGCGCCAGCGCCAGAGCAAACGCGAGAAACCACGTCGAACGTGTCATCGCGTATCCGGAGAACTTGGCCGACAGGGGGAGCGCGAACAGGAGCATCGACACCAGCAGCGGCTGCACGATCAGCACCGAACCGACCCACAGGGCCACAACCTGAACGGCGTAGCCACCGACGTCACCGATGACCCCGGCCCACCAACGGGGGCTTCGCAGCAGCGATGCCATCAACGATGCACCCTCGGGGACAGCCGCGGCGGCGCTCTGCTGGGCGACCGAGGCGCCGGCGAACAGGAAGGCCGCGAGGAGCGCAAGTACGATCGGCAGCCAGTTCATCGGCGACCGGTTCGGCGCGACCGATGCGTCGGCGACTTCACTCCGGACTTGGACCGAGCAGAACCGGATCGAGCAGAACCGGGCCGAGCAGCACTGCGTGTGCCGGCCGTGGGCCCCTCGTTCGTGGGTGGCGGCGGACCCGGCGGTTGTCGGGCACCGGTGGTGGCGCGGAGCAGCGGACTCGTCGGGCCGACGTCCACGACATCGATCCCGATCCGCGACTGTCCGGCCACGGCGAGGAAGCGCTCGACCTGGCTTTCGGTCACCAGCGTCACCACGGTTCCACCGCGCCCTGCGCGCGCGGTTCTCCCGGCACGGTGGGTGTAGTCCTTTGCATCCTCGGGCGGGTCGACGTGGACGACCAGCGAAACGTGGTCGACGTCGATCCCCCTGGCCGCGACGTCTGTGGCGACAAGCACCGGCACCGACCCGTCGGCGAATTGGGCGAGCGTACGTGTGCGATTCGCCTGTGTCTTGTCTCCATGCAGGGCGGCCGCCGACACCCCGACTGCGAGGAGTGATTCGGTGAAGCGGTCCACAGCGTGTTTGGTACGCAGAAACATGATTGTCTTGCCCTCACGCGCCGCGATAGCCGCCGCAACGGAAGTTTTGTCCTGCTGCGTGACCCGGAAGAAGTGATGATCCGCGGCTTCGACGACCGGGGGCTCCGCGCTGTGCAGCACTGGATTGTCGAGATGCCTGCGGATCAGTTCGTCGACATCGCCGTCGAGGGTGGCCGAGAACAACATGGTCTGTCCGCCAGCAGGAATTCGCTTCAACAGGGCGGTGACCTGGGGGAGAAATCCTAGATCTGACATACGGTCGGCCTCGTCGACCACCGTCGTGGTGATTTGTGCGAGCGAGAGGTGACCCGCGCCGACGAGGTCCTCGAGACGACCCGGTGTTGCGACGACGACATCCACCCCGCGTCCCAGTCTGTCGATCTGGCGCTTGAGGGGCACACCCCCGACGAGGCTCGAGATTCGCAATCCTGATGCGAGTGCGGGTTCTTCGAGCGCACTGTCGATCTGTAGCGCCAGCTCCCTGGTTGGTACCAGGATCAGGCCACGAGGGTGCTGGGGACGGCTTGCGCTACCCGAAAGCCGGTGCAGCAGTGGGAGTCCGAAGGCGAGAGTCTTGCCTGATCCCGTGGGTGCCCGCCCGAGAACGTCTCGACCGGCGATAGCATCGGTGATGGTCGCGGCCTGGATCGGGAACGGGGACTCGACACCCATTTTTCGCAGAGCGTGAATCACGACGGGGCGGAGCCCGAGATCTGCGAACGAGGGCGAGGGGCCGAGCATGAGAAAACACTACCGCCGGTCGACCGCGGCCGGGACCACACTTGGGTCGCCGGCCGCGGATCGAGCGTGCGTCAGGCTTGGACTTCGCTCCGGTCGCCGCTCCACAGGGTGTGGAACTTGCCTTCGGAGTCCACTCGCTCGTAGGTGTGTGCACCGAAGAAGTCGCGCTGGCCCTGCGTCAGCGCTGCAGGCAACCTTTCGGCGCGAAGTGCGTCGTAGTACGCCAGCGACGAGGCGAAGGCAGGTACCGGAATGCCGAGTGAAGCGGCGGTCACGACGACTCGTCGCCAGCTGTCGATCGCATCCTCGATCGCATCTCGGAAGTACGGCGCGAGAATCAAACTCGGCAGGTCGGCATTGTCGTCGTAGGCATCCTTGATGCGGTTGAGGAACCGGGCGCGAATGATGCAGCCGCCGCGCCAAATGGTGGCGAGATCGCCGGGGTGCAGGTTCCAGTCGTACTCGACACTGCCGGCGGCGATCTGGTCGAAGCCCTGGGCGTAGGCAACGATCTTGGAGGCGTACAGAGCTCGGCTGATGTCGTGGGTGAACTGCTCGGCGTCGGACGGCTTTGCCGCCAGAGTTCCTGAGGCGAGACCGACGGCGGCCTTTCGCTGACCGCGCGAGCCCGACAGCGCGCGAGCGAACACGGCCTCCGCGATGCCAGTGACCGGCACTCCCAGATCCAAGGCCGCCTTAACGGTCCAACGGCCGGTGCCCTTCTGCTCTGCGGCGTCGACGATGACGTCGACGAGCGGCTGACCGGTCTTCGCGTCGACCTGGTTCAGTACCTCGGCTGTGATCTCGACGAGGTAGCTCTCCAGATCGCCCTTGTTCCATTCGGAGAAGACGTCCGCAACCTGTGCGGGGGTGTAGTCGAGAGCGTCGCGAAAGAGGTGGTAGGCCTCGCCGATGAGCTGCATGTCGGCGTATTCGATTCCGTTGTGCACCATCTTCACGAAATGACCGGATCCGTCGGGTCCGATATGCGTGCAGCACGGTGTGCCATCGACCTGCGCGGCGATTGATTCCAGCAGCGGGCCCAGCGCCTTGTACGAGTCGGCTGGTCCGCCGGGCATGATCGATGGTCCGTTGAGCGCGCCTTCTTCACCGCCGGAGATCCCAGCGCCCACGAACAGCAGTCCGCGCTCCTTCATCGAAGCCTCGCGTCGAATGGTGTCGGTGTAGAGAGCGTTTCCACCATCGATGATGATGTCGCCCTCTTCCATGGCGCTCGCCAACTCTTCGATCACTGCATCCGTCGGGTCGCCGGCCTTCACCATGATCAGGACCCGTCGCGGCTTCTGGAGCGCACCGACGAATTCCTCGATGGTTTCGGTGCGGACGAAGTTGCCTTCACTCCCGTGCTCGGCGAGAAGTGCATCGGTCTTCTCGATGCTGCGATTGTGCAGCGCGACCGTATGTCCGTTCCGTGCGAAGTTCCTGGCGATGTTCGAACCCATCACGGCGAGTCCGGTGACGCCGATCTGGGCAAGGTCCGTCTTTTCCACTGCTGAGGTCATGGGTACAGCTTTCCTTGCCGAGCCGTCGGAGGAAAGTCGGGGGCTCCTGCGGCTGCGACACCTTCTCGTCCACCGAGCCTGTTCGGGCGCAAACGAAACCGGGCGCCGCCTCGAATTCTCATTCGAGGCGGCGCCCGGTGTGCCGTGCTGTGGTTCAGCGGTCACGCATCAGCTATTGCGTGCGGGACCGTCGAAACCGTCGTACGAACGCTGGTCGGTGCGGCTACGGAATCCGCCCGATCGAGTGTCGTCGCCCTGGTAGCCGCTGGTGCGGGGACGGTCACCTTGGTAGCCGCCGGTGCGGGGACGGTCACCTTGGTAGCCGCCGGTGCGGGGGCGGTCGCCCTGGTAGCCGCCGGTGCGGGGACGGTCGCCCTGGTAGCCGCCGGTGCGGGGGCGGTCGCCCTGGTAGCCGCCGGTGCGGGGGCGGTCGCCCTGGTAGCCGCCGGTGCGGGGACGGTCGCCCTGGTAGCCGCCGGTGCGGGGACGGTCGCCCTGGTAGCCGCCGGTGCGGGGACGGCTGTCGCGGCGGTCACGCGGGCTGGAGTTCTCTGCACGCAGTGCCTCGCCGGTCGGCTTCTTCGCGCCCGTGATGGAAGACAGTTCGGTCGAACCTGGCGAGACATTCACCGAGGTCGCTTTGACTCCGGCCATTCCCGTCAACTTCTGAACCTGTCGACGCTGATTCGGCAGGACGATCGCAACGACAGTGCCCTTTTCGCCGGCGCGTGCCGTACGGCCGGCACGGTGGAGGTAGTCCTTGTGGTCGGCAGGCGGGTCCACGTGCACGACGAGATCGATCCCGTCGACGTGGATTCCGCGTGCGGCCACATCGGTAGCCACCAGAACCGGGGTTCGGCCATTCTTGAATCGATCGAGCACGCGGGTGCGCTGGTTCTGGGCCTTGCCACCGTGGAGCGACTCAGCGGCGATGCCGAGTGCGCGCAGACGGTCGGTGATGCCGTCGCAGCCGAGCTTGGTGCGCGCGAACATGATCGTGCGACCCTCGCGTGCCCCGATCTCGGACAACACGATGTCCTTCTGGCCCCGGTCGACCATGAGCATGTAGTGGTCCATGGTCCGGACACTGGCCTTGCCGTCCTGCGTCGAGTGTTCGACATGGTCGGGCAGGAACTGGCGAACGATGGACTGTACTTCGCGATCGAGAGTGGCGGAGAACAGCATTCGCTGTCCATCTGCCGGAGTGTCGGAGAGTACGGCGCGGACCTCGGGGAGGAATCCCATGTCGGCCATCTGGTCGGCTTCGTCCAGCGCTGTGATCTCGATGGAATCGAGCACGCAAGTACCTTGCCGCAGATGGTCGGCGAGGCGACCCGGAGTTGCGACCAGAACGTCGACGCCGCGACGCAGTTGCTCGACCTGCTTGTTGAATGGGGTGCCGCCGACTGCGGCGCGCACCGTCAAGCCCTGGGCACCGGCGTACGGTGCCATCGACTCGACAACCTGGAAGGCCAGTTCACGGGTAGGGACGAGCACGAGTGCGCGCGGCCGCTTCGCGGATGGGCGGTCGGTATGCAGTGCGAGACGGGCAAGGATGGGCAGACCGAAGGCCAGCGTCTTGCCCGAGCCGGTTTGCGCGCGGCCGAGCACGTTCTTGCCGGCGATCGCGTCCGGTAGAGCCTTCGCCTGGATGGGCGAGGGGATGGTGATGGAGTTTCGTGCGAGCGCCGCGACTACGGGCTCGGGAAGTCCGAGTTGGGCGAAGGTGATGACGTCGGCCGCGACAGACGAATCAGCGCCTGGAACCTCGGGTGTAGCAGAAACGTCGGGTGTACTAGTCAAGACAGCGTGAGTCACGCAGTTGAACCTCTCCGGATTGCGGGCACGCCACAGAGCAACAGCTGTACAGAAACACCCGCGAGAGGGGCACAAAAACAGCTACAACACATTCATGACGAGCCAGGGCACTGTCACCTGGCCATCCATGCGCTTTCTCATATGCGCAAAGTGGGGCTGTTTGTGCCTTCGATTTACTAGGCCGCAATGGCGACCGTGTTCGAGTGTACGCGACCGGTGTTCGATTCACCGACTCGAACGGATGTGAGGTAGCCGACTCTTTTCGACACTCAGTGATGCCGGATGAGTCGGCTGAGTTCGACCAACCAGGGCATCGCAACGAAAATCGTGGGAACGATCAGGATGATGGCGGCCGCGACGTAGGCAGCGGTACCTCTTCGTGCATCGTTTCCTGGCCCAGCGAGGCGTTGTACTCGGATCAGGGTGCTCGGTCCACCTGCGGCGAGTGCTCCTCGCGGTGCAGTGGAGCCCGCGCAGGTGACGAGCGCCCGCGCGAGGGGAGTGGGGCCTGTGGCTTTGACAGCCGAATCGTCGGCTAGGAGCTCTACGAGCAATTGGACACTGCCCAATGCCGATTTGCTTCGAACGATTCGGGGAAACGCTTCGTTGACAGCCGTGAACGCCTCGAGAACGAGGTCGTGACGCGAACGTAGATGCGACCGCTCGTGGCTCAGAATTGCGAGCACCTCGGACGGATCGAGACTGGCTAGAACACCCTCGCTGAGAACTACGCGCTGACGGAGCCCCGGCAGGCAGTACGCGATCGGTTCGACCGCGTCTAGAACACGAACGTCGGCATCGCGGATGCAGGGGAAAGGGCGACCGTTGTCGGTGCTGCGGTCGAGCAGGTCGACAAGCACTCGGTGGCGTGCTCGTCGCCGCCGAGTGCGGACCGCAACTCGAACGATGGAGTACATCAGCTTTGCGCCGATCCCCAGGGTGATGGCGAGCACGACGATGTAAAGGAGCCACAGGGGAAATCCCAGTGCTTCGATCTCGTCCGTAGGCGCTGTCGTAGGTCGACCGTCGGGACCCGGAACGAGCAGTAGACCGCCGATGGCCAGGCCCGAGCTGAACGCCGAGAGGACCGCGGCGATGGCGATTGCCTGCCACAGGACGAGGGCGGCCCGGGGCGCCAAGTGAGTCCACTTCGCACGGCTCAGAAACGCAGGAACCGGCCCCGCGAGCAGCAGGGCGAGTACCGCGAAAACCAGTGCGGTGGTGGAGTTCATTTCCTCACTAACCGAGGGGAGGGGTCAATCGGACTTTCCGTCTGCGACGAGAGCGTGGGAGGGCTCGTCCGATTGTGCCACTTCCAAGGCAGCGAGTGCTTCGCGGAGGGCGGCTGCTTCATCGGCGCCGACTCTGCCGACGAAGTGCACCAGGGCAGCGGCGCGTCCACCGGACTCGGGGGCCTGCGCCAGGGCGTCGACCATGAGGCTGGCAACCAGCTCGTCTCGACCGTGCAGGGGGACGTAGCGATGAGCTCTGTCGTCCCGCTGCTGCACGACAAGTTGTTTCTTGGCCAGACGCTGTAGCACCGTCATCACTGTCGTATACGCGAGCTCACGGTGGGCGGAGAGCGCCTCGTGCACCTGCCGCACGGTCTGGGGCTCCGAAGAATCCCAGAGATGATCCATCACTGCGCGCTCGAGTTCCCCTAGACCAGCCATTCCTCTGAGTCTACGGGTAGTCCGACGCAAATGCGTACTACTCGGGGTAGTACATGAAATGCAACCGTTGTGTGATCCGTCATAGGCGACTCGCCGCCAGTTGTGCGACACCACGCCGATCAGCTGAGAAGAGTGCTTATTCTGCATTCATGTCATGGCCACGACGTCTCGACCGAGTCCGGTGAACTGGCTCGCGTCGCTCTCGCTGGTGAGCGATACGACCTCCGCCGTCGCATCGGTGGCGGGAGTCCTCGGTGCAATCTGGCTCCTTGCGTGCCGAAAGCGCTGGTATCTGCAGCGAGCGCTCCCCGCTTGCCTCCTCGGCGCGGCAGCGGTGACGCTCGCGATCTACCTCGTCGTGGAGAAGCTGTGGCGGCCGTTTCCCGATCCGATCGAAATCCCCATCTACGTATGGATAGGCGTCGCACTCGCGGCCCTGCTACTGATGGTTCCGCGGACGCTCGCCGCTCGGAGGGTTCTCACCCGCGTCGTATCGGTCTTGGCGGCTCTGCTGGTGGTGGTCGCGGCCGCAGCTCAGATCAACATGGTGTTCGCGGCATATCCCACGGTGGGTTCACTGTTCGGCCTCGCCGACGCCAACAGTGTGAGCCTCGATCAGGTGCCCGGACCGGAGGCTGATGTGGTCACCGGCAGCCCCCTCGACACGGTGTGGTCGCCCCCGCCCTCACTGCAGACCGAAGGAGAGCTGACCTCGGCGACGATCGAGGCCACCGCGTCGAATTTCTCGGCTCGCCCTGCCCAGATCTACCTGCCGCCCGCCTACTTCGCCGACCCACGTCCGCTTCTTCCTGTGCTGGTGCTGCTCGCTGGGCAGCCTGGGCAGCCCGAGGACTGGTTGAACGGGGGAAAGCTGGCCGAGACGATGAACGACTTCGCCCGAGATCATGCCGGTCTGGCACCCGTCGTCGTGGTTGCCGACGCGACGGGTTCCACCTTGGCCAACCCGCTGTGCGTGGATTCACCGCTCGGCAACGTCGACACGTACCTCTCGCGCGACGTGCCGACCTGGATCGAGTCGACGTTTCAGGTCGACCCGAACCCTCGAAGCTGGGCCATCGGGGGCCTGTCCTACGGCGGTACCTGTGCAATCCAGATGGCGACCAATCACCCTGACATCTACCCGACCTTCCTCGACCTTTCGGGGCAGATCGAACCGACTCTCGGTGATCGCAGCCGCACCGTGAACGAGGCGTTCGGCGGGGACGAGTCCGCGTTCGAAGCCGTCAACCCGATGGATCTGCTCGAAACGAAGCGGTTCCCCGACTCGGGTGGCGCGTTCGTGGTCGGCGCCGACGACGACGAGTACCGGGCCGGCCAACAGGCGATGTACAAGGCAGCCGAAGCGGCAGGCATGGACGTTCGATACTCGGAAATACCCGGCGGCCACAGTTTCGCAGTCTGGTCCGAAGGTTTGAAGCAACAGTTGCCGTGGTTGATGCAGAGAGTAGGTCTGATCTCATGACCGGTCCCGTCGACAGTGCCCCCGAGATGGCGTCCGACAGTGTCCCCGAGGACGCGGTTTCCACGCCATCGTGGTTCGCCCGCCGCAGCGCCCGAGTCGAACATGCCTGGCGCGCTGTATCGCGGCAATTCGTGCGACTGCGCGCACTCGTGGTCTTCGGCGCAAAGGGTGCACCGATCAGCATCGCTTTGTTCTTCGTCGTGTCCGCTCTGGGCGTGCTTGCACTGTTGATCGGCGGGGACACGGTCCGCAGACAGCTCGCCCTGGGCATCGTGGCGTTCGAACACCTTCGAATCTGGACCGTTGTAACCTCCGGTCTGCTGGCGCCCGGGGTGATCGGGTACGTCGTGTTCGTCGTCGGCGTCTTCGTCGCCGCCGCCCCTATCGAACGCCGGATCGGTTCACGCAAATTTGCCGTGGCAGCGGTAGCGACCCAGGTTCTCGGTGCCATAGCAGGTCTCGGTCTCGCGGCTCTTGCTCGTTTGTTCGACGCGAATTGGGGCTTTCGCCTGCATGTCGGTACGGCTGTGGGTCCGACCACCTGGATTGTCGGGGTGGTGATGGTGGCCAGCTCGCGGATGGACACCCTGTGGCGTCGGCGCATCCGGGTCGGTCTCCTTGCGCTGTTGATCACCTTGGCACTGTTCAGTGGCCACCTCCAGGATGTCGTTCGGCTCGCAGCTGCGGTGGTGGGTCTGTTGCTCGGCCCCGTCCTTGTCGGCAGGTCCGCGCGGGGTCCGCGCTTGGCCGGCACCCAGCGCGAAGGCCGTGTCCTGGTGGCGCTCGTGGTCGCCGCAAGCGCGCTCGGGCCGCTGCTCGCGGCGCTCAGCCCGAACGCTGTGGGCCCGTTCGCGGTGTTGCGTGAGGTGATTCGTGGCGTGCCCTACACACCGGGTGAGGTGCGCGAAATCTGCGCGGATTCCCCGGGCGACGCGGAGTGCCGTACCGGGTTGTTGGAGCTGCGTCTCGGGGGAGTGGGGCCGACGATCCTGTCGCTGATGCCCTCGATCTTTCTGCTGTGCCTCGCCGACGGTCTACGCCGCGGGCGGGCTGCGGCCTGGTACGCGACGGTGGTCGCCCAGTGCGTGCTGCTGGTCGTCTCGATAGCGAACTACGCGATACGTTTCGTCGAGGCCGGCGACAACGACTCGGTCTTCTACGGTCTCGACTCGCCCACGGCCTACCGCACGATCGTGCCCTTTCTGCTGCCGCTCGCGGTGCTGGTGGTACTCCTGTTGACACGCAAATACTTCGACGTGACCGCGCCACGCGGTACTTACCGAAAGTTCACCGTGATCGGAGCCGCGACGGCCGCGATTCTGGCCTCGCTCTACGTTCTCGGAGGGCTTCTCGCCCGGGGTGGATTCGACAACGAACCCACAGCTGCGGCTCTGATCGGCGACTTCCCGCAGCGACTTCTCCCACCTGTCTATCTCCAGTGGCTCGATCCACGATTCCTCCCGGAAAGCACTCTCGCGACGGTGTTGTTCGAGTGGACCGGTGTGTTGTTCTGGGCCGTGCTGTGTATCGCGATCCTGAGCACCTTCTCGACCTCGGCGGCCGATTCCGACAAGGGTGCAACCAGTCGCGCACGGGCGACTCTGACCTCGAGCACGGGTAGTGCGCTGTCGTGGATGACTCTGTGGAAGGGCAACACGTATTGGTTCTCACCGGATGGAACCAGCTTCGTCGCGTACCGGGTGATCGCCGGTGTCGCTCTGACGACGGGCGATCCGGTCGGGCCGCGAGAGCGGCTGCGCGAGAACGTCGTCGACTTCGCCGAGTTCGCATCGACCAACGGCTGGATACCGTGCTTCTACTCGGTCACACCGCAGGTACGCCAGATCACCGATGCTCTCGGATGGGGCGGTATCCAGGTAGGCGAGGAAACGGTCCTCGATCTCGAGAATCTGGCATTCACGGGCCAACGTTTCCAGGATGTTCGCACCGCGCTGAACCGTGCGAAGAAGGCGGGGATAAGCGCGGAATGGGTCAGCTTCCACGATGCACCGCTCGCGATCACGGACCAGATCACGGCGATCTCGGAGGAGTGGGTTGCGGACAAGGGAATGCCGGAGATGGGGTTCACGCTCGGCGGTCTGGACGAAGTCGACGATCCGCACGTGAGGTGTTTGATCGCGGTCGACGAACACAGAACGGTGCACGGCATCACATCGTGGATGCCGGTATACGAGAACGGCAGGATCGTCGGCTGGACCTTGGACTTCATGCGTCGACGGTCGGAGGGGTTCCGGCCGACGATGGAGTTCCTGATCGCCTCGGCTGCGGTGTCGCTGAAGGAGGAGGGCGTGCGCATTCTGAGTTTGTCGGGGGCCCCTCTCGCGAAGGTCGTTGCAGATCGTGGAGCACAGTCGGGGCCCGAGGCGTCAGCGGAGACCACCGACGAGCTGACGTTCTCCCGGGTCCTCGATCGGCTGCTCGACCTGCTGGGCAGGACGCTCGAGCCCGTGTACGGATTTCGGTCGCTGCTTGCATTCAAGGCGAAATTTCAGCCGCGGTACGAACCCATGCACATGACGTTCGCCGACCCCGCCGCGCTGCCGAGCATCGGGAACGCGATCGGTCGGGCCTATCTCCCCGACGTGTCGCTGGGAGATGGCATGCGACTGCTCAGAACCATGATCGAACGTTAATTGCCGGGCGCCATCGACTCCGACGCCTCGACGGGACCACCGACCGATCCGTAGACGTGACGGGTGCCGATCGGCACGATGAGCGGGCGATCCGAGACAGGATCTTCGATCACGCGTGCCTCTAGTCCGAACACGTCGAGCAGGAGCTTTTCGGAGATCACGTCTTGCGGCCTTCCGGCCTCGACGATCTTGCCCTGGGACATCACGATCAGTTGATCGCTGTAGCGTACGGCGAGGTTGAGGTCGTGCAGCACCATCACCACGGTCCGCCCCAACTCCTCGTGTAGACGATCGACCAGGTCGAGGACCTCGATGGAGTGAGCGAGATCGAGGTACGTCGTCGGTTCGTCGAGGAGAAGGATGTCGGTGCCCTGCGCCAACGCCATCGAGATCCACGCCCGTTGACGTTGTCCGCCGGACAACTCGTCCACCGGTCGGTCCGCGAGATCGCCGACGCCGGTCAGCTCGAGTGCGTTCGCGACCTGGGATTCGTCGTCGGAGCTCCACTGACGTATCCAGGACTGGTGAGGGTGGCGACCTCTCGACACGAGATCGCCGACGGTCAAACCCTCTGGCGCGGTCGGTGCCTGGGGCAGCATGCCGAGAACACGCGCGACATCTTTCGTGCGCATCGAAGTGATGGCTTTGCCGTCGAGGATCACTCTTCCGGACTTGGGTTTGAGCAGTCTTCCGAGAGACCTGAGCAGGGTGCTCTTGCCACACCCGTTGGGGCCGATCACCGTCGTGATGACTCCCGCGTGGATCTGCACGTTCAGCTTCTCGATGATGACGCGGTCGCCGTAACCGAGGGTGAGATCTTCCGCGACGAGTCGCGACGATTCGAAGGTGGTCATGCGGAAACCTTTCGGTTACTACGGACGAGCAGATAGAGGAGAAAGGGTCCGCCGAGCGCGGACGTGACGATGCCGACCGGCAATTCGACGGGAAGCACTGTCCGCGCGATCAGGTCGCTGCCCACGACAAGCAGCCCGCCCATGAGTGCGGACGCGAGTATCGGGGGTCCCGGAGTTCGAAGGATGCGAAGGGCAATCTGAGGTGCAGCGAGCGCGACGAAGCCGATGGGGCCGGCGGCCGCGGTCGCGATCGCCGCGAGCGCGACCGCGGCCAACAACAGCGATGCTTGTCCATGCTGCAGGCGCACACCGAGTGATCGCGCGTTGTCATCGCCCAACCGAAGCGCGCCGAGGGTGAACGTGGACAGGAGTACGAAGCCGCCGACGGTGACGATCGCGACCAGCACGGGCCACACCGTCGACCAGTCTGCGCCGTTCAGTGATCCGTTGAGCCACAGTTGCGCGCGCGAGACGTCGTTGATCTCCGCACTGATGAGCAGCCATCCGATCGCCGCGGTGAGCATCGCGTTGATGGCGATACCGACGAGAATCAGTCGAAATCCCTCGACCCCGCGTTTCCAGGCGAGCGCGTAGATGATCATTGCGGTGGCTACACCGCCGATGAGAGCGGCGAGGGGGAGTCCGAGTGTGGCGAGCAGACCGACGAAGGTACCGCCGCCGCCGAGCACGATCAGCGCGACTGCCGCTGCGCTGGCACCTGCCGTGATGCCGAGGATGTCGGGACTCGCGAGTGAGTTGCGTGCGATGGACTGCGTCACCGCCCCGGACATACCGAGGGCCATTCCGACGAGAATTCCGGTCAACGACCGGGGTAGACGAAGGTCGATGACGATGAATCGATCGATACGCGAACCTCCACCCAGTAGGACATCGATCACTTGCGGAATGGACAGCGGGAAGTCGCCGCGGCCGATGTTGATGCAGAACATCAGGAAGAGCGCGGTGAGCATGGCGAGGGTCAGCAACACCATGATCGGTCGCCTGACCAACGAGACCGGACCAACGCGGAACGCCGGTCGCGAAGGCACACGGTGACCCGGAGCGTCGACGGGCGCTGAAACAGGTTCTGCTTCGGTGGTCACAGGCTTGCCAACTTTCGACGACGAACCAAAGCAATGAAGAACGGAGCACCGAACAGTGCAAGGACGATGCCGACTTGCAACTCGCCTGGCCGGACCACGACGCGGCCGATGACATCAGCGACCAGGAGCATCACCCCGCCCATCAGACCCGCGTACGGAACCAGCCAGCGATAGTCGGGTCCGGTCACCACACGGGCGATGTGCGGCACGACGAGGCCGATGAACGCGATGGGGCCGCAGGCGGCGGTGGCTGCGCCGGTGAGCAATGTGATGGCGACGATGCCGACCGTGCGCGTGAGTGCGATGTTGGTGCCGAGGGAGCGGGCGACGTCGTCACCGAGACTCATGACGTTCAGGCCCGGGGTGCTCGCCAATGCAATGAGGACGCCGATCACGAGAAACGGCAGCACCTGCCACAGCACGTCGAGGCCGCGGCCCGCGACCGACCCGACGGACCAGAATCGGTACCCGTCGAGGCTCGTCTGATCGAGTATGACGATGGCGTTGGTCATCGCCGCGAGAAAGAAGGCGACGCCCGCCCCGGCCAGCGCCAGATTCAACGGGCTCGCGCGGCCGTTTCCGATCGACGAGAGCCCGAAGACGACGACGCTGGCGAGCGCGGACCCGGCGAAAGCGAACCACAGGTACTGGCTCGGGGAGTTGAATCCGAACAGGTAGATCGAGAGAACCACGAAGAATGCTGCGCCGGCGTTGAGTCCGAGCAGCCCCGCGTCGGCGAGTGGATTGCGGGTGTGTCCCTGAATCAACGCGCCGGCAATGCCGAGTGCGATGCCCACTACGAGAGCGAGCAGCGTCCGTGGAACGCGGAGGGTCCGCACGATGATGTCGGTGTCGGTGCCCGTGCTGGACAACAGCGCGTGACCGATTTCGTCGAAGGTCAGAGGTCGGGCGCCTATTGCGATACTGGCCAGGATCGCTGCGGCCAGTGCGACGGCCAGCACGATGAGACCGAGTATGCGGCGTCTGCGGATGCCCGCCACCGACGTGTCCTGGGGAACCTGTTCGAACAGTTCGTCGATGGCGGTTTTCTCGTGGACTACTTCGCTGGTTCCCCGGCCGATTCCCATTCTGCGGAGCGCAGCGCGCTTCGCTCCGATCGCGTCGCCGCTCACGCTGTCCCGGACGATGAGCGAGGCCCATCGTTTGCCGGTGCTCTGTCCTTCCCGGCCCTCTCGGAAGCCCACGTTCCAGCTGGCCACACCTGCAGTCACCGCCAGCGCGATACTGCCGAACACGAAGCGATCGGCTTGGCCGCCACCGTTGGCCTCGCGCAGGGAGTCGACCACGGACCACCCGATGGCGAGAGGTATCAGCACGATCGCAAGGTCGACGATCGCTGCCCACGCTCGCGGTGTCCACCGCGCCTGACCACGAGGGATGTCCTCGGTGGCGAACGCGTCGTCGGAATCGAGGCGCGGGCCCACCGACAGCGCGGTGAGATCCGGAACCGACGAGGTGACCGGGTCGGCAGATGGTGTCGTCGTCACTGCGTGATGACTCCTCGCTGTGATAGATGGCGCGTCTTAGGTTACGGAACCCTTGTTCGTAGTGTGCGCTCAGGTAAGGGAAGGCATGCCGTATAGCGGCTACCCGAGTCCCGCACCCCGCCTACTAATGGTTAGGCTAACCTACATCGAACGAACCGAAGGTTCATGATGTCGACTCGAGGGAGTGTTCCGGTGTCCGTAGCAACCACGACTCACGATGCTGTGTCCACGACACGCGATGCTTGGGCCGATGTACGTCGTGCAACCGAACGCGGCGGCCAGGGCGGCCCACTGATGCGCGCAAGCGCGCGACTGCGCTCACTCAATCCCGACTATCCGCGGATGTACGCGGTGGCGACGATGGCGAACGAGAGCAAGCGGCGGTGGTGGCAGCTCGCGGCCGGGCTGGACGACGGCCGCGTGGAGCAGATGGTTGCTCGGTCGATGGAGGATCTCGAAGAACCCGAGTCTGCGGCGATCCAGGTTGCGACGGCCCTGGTGCACGCCGTGGTCGGTCGCGTGTCCGCAATGCTGGTGCTGGAGGGCCGTGCCTGGGACCCCGGCATCGACAACCTGTGGATTCATATGGACAGCGATGGGTGTATCGACTGGGCCGGCGTCACTTCGCCCGTACTGAGGGTGCTACCAGGCGACGCCCTGGCGGATGAGCCGGGTGCGGTGACGCTACCGTGCGAGCAGGCACTCCTGGTGTGGACGGCTCATCGGTGCATCACCTCCCTCGAGGCGGTGCTGCGTTCGTTCGCGAGCAGGTCACCCATCGATGCTCGCGTCTTCTGGAGCCTGGTGGGGGATTCGGTGCTGGGCGCCTCCACTCTCGTTCCAGTACTGGCCGGGACCTATGCGTCGGAGAGTGCGCGGAGGGGTCAGGCGCTACTGGACGCATTCGTCGCGGCGGGCGCCCCCGTCCGAAACCGCCCCGTGCGAAATCGAACCGTGCCGATCGGCCGAACACGAGCGCGTGCATCGTAGGGATTGCTCAATGAGGTAAGCCTTGCCTATAGTTGGGTAGTCACACACGCGAACGGACCGTGCCGGAGTCCTGAGGGCTGCAGAGACTCCCGGTCCTTGCGCGGCGGGCCTCACATTCACCGAATGTGAGGCCCGCCGATTTTCCTGCATCCACGGTCGTGTAGTTCTGATTCGGCGGCGGTGATCAATCGTCGTTGCCGGAATGCACACTGGTGCGAGCGAGGAGAACCTGTGAGCGAGACTGAACACGAAACAGCGAATGGTGCACCGAACCTCGGCGATATAGACCCAGCGCAGATGACCGAGCTGTGCGGTCGAGGCTTCGACGGGGCAGTCGGCCTCGAGTACACCGACATCTCCGCCGACCACGTTCGCGCCACATGGGAGGTCACCCCGGCATTGCATCAACCGGCCGGCATCATGCACGGCGGAGTGCTGTGCTCGGTGGTGGAGTCGCTCGCAAGTATCGGTGCAACCGTCTGGCTGGGTGAGCGCGGGCACGTGGTCGGCGTGAACAACAACACGGACTTCCTCCGCGCATCTCGTCAGGGACGCCTCGTTGCCGAAGCGCGGCCGATACATCGAGGTCGAACACAGCAGATCTGGCAGGTCGACATCACCAACGAAGCCGGCAAGCACGTCGCACAGGGCAAGGTACGTCTGGCGAACATCGTCGATACCGAAAGTCTGGGACAGTAGGTCCGGTGACGAACGAAGCCCCCGGGCCCGAGCCGGCCTCCACTGGCGCTCGCCTCACCGAACGTGCGTACGACCGAATCGACACGATTCTCGGGCCGGTCGATGCTGCACTCGCGCGCGACTATCCGGGTGATCGACTCGGTGGACAGCCGATCCACACGGTGTACGTGTCGGCCTCCGATGCCTCGGTGGATCTGCCGCAGCAGTGGGGAAGCGATGCACTGGCTCTGCTCGATGCGAACCGTGAGGTCTTCGACTCGCTGGACTCGGCGGGCATCGTTCCCAGAGTTCGCGAGATCCTCGAACGCAGCCCTGTGCAGGATCTGCGGATCGACTTCGAGGACGGCTACGGCTGGCTCGCTGATTCCGTCGAGGACGATCATGCTCGCCGGGCCGGCCGGGTCCTCGCGAGACTTGCAGCGGATCCGTCGGGGCCGAGCTGGCTGGGTATTCGCCCCAAAGGGCTTGCGCCCCATGAACGCGGTCGCGCCATCAGGACACTCGAGCTGGTGCTGGACGGTGCTGGGGGCGTGCCCGACGGATTCGTCTTCACGGTGCCGAAACTGCGTGCAGTGGAACAGGTCGACGCAGTGGTGGCACTGTGTGAAGAACTCGAGCGCGCTCACGGGCTTGCCGAACGCTCGCTACGGTTCGAGCTGCAGATCGAGAGCCCTCAGGCTGTCGTCGGACGTGACGGCACTGCCACGGTTGCACGCGCATTGGGACACGCCGACGGCCGTTGCACGTCACTCCATTACGGCACTTACGATTACAGCGCAGCATGCGGAATCGCCTCGGCGCAGCAGTCTCTCGCACATCCGGTTGCCGATCACGCGAAGAATGTCATGTTGGCTGCAGCCGCACAGAGCGGAGTCTGGGTGTGTGACGGCTCCACCCAGGTCGTTCCCGTCGGCACACCCGACGAGATGGAATCGGCGATCGTTCGCCACGCCGCACTGGTCACACGCTCGCTCGAACGCGGCTTCTATCAGGGCTGGGACATGCACCCAGCGCACCTCGCGACCCGGTGGACTGCCACGCTGTCGTTCTTCCGGTCGGCGATGCCCGCAGCGGCAACACGGGTGGCGGCATATCTCGACCGCGCTTCGGGGGGAATGATGGACGAGCCGGCAACTGCGCAGGCGCTCGCCGGGGTTCTCGTGCGCGGACTCGACTCGGGCGCGGTGAGCGAACAGGATCTGAAGTCCGTCTCGTCGTCGATCACGCGAGAAGTCCTCGACGCTCTGCTGACTCGGACAGTCGGCGGGGCTTCGTCCCCCGATCCGAAGGCCTGACATCACCGCCGATGTCGGCGTTCGCTGCCGCTCCACGTGAATCGTGTCAGTATTGGCGTCACCGAAAAAGGGCCGATCGACGTGGCCGAGACCGATGAGGATGGAGACCAATGCGGCTGACTCCACACGAGCAGGACCGTCTGCTGATCAGCTACGCCGCCGACCTGGCTCGGCGGCGCCGTGAGCGCGGGCTGTTGCTCAACCACCCCGAGGCGGTGGCCCTCATCACCGACCATCTGCTCGAGGGCGCCCGCGACGGCAAGTCGGTGGCGGACCTGATGGCGACCGGCCGTGAAGTGCTGGGCGCCGACGACGTCATGTCCGGGGTTCCCGAGCTCCTTCCCGAGGTGCAGGTCGAGGCCACATTCCCGGACGGGACCAAACTCATCACCGTGCACGATCCGATTTCTCCGAAACGCGATGACGGGCATCTTGTTCCGGGTGAGGTGATCACCGCCGAGGGCATGATCGAACTCAACGACGGCGCCGATGTCGTGACGATCGACGTGGTCAACACCGGCGACCGCCCGGTTCAGGTCGGCAGCCACGTGCACTTTCCTCAGGCCAACGCGGCCCTCGAATACGATCGGGATCTCGCTCACGGTCGACGCCTCGACATCCCGGCCGGGACGGCCGTCCGATTCGAACCGGGCATCTCGATGACGGTCGATCTCGTCCCGATCGGCGGTACCCGCGAAGTGCACGGTCTGAGCCTCACCCCTCCTGGAAAGCTGGATGCTTGATGGTGCACATGAGCCGGTCCCGCTACGCACAGCTGTTCGGCCCGACCACCGGTGATCGGATTCGCTTGGCCGACACCGATCTGCTGATAGAGGTCACCGAGGACCGCTGCGGTGGACCTGGGCTCGCCGGCGAGGAGGCCGTCTTCGGCGGTGGCAAAGTCATTCGTGAATCGATGGGACAGTCACGTGCCACCCGAGCCGACGGAGCCCCCGATACCGTCATCACCGGAGCTGTGATCGTCGACCACTGGGGGATCATCAAGGCAGACATCGGCATTCGAGACGGCCGAATAGTTGCACTCGGCAAGGCCGGGAACCCGGACACGATGTCCGGTGTGCACCCCGATCTCGTGATCGGCCCGTCGACCGAGATCATCGCCGGCAACGGAAAGATCGTCACCGCCGGTGCAATCGACTGCCACGTTCACTTCATCTGCCCCCAGATCATGGACGAGGCCCTCGCCGGCGGCATCACGACGGTGGTCGGCGGTGGGACCGGGCCGGCGGAAGGCAGCAAGGCAACCACGGTCACACCCGGCGCGTGGCACCTGTCTCGAATGCTCGAAGCTCTCGACCACTGGCCGATGAACATCGTGCTGTTGGGCAAGGGAAACACCGTCAGTAGCGAGGCGATGTGGGAGCAACTACGCGCAGGCGCCTCCGGGTTGAAGCTGCATGAGGACTGGGGGTCGACCCCGGCCGCCATCGATGCATGCCTGCGGGTGTGCGAGGACGCCGGAGTTCAGGCCGCGCTGCACTCGGACACTCTCAACGAAGCAGGCTTCGTCGAAAGCACCCTCGGTGCGATCGCCGGGCGAGGCATCCACGCCTACCACACCGAAGGTGCCGGAGGAGGTCACGCTCCGGACATCATCACCGTCGCCTCGCAAGGACACATCTTGCCGAGTTCGACCAATCCCACACGGCCCCACACGATCAACACTCTCGACGAGCACCTCGACATGCTCATGGTCTGTCATCATCTGGATCCGTCGATACCCGAGGACCTCGCATTCGCGGAGAGCCGCATCCGGCCGTCGACCATCGCCGCAGAGGATCTACTGCACGACCTCGGGGCGATCTCGATGATCGGCAGCGATGCGCAGGCAATGGGCAGGATCGGCGAAGTGGTGCTGCGGACTTGGCAGACCGCGCATGTGACGAAGAAGCGGCGTGGCCTGCTCGCCGGCGATGTCGGTGCCGACAACAACCGCGTCAGGCGATACATCGCGAAATACACCATCTGCCCGGCAGTCGCCCACGGGCTCGATCACGAGATCGGTTCGGTGGAACCGGGCAAGCTGGCGGATCTGGTCCTGTGGGATCCGGCATTCTTCGGCGTCCGGCCGCACCTGGTCGTCAAGGGTGGGATGATCGCCTGGGCTCAGATGGGTGACGCCAACGCCTCGATTCCGACTCCACAACCAGAACTGCCCAGGCCCATGTTCGGTGCCTCCGCGAAAGCCGCCGCAGCGACCTCCGTGCATTTCGTCGCACCGCAGGCAATCGAGGACGGTCTGGCGGACCGATTGAACTGCGACCGCCGACTCGTCGCTGTGGGCAATGTTCGGGCCGTAGGCAAGTCCGATATGCCGCTCAATGACGCGCAGCCACGAATCGAGGTCGACCCGGACACGTTCACGGTGAAGATCGACGGTGAAGTATGGACGGCAGACCCGGCAACGGAACTCCCCATGGCACAGAGATACTTCCTGTTTTGAGCGGGCACACCGTGCGGGATGCCGGAGTCTGCCAGGCGATCTCGTGAGTGCGGCGATCACACGGGTAGCCACCGTCATGTCGCTGGCCGATTCGAGGTTGCCGATCGGCGGTCACGTGCATTCGGGCGGCGTGGAGGAGGCCATCGAGCAAGGACTCGTGCGAGATCTCGTGACGGTCGAGGCGTTCCTGAACAGGCGCCTACGGACCACCGGGGCGGTGTCTGCGTCGATCGCGGCGGCGGTGTGCGAATCGATCGTCGCCACCGATGTCGCCGACGCCGAGTGTGACGCACGAACACCGTCCCCTGCGGCGAGGGCCGCGTCACGCGCACAGGGACGAGGATTGCTCAGGTTGGCGAAAGTCAGCTGGCCCGAACACGATTGGACGGCATTGCCGCCGCGACCCCACCTCGCCGTCGTGCTCGGAGTTGTCGGTCGCGTGGCCGGTATCTCTGGGCAGGATGTGGCCTCGATCCAGGTCTACACCACCATGACAGGATCCGCGGTGGCGGCGCAGCGTCTGCTGGCGCTGGACCCGTCCGAGGTGGCGGCGTGCACCCTCCGTCTGGCGATCACGTGCGACGAGGTCACCGACTCGGTGTGCGCGCATCTGCCCGAGCTCGTCGATCTGTCCGATCCGCTGCTCGATGTGCTGGCCGAGTCGCATGCGCATCGTGACCGGCCCCTTTTCGTATCCTGACCTTCGATCCATCTCAGCTCCAGAAAGGCCATGACATGCCTCCGCATTTCATCGACGGACAACCGCACGACCACGGACTCGGTCGGCCCAAGCGAGTCCGTGTCCCCGGCGAGCCACTGCGGATCGGAATCGGGGGCCCGGTCGGCTCCGGCAAGACGGCGTTGGTCGCGGCCCTGTGCCGAGAACTGCGCGACGAGTTGGCCCTCGGCGTGCTGACCAACGACATCTACACCACCGAGGACGCCGACTTTCTGCGGCGCCATGCCGTACTGCCCGACGAACGGATCACCGCCGTCCAGACCGGTGGTTGCCCGCATACCGCGATCCGCGACGACATCACTGCCAACCTCGATGCCATCGACGATCTCGTCGAGGGCAACCCGCCGCTCGACCTCATTCTCGTCGAGTCCGGCGGGGACAACCTCACAGCCACGTTCTCGTCAGGACTCATCGATGTTCAGATCTTCGTCGTGGACGTCGCAGGTGGCGACAAGGTGCCACGCAAGGGTGGTCCGGGCGTGACGTTCTCCGATCTGTTGGTGATCAACAAGACCGATCTCGCCCCATACGTCGGAGCAGACCTCACCGTGATGGAGAACGACGCAATGCGAGTACGCGAGGGGCGGCCCACCGCCATGATCTCGCTGACCGAGGATCCGGCCGCCACCCTCGTCCTCGAATGGGTCAGGACCCAGTTGAAGGAGACGGCCGACGCCGATGCGCACTGAGCTCGTCATCGAGGCCAGCGCTGATCGCAGTCCACGCATCATCTCCTCGGGAGGATTGTCGGGCCGCCTGACCGGACCGGATACCGTGCACATGATCGGCACGGCTGCAACACCTCTCGGCGGCGACGAGATGCACATTCGAGTCGTCGTGGCAGCTCGTGCTCGGCTCGTCGTCCACAGCGTTGCGGCCTCGGTTGCTCTACCCAGCGCGTCGAATAGGGAATCGTTCGCGCACTGGTCGTTCGAGGTGGACGAGGGCGGCGACCTCGTCTTCGATCCCGAACCGATGATCGTCGCTGCGGACGCGGTTCACCACACCGACACGACCATCCGTTTCACCTCGTCGTCTTCGGTGGAGTTTCGCGAGCGCGTTCAGATCGGCCGCAGCGGTGAGTCCGCTGGGCAGTGGCGTGCGTCGATGCGCAGCGATGTCGATACTCGTCCGCATTTGCGCCACCGTGTGGAGTTGGGCGTCGGGACGACCGGGCACGACGCACTCAACGCCCCTTTGGCATTGTCGAGCACGCTGAGATATCCGGACGAGCGAGCCCCCGACAGTTCCGGACACAGCCTTGTCCGGATGCCGCTGGCCGCGGGAGGATCGCTGACGACCTGCACCGGTTCGAGGCTGGACGCACTACCGTTGATGTCATGACCGATTCGGACACCGCCGGCGTGCTTCGACCGTTCGATCCTGAGCATGTGGCACAAGCGCGTGCGGCCCTCGACGCGGTGGACGATCTCGGTGAGTGGGTGCAGCGATTCGACCTGCTGGGTGACCCGACCAGACTCCGGATCCTGTTGTGCATGCACCGCGCGCCAGGTATCTGTGTCACCGACCTGTCCGCAGCACTCGGAATGACGGCGACGTCGGTTTCGCATGCGCTGCGGCTGTTGCGCAACGAGGGCTGGGTTGCCGTGGCGCGGGACGGTAAGAAAATGACCTATCGGCTCGACGACGAGATCGTCCATCGCATGCTGCACGAACTCGGCGCCACCCATGCACATCCAGTGCGAGAGTGACGCCGAGTTCTGTGTGAATGAGCCTGGGTGATCAGCCTGCGGCTCTGGCTTCCTGGTCGGCTCGACCGCTATCGCCCGGACTCTCCGTCGCTTCTATCGAGTTGAGTTGCTCGATGGCCAATCGGGCGAAGACCTGCTGCTCGGTCGACGCCATCTGAGCGCGTCCGCGTCCGAGGAAGGTGACGAACCACGAGATGACGGTGGTGATTCGGCTGCGGTATCCGACAAGGTAGTACAGGTGCAGAGCGAGCCACATCATCCACGCGATGAAGCCGCTGAATTCGAGTTTGCCGACCTTCGCAACCGCATTGAATCGAGAGACGGTCGCCATCGACCCCTTGTCGAAGTACTTGAACGGCTGGCGCTGTGCTGGATCGGCACCGTTGAGTGAGGCCTTGATCTGCTTGGCTGCGTAGGTTGCGCCCTGAATGGCGCCCTGCGCCATGCCGGGTACATCCTTCACCAGCATGAGGTCGCCGACTACGAACACGTTCGGGTGGCCCTTGATGGTGAGATCGGGTTCGACGACAACGCGGCCGGCGCGGTCGGTTTCCGAGTCCGATTGATCGGTGAGAATCTTGCCCAGCGGGCTGCCCTGAACTCCGGCAGACCAGACCTTGCACTGCGCTTCGATACGTCGAGTGCTTCCGTCCTTTTCCTTGACGGTCAAACCGTCATTGTCGACGTCGGTCACCATGGCGTTGAGCTGGATCTCGACCCCGAGCTTCTTGAGCCGGTCGGCCGCTCTCTTCCCCAACTTCTCGCCCATCGGCGGCAGCACCGAGGGTGCCGCGTCGAGGAGAATCACACGCGCGTCACGTGGATCGATATTGCGGAACGCCCCGTCGAGTGTCCGGTCTGCGAGTTCTGCGATCTGGCCGGCAAGCTCGACGCCCGTCGGTCCGGCGCCGACGACGACGAACGTCATCAGCCGATCGCGCTCTTCTTGGTCGTGGGACAATTCGGCTTGTTCGAAGGCGCCGAGGATGCGCCCGCGAAGCTCGAGAGCGTCGTCGATCGTCTTCATTCCCGGCGCGAACTCGGCGAAGTGATCGTTGCCGAAGTAGGACTGCTGAGCACCCGCCGCGACGAGGAGGCTGTCGAACGGTGTGACTGTGGTGCGCTCGAGGAGTCTGGACGTCACGGTCTTGGCGGTGAGGTCGATGTCGATGACCTCGCCCATCAAGACCTCGGCGTTCTTCTGCTTGCGCAGGATGACACGGGTGGTAGGAGCTATCTCGCCGACGGAGAGGATCCCGGTTGCAACCTGGTAGAGGAGCGGCTGAAAGAGATGGTGCGTGGTCTTCGCTACCAGAGTGACGTCGACGTCGGCCTTCTTGAGCGCCTTCACGCCGAACAGACCGCCGAAACCGGAACCGATGACTACAACGCGATGACGTTTCGATTCGACCGGTTGGATGCTCATTACCTGCTCCCTAAAGATTGAGATGTGGTCACAACGGTAGTCGCCATCGTTTCTTCCGTCTCGGCAAGGGGCATGACGTGCGTCGAACATGTGCATACCGCGGCCTGCGAGCAGTACCCAGTGGAAAGTTTTTAATGTCAGGACAAAGTCTTGACTTTGCTTGTGATGTGGATTACATATTGAGTGCCACATCGAGTGATTCACCACCGGCCCATCGGGGATCGGCGTCGAGAAAGAGAATTGATGACACTTCAGACGAGTCACGGCTCGGGACGTACAGGTTCGCTCCGCGTACTGCGCTCAGGCGCTGTCCTCGGACTGGCGCTGTGCGCCACCGTGGCCGCGGGTTGCTCGAGCACCGGCGGAGCGCCGGAGAGCACCGGCGGCGGTTCCAATGCTGGTACCGCAGACACACCACGAGCAACGATCGCGATGATCACACACGAAGTTCCAGGAGATTCGTTCTGGGATCTCATCCGCAAGGGTGCCGAGGCGGCCGCAGCGAAAGACAACATCGAGCTGCGATATTCTGCCGACCCGGAGGCACCCAACCAGGCGAACCTGGTGCAGAGTGCGATCGACTCGAACGTCGACGGCATCGCGATCACGCTTGCGAAGCCGGACGCCATGGCACCTGCGGTCGAGGCTGCCACAGCCAAGGGAATCCCTGTGGTCGCGTTCAACTCCGGCTACGACGTCTGGGAAGAACAGGGCGTCAGCCAGTACTTCGGACAGGACGAGACGATAGCCGGACGTACCGCAGGCGAGCGCCTCACTGCCGACGGCGCAACCAAAGTGCTCTGCATCATCCAGGAACAGGGCCAGGTCGCCCTCGAATCGCGATGCGCAGGCGTGACCGAGGGATTCACAGGCGGTAGTACAGAAATCCTCAACGTCAACAGCGAGGACATGCCGTCGGTGGAAGCCACCATCACGGCCAAGCTTCAGCAGGACCCGACCATCGACCACATCGTCGCACTCGGCGCGCCGATCGCGCTGACGGCCGTGCAGTCCAAGGCCAATGCCGGTAGCGATGCCACCGTGGTCACGTTCGACACCAACGCCGCACTCGTCGACGCTATTCAGTCCGGCGACGTCGAATGGGCGATCGACCAGCAGCCTTACCTCCAGGGATACCTTGCAGTGGACTCGCTGTGGCTGTACCTGAACAACGGAAACACCATCGGTGGCGGACAGCCGGTTCTGACCGGTCCCGCATTCATCGACGCATCCAACATCGACTCCATCGCCGAGTACGCCCGGAACGGAACCCGCTAGTTAGGGCCCTCTCCGCATGTAAGCGTGGGTTGCCGACAGGAGTAGGTCCTGGCCGGTAGAGCCACAGATGTGGAGGCCCCAGTGACGAATGGTCGTACGAGTGTGGGTTTGGATGTGCACGCGCGGTCGGTGGTGGCGTGCGGTTTGGATGGTGAGATCCGGGGAGCTGCTCGAGCGTCGGCTCTCTCCTGACCACGAAAGAGTGTTCCTGGAGTGGACCCGTTCACTGCCAGGGCATGCGGCAGTCGTCTACGAGGCGGGTCCTCCGGTGATCGAGTGAAAAGCGATGCACGCGATGCCCCGGCATCTAGCGAGGTTGCTGCATCTGAGCGAGGTCACGGAAGTGGCGATTCCGAGTATTGAGCAAGAGTCGGCTCGTGATCTGGTGTCCGCGCAGCATCGAGGAATAGAAGAAGCTTCGACGCCGAAGTAACGATCTGCGTCGGATAGATGTCCGGGATGAACGGTCGATGACGATGTGAGATGTGGCCAGCGACCAGCACCAGCCGGCCAGTTCCCGTGCGATCCCGGCATTGGCGACGACGGCACGTTTGCCTCGCTGATCGAAATGTTCCCACCGTGCGTGCAGTCGCCGGTTCGCTTGATGTCCTCGCGCTTTGGCTTTGGGAGTCGAGTCCTTCCACCGTGCCACCAGTTCACGCCCCGGCCGATACGGTGTGCGGTGATGCCAAGCAGCCTCGACGAGCAGCCGACGCACGTGAGCATTACCGGTTTTGCTGACCCCACCTTGAGAACGTGATTCACCGGAAGAATGTTCGGTAGGAACCAGTCCGACGAACGCACCGATGGAACGCCCGGTCAACCGGTCCCAATCACCGATCTCTGTCGCCAACCCGAACGCCGTCAACGTCGCCACCCCGCGAAGACACCCCAACCGGGTCACCACCGGGGTGAACGAGGAATGCGCAGCCATCTCAGCGATAGCGGCATCGAGACGGTTCCTACGTTCGGTGGTAGCGATGACGGTCTCGTAGGCGGTGGAGAGTGTTTCCGCAGCACACTGTGGGAATGGCTGTGGCGATCACAGCTCGGTTATGCATCTGTGTCTGGCTATCGTCGGCGCCGTCGCGGCGTTGGCCGTCTTACGGGCAATCGTTGTGGGCGTCGCCGGGTCTCTCGTCCACGCTGCGCGAATGTCGGCAGTTCGTCATCGAACCGGGCACCCGCCGCCCTGGACCATTTTCACTCTCTCCGAATTGTCTGTGCTTCGGATCTGACAGGTGACTCACAGTTGCGTGAGACACCGATGACGACGGGCCAGTGTGCCCGTCGATCCGAACCACCCCAACACATTTGAGGAGTTTGCTATGCGTTCGAATCGATCTACCCGCTTCACGGTCGCGATAACGGCGGCTTCCGCCGTTGCCGCCGCAGTTCTCGCTGGTTGCAGCAGTGACGACGGCGGAATGGACATGCCCGGCATGTCGAGTAGCGATACACCGGCCTCGTCGTCCTCTGCAGCATCGGCCGAAGCATCGGCCGATTTCAACGACGCCGATGTCACGTTCGTTGAAGGGATGTACCCCCACCACGCACAAGCGGTGAATATGGCTGCACTTGTCGACGGCCGAACCGAGAATGCTCAGGTCATCGAGCTGGCCCAGGCCATCGAAGCAGTTCAAGCACCAGAGATGGAGCAGATGAATGCTCTGCTCACCGCATGGGGACAGCCCGCTGCGTCCGCAGACATGGGCGGCATGGACATGGGCGGCATGGACATGGGTAGCGGCGGTATGACCGGCATGATGAGCCAGGAGGACATGGATATGTTGTCGGCCGCCAACGGGGCGGAGTTCGACTCCATGTGGCTCACCATGATGATCGAGCACCACAAGGGGGCAATCGAGATGGCTCAGATCGAGTTGGCCGACGGCTCCAATCCCGATGCCAAGGAGCTTGCCTCCACTATCGTCGATGCGCAGCAAAGCGAAATCTCCACGATGGAAAGCCTGCTCCCCCAGTAACTATCAACTGAAGGGCGGG
The DNA here is from genome assembly GCF_020889545.1 of Rhodococcus sp. I2R. Classification (NCBI taxonomy): domain Bacteria; kingdom Bacillati; phylum Actinomycetota; class Actinomycetes; order Mycobacteriales; family Nocardiaceae; genus Rhodococcus; species Rhodococcus sp. I2R. Next base: position 79,494 of record NZ_JAHUTG010000025.1, read on the forward strand.
GCTTGGCTACAGCCGAGCCCCGCCCTTCAGTTTCGGAGACCTGGCCCATTAAGCTGCCAAACCGATCAACATGGGCCTCGGAAAGACGCCCTCCCCCGCCGGTGAACCTCGGCAGGGGGTCTGATTCGGCAGCGAGCTACGGGTCGCATTTTGGGGCACGCAGATCCGTGGGAGGGGAATGGGGTGCTCGGATCGGGTCATCGCGGCCCGGCACCGTCGACAGATAGTGGGTTCACTGTCCCCGGCACGGGCAACTGGGTGGAGGGAGTGATCCTGTAAACGTTGTCGGTACCGAACTACGCAGTGCCTGGTGCTGCCCGGCTTCCTTCTCAGATGGGTAATACAACCGAACTGACGAATTCATTGCGTATCCAGGCAATGAACACACCCCACACCCCTGTCAGCAGGGCGACACCGACGGCGATCATGATAACTCCGCCTGCCACTTTGATTCTCTGCGAGTTCCGCCGTAGCCAGCCGACACCGCGCATCGCCGAACTTGAGCCGAACGCGAGGACCACGAACGGTAGACCGAGTCCCAGACAGTAGGCGACGATGAGGGTGACGCCGCGCGCTGCCGTTGCGCCTTCAGTGCCGGCAGCAACGGACAGCACACCGGCGAGGGTGGGGCCAAGGCACGGCGTCCAGCCGAGCGCGAACACGCCACCGAGCACCGGCGCTCCAGCAAGAGACGAAATGCGTTGCGGCGCGAATCGAGTGTCGCGTTGGAATGCAGGAATGAACCCTATGAACGTCAAGCCCATGATGATCGTGATGACACCGCCGACCTGTTGGAGCACCTGTTCGTTGATGCGCAGGGTGCCAATGACCCCGAAGATCGAAGCGGTGGCGAGGACGAAGACAATGGTGAAGCCGGCAACGAACAAAGCCGCGGCGCCGGCCACCCGCCAGCGGCTCGCCAGCTTCGACGGTGCTCCACTAGTCGAGGCGGCGCCGATGGGCGGCGCGTCGGCACCTGCGATGCCCGCCAGGTACGACAGGTAGCCCGGAACCAGGGGCACAACGCACGGTGATGCGAACGAGACCAAACCGGCGAGCATGCATGCGGCGATCGCCAGAACCAGCGGTCCGCTCGATGCCGCATTCTGGAACGTCGAGCCGACGCTCTCGATCGCCTGGTTGTGATGCACCGACATGTCTTGAGCAAATCCGACCTCAACGGAGTCCGGTGCGGGCGTAGTGGAGATCGTGTCGTTCGGGGACACCAGAACGCCGATGAGGATTCCGGACAGGACGAGGGCCACCGCCAGTAACCCGATGAGCAGGCGACTGGGGCCGGACTTCCGCTCGGCGTCCGGGGTGACCTCGACGTCGTCGTGGACGGTCATCGGTTACCTCCCTCTCCGGGCGCGGCTGCGCCGTCACTGTTCGGCTCTTCATCCAGCGGGACCGCATCCGGGCCTGGTTCGCCGGCGTCGAAAGGCGGTGGATTATCGGGATCGAACGGGCCGGGAATCGTCGAACAACTCGCCCCGCTCTCGGGATGGGTCGAAGGATTCTGACGCAGAGCAGCGATGAATTGCGTGATTCGTGGATCGGAGGCGCTGTTGAGTTCGAGTCGGTGGCCCCATGATTGGAGCGTGATCGGTGCCTGAAGGTCTGGATAGGGCGACATCAACATGTAGGGTTCGCCCTCGACTCGCGCAGCGAGCGAATCCACGTCCTCGGCCGATACTCGGCTCGGATCGTACGTCACCCACACGGCACCGTGTTCGAGCGAATGGACCGCATTTTCGTTGCGATGGGACGCTGGATACACCACACCTGTGCACGTGGCTTAGTATTTAGAATGAGCCGAGGGTAACCCACCACGATCACAGGACATCCGATGCCACCGTTCCGTAACCTACGACCGCACAGGGGCTGCTCGCCCTCCACCTGCTGACCTACAACGGTGCACGTCTGCTGCTCGTGTGCATGGCCGCGGGGACCATCCTGGCCGTCGATGCACTGACCAGCCTCGACATCCCTGTTCCGCTGGTGTTGATCATCGCGCTCGGGACAAGCCTGCCGATTTCGGCGTTCGTATTCCGCAAGCTCCGACGAACGATCAACTCGGACATAGAAGCAGTCGACCGTGAACGCGCGAGGCGAAAGACTCGATCGCCGAAATGACCCGCGTCTACCCCGAGAGTTGTGCTCCGCGGCGGGTGACCAGTTCCCAGCGCGCCGTCGGGCATAGCAGCAGCCCTCTCTGTCAACCTTGAGTGAGACAGTTTGACCCGAGGTATTTACTGAGCCTGAGGGCGAGTTCGGAGAGATCAAGGTTGAGTAAGGATATTGCTTCGGAGCCTGCGGGTTCCGATGCTGGGGTTGAGGATCGGGTGCTGCCAGAGCCGGAGGTGGCTGAGCCTGGTTGCACCGATTCGGTAGCGACCAAGCGCGGGTCGCAGACACGAAATGCCCTGTCGTAGTGGAAGAATGAGATTTCTCGAGGATCAAATTCGGCCACAACGAAGGGCATCTCGCAGA
>NZ_JAHUTG010000026.1:0-69827 GCF_020889545.1 Rhodococcus sp. I2R
GTCGCGTGTGAACGTTGTCCGTCGAAGCGAGAGCCGACACATCACATGAAGGACAGCCAACGGCGTCAGAGCGAAAACGAGCCAAACTCCCGCCTCAACGAACAACTCCAGTATCACTGAGCGAAAATGCATAGCCTGACACGTATTTCCGCTCACGTACGGCGGAGCCGTCCAAGCCGCCATTGCCCTCGCATGCAGACTCGCCGATGTCATGTGGGCGGGAATGAGCCCTACGATCGACGACAGGGAAAGAGTTGAGTCAACCAGTGAAAGCTCAGCGCATACTTTCACCGATCTTCGCAGCACTTGTTGTTGCGGGCATCCTGGTGGCCGTACTACTAGATCAGCCTTGGGCAGGGATTGCCGGCTGGGCGCTGACTGCAGTTTCCGCAACAGCCTGGTTGATCACGGTGCTGTGGCTGCAGCGAAGTTCGATACACAAGTAGACGCGCCTCTCTTGCGCGAGAGCCTCAACCGCTCACATCGAGGAGGAGCCGTCTACGCCGCGCGGTGCACCGGACGAACGTGCTCGTACACGGCAGGCGTTGCACCGTTGTAGAGCGCGAGGTCGACCGCGTCGAGCATCGCCATGCGCGGTCCGCTGCGACCGAGCTGCTTGGCGCTGACGGCCAGGCGAACAAGCCCGTCTCGCCGGGCCGTGCGGCCCGCGCCGATCACCAGCGCTCGACACCACCAGGGTTCGGCCTTGACGCCCTCGCCGATTCCGAGAACGCGGCCGCGCACCACGGTTCCGTTTTCCAGATCATGTATTGCGTTGATACCGGCGGTCATTCGAAACCCAGCATCCTGCAGAGCGGACATGGCTCCAGGCGAGGCCAGCCACCGCGGGGCCGCGAACACCCTTGTGCGCAAACCAGTCTGCTCCATCACGCGATCGGCCGCCATGAGCCGAAGCCGCGCCTCATGACGCGGAAGAGTGGCGAACTCGGCGCGGCGGCGCTTGGTGGCCGCCTGGTCGTAACCGTGCAACACGATGGCGTCTCCCCCGTCACGGCGGGCGCGCAACCACTCCTGCGTACCGGAATCGGTCACAAGCCGATACTTGTCCTTCAATCTAGGCGCGACGAGCAGAGAAACCGCCACCGACCGAGAGTCGAGCTCGCGGGCGAACTCTGCCGCGTGTTCGCAGGTCTCGTCCCTGATTCCGCTAATCGACACGATCAGTCGTCCAGACATGACTCGAGCCTCGCACACCGTGGTGAACGAGGCTCGACGTCGACATGGATGCCGGTTAAACGGCCATCGTTTCCTTGGGGAGAATCCTGTCGATTGCCGCCAGCACCTCGGGTGCATCGGGCTCGGTGCGTGGGCGGAAACGGTTGGTGACGACACCGTCGGGCGAGATCAGGAACTTCTCGAAGTTCCACGTAATGTCACCGGCCTGGCCGTCGGCGTCCTCGGTTTTTGTCAGCTCGGCGTAGAGCGGGTGCCGGTTCTCGCCGTTGACCTCGATCTTCTCCATCATCGGGAAGGTGACGCCATACGTGGTGGAGCAGAAAGTTTCGATCTCCTCGGCGTTTCCGGGCTCCTGGCCGCCGAACTGGTTGCACGGGATGCCGATGACCGACAGGCCCTGCGCGGAGTACTCGGTGGCCAACTTCTCGAGGCTGGCGTACTGCGGCGTCAGGCCACATTTCGAGGCGACATTGACAACCAGGACCGCCCTGCCTGCGTACTCGTCGAGAGAAGTGGGCGCACCGCCCAGCGTGTTGATGCCGATATTCTGGACTTCAGTCATCACACGAACTTACCTGTGAGTACCCAACTACGGGGAATCGACCAGGCGAGAACACACCAGGAGCGGCCACCTACCTGCGGTGGCCGCTCCTGGTGCTTCACCGAACCGGGCGCCGGTGGGATGCGCGGCGCCCGGCAGATTTCACGCCTTGGCGTGCTCTTCCACGACCATGCGCTTGTCGGTCGGCCTGTCGTCCCCACCCGCGGCGTGGCGATCGTCCTCGGGGAGATGATCGTCGACCATGGTTTCCTCGTCGAACGGGAGGTTTCCGTCGAGGACGGTCTTGACGCGGGAGGCGTCCACGGTCTTGGTCCAGGTGCCGACCAGCAGGGTGGCGACGGCGTTGCCGGAGAAGTTGGTAAGCGCACGCGCCTCGGACATGAACCGGTCGATGCCGACGATGAGGCCGACTCCGTCGAGCAATTCCGGACGGTGGCTCTGCAGGCCACCGGCCAGCGTCGCCAAGCCGGCGCCGGAGACGCCTGCTGCGCCCTTGCTGGCGATGATCATGAACAGCAGCAACGAGAACTGCTCGGGGATCGAGAGCGGCATGTTCATCGCGTCGGCGATGAAGATCGAGGCCATCGTCAGGTAGATCGCGGTGCCGTCGAGGTTGAACGAGTAGCCGGTCGGAACCACGATGCCGACGGTGGTGCGCTCGACTCCGACGTGCTCCATCTTGGCGATCAGTCGCGGCAGGGCCGACTCGGAGGAACTGGTGGCGACGATGAGCAGGTATTCACGGGCCAGGTACCTGACCAGCTTGAAGATGGACACTCCGGACACGAAGCGCAGAATCGTGCCGAGGAAGAAGAACACGAAGATGAAGCAGGTGATGTAGAACGCCAGCATCAGGGTGCCGAGCTGGATGACCGCGTCGAACCCGGTCTTGCCGACGACGCCTGCGATGGCACCGAATGCGCCGATCGGAGCGAGCCACAGGATCATGGTCAGAATGCGGAACACGAGCTTCTGCACCGATGCGATGCCCTTGAGGATGCCTTCACCTTGCTTGCCCATGGCCTGCAGGGCGAAGCCGACGAGGATGGCGACGAACAGAGTTTGCAGCACACTTCCGGCGGTCAGCGAGGACACCAGTGTCTCGGGAATGATGCCGGCAATGAAGTCCATGGTGCCGCCTGCGCCCTCGGCTGCGGCTGCATACTGGGAGCCCCCACCGGACGGGATGTCGAGGCCGCTACCGGGCTGAATGAGGTTGCCGACGACCATGCCGATGCCGAGGGCGATGGTCGACATGCCGATGAAGTAGGCGAGCGCCAGGCCACCGACCTTGCCGACGCTGGCTGCCGCTCGTACCGAACCGATGCCGAGCACGATGGTGCAGAAGATGACCGGGCTGATCATCATCTTGATCAGACTGACGAACAGCGTTCCGAGCACTGCCAATTCGGTGGCGAAGTCCTTGGCGGTCAATCCGACGATCACGCCGGCGACGACGGCGATGATCACCGCGATGTACAGCCAATGGGTCTTGTCGCGCTTTTTCTTGGGCGCGGGATCCGGTGTGCGGTTCGCGTCGCCGTCGATGGTGATAGTCATGGGTACGTCCTTCGTGACTTCGGTGGAGTGAGGTGAATCACGCCTTGCTGAGGGACGATGTTTGTTGAGATCGTGACGCCAGTCACCTATACGTTCATTCTGTTCACAGGTTCGACCGAAAGAATCGAGGCACACCAGGTGTCGAAGCGCCCGACGAGCGTTGCGGGGCAGGTGCTCGTCCTGCAGTTGGTCGTCATGGCCGTGGTCGTGATGGCGGGCGCGGCCCTCACCATCGCGAACGAAAGATCCAACAGCGACGATGCCGCGAGACGCGAGGTCGTGGCGGTCGCCGCCAGCATCGCGAACGAGCCCTCCACCGCGCTTGCCGTCACCTCGGCGGATCCGACGACTCCGCTTCAACCCGAGACCGAACGGATCCGCGCGATCACCGGCGTCGATTTCATCGTCGTGATGGCACCGGACCGCACCCGTTTCACTCACACGACGCCCGAGTTGATCGGAAAGCCGTTCAGCGGGAACATCGATCGCGCTCTGGCCGGTGAAACGTTCACCGAGACTTACGTGGGTTCACTCGGGCCGTCGATCCGGTCGGTCACCCCTATCACGGACACCGACGGCAACATCGTGGGACTGGTGTCGGCAGGTGTCACCCGCGCGAGGATCAGCGACCAGTTCTTCGACGGTCTCCCGGTCATCATCGGAGTCGTCCTCGCCGCATTCGTCGTGGCCGCCGTCGGATCGGTGCTGCTCAGCAGGCGTCTTCGGCGTCAGACGCTCGGGATGGCACCGGACGAGCTACGCACGATGTACGAGCATCACGACGCGGTGCTCCATTCCATCGGTGAAGGTCTGGTCGTGTTCGGCCGCGACGGCAATGCGGAGCTCGTCAACGACGAAGCCCGGCGACTGTTGGACCTCCCCGACGGACCGGTACGACGCAGCGATCTCCCGGAGTCACTGCAACACATGGAGTCCGGCACTGTCGACGGAGAACTGCATCTCACCGACACTCGGATCCTCGTCGTCAGCCAGGACCCGGTGATCTGGGACGACCGCCGACTGGGAGATGTGCTGACCATCCGCGATCGGACCGAACTGCAGGGCGTGATGGGCGAACTCGACTCCGTGCGCAGCTTCGCCGAGTCGTTGCGTTCGCAGGCTCACGAATCGGCCAACAGGCTGCACACCGTCATCACGATGGTCGAGCTCGGACGACACTCGGAAGCAGTCGATTTCGCAACCGCCGACCTCGAGCTGTCGCAGCACCTGATCGACCGGTTGATGGGTTCGGTCAACGAGCCGGCCCTGGCTGCGCTCCTGCTCGGCAAGGTCAGTCAGGCGGCCGAGCAGGGCGTCGAACTGACGATCACGGACGACACCGGACTCGATCACGCGGGCAGGGTTACCGCACGCGAACTGGTCACGCTGGTGGGCAATCTGATAGACAATGCAATCGATGCCTCGAAGAAATCGGACCAACCATGGGTCGAAGTGACCGTGCGTGATTCGGCGACCGAGCTCGTGGTACGAGTCTCCGACAGCGGACCGGGCATGTCCGCCGACGTCCTGCAGAGCGCACTGACCCGCGGGTACTCCACCAAAGCCGACTCCCGCGGCCTCGGCCTGGCGCTGGTTTCCCAGGTGGTCAACCGCTATCGCGGAACGTTAACCTCGGAGATCACCTACGGCTCGGTACTGACCGCGACGATCCCCACCACCCGGAGCGAATCGTGATCAGAGTATTGATCGTCGAGGATGAGCCGCTCATCGCCGAGGCGCATCGAACGTACGTCGAGCGGGTGCCGGGCTTCACCGTGGTCGGCACCGCGCACACCGGTTCGGCCGCCATGCGCGCAGCCAGCGAAGCCGTCGATCCGGTCGATCTGGTGCTGCTGGACATCGGCCTGCCCGACGCCAACGGGATCGACGTCGCGGCCGCGCTTGGTGGTCTGCGCCCGAGTCCCGACGTCATCGCCATCACCTCGGAGCGCGACCTGGCCGTGGTGCGCTCGGCCGTCGCGCACGGGGTGGTGCTGTATCTGCTCAAACCGTTCACGTTCGCTGCGTTCCGCGACAAACTCGAGCGCTACCGCGAGTTCCACGACGCCCTGCCTGCGGGTGCCAATGCTGCCAGCCAGCGTGAGATCGACCGAGCGATGTCACACCTGCGTACCGCCGACGAACGCGCTTCCACTCCCAAAGGCATTGCCCCGCAGACGATGGACGGGGTTACCGCCATCGTCCGCGAGGCACCGGACGGCCTCAATGCCTCCGAGGCAGCCAAGCTCGTCGGGGTCTCCCGCGTCACTGCCTGGCGGTATCTCGAGCGGCTCGCCGACGACGGACTCGTCGTGCGGCACACCGAGTATGGCAAGGCCGGGCGCCCGCAGGTCCGCTACGTCTGGCGCTGACGCGCATGTGAGTGGAAATACGTGTCCTGCTATGCATTTCCACGCACATGCGGGAAGCGCCTAGGCGCCGGTCTGCTGCACGATCCAGGCGTACTCGAACGCCACTTCCTTCCACTTCTCGTAGCGCCCGCTGACGCCGCCGTGCCCCGCGTTCATCTCGGTCTTGAGCAGTAGATCGGAGTCACCGGTCTTGGTAGCACGCAGAGCCGCAACCCATTTGGCCGGTTCGACGTAGAGCACGCGGGTGTCGTTGATGGATGTGATCGCGAGGATCGCCGGGTAGTCCTTGGCTTCGACGTTCTCGTAGGGGCTGTAGGACTTCATGTAGTCGTACACCGCCTTGTCCGCCAGTGGATTGCCCCACTCGTCCCACTCGATCACCGTCAGTGGCAGCGACGGGTCGAGAATGGAGGTCAAGGGATCCACGAACGGAACGTTCGCGAGAATACCGTTGAAGAGCTCGGGTGCGAGGTTCGCGACCGCACCCATCAGCAACCCGCCTGCGCTGCCGCCGTCGGCGACGAGATGCTTCGGCGACGTGCGGCCCGAGTCGATCAGATGACGTGCTGCGGCGACGAAGTCGGTGAAGGTGTTCTTCTTCGTCAGCGTCTTGCCGCTGTCGTACCAGTGCCGTCCCATTTCTCCGCCGCCGCGCACGTGCGCAACCACGAAGACGATTCCACGGTCCAGCAGCGACAGCCGAGCCACCGAGAAAGCCGGGTCCATCGATGCCTCGTACGAGCCATAGCCGTACAGCAGGGTCGGAGCCGGTCCGTCGGGCACATCCTTGCGGGCGATGATCGAGAGCGGGATCCGCGTTCCGTCCTCCGCCGTGGCCCAATCACGATGCTGTACATAGTTGCCCGCGTCGAAGTCGCCGAGCACCGGCTGCGACTTTCGCAGCAGCAGCTCACCCGACTTCAGGTCGTAGTCGTACACTTTCGCCGGAGTGACGAACGAGGTGTAGACCATACGTAGCAGTGGCTGATCCCACTCGGGGTTCGCCCCGGCGCCGACGGCGAAGAGTTCCTCGTCGAACTCCATTTCGTGGTATTCGCCGTAGCCGTTGTCATCGAGCGGCCAGATCGCCAGCCGCATCAACGCCTCTCGGCGATAGTTGAGCACGAGGTGATCAGCGAAGGCGTCGACATCCTCGAGGCGTACGTCCTCGCGGTGCGCGACGATGATCGTCTGGTCCGCCGGATCGTCGACGGGAGCCTCCGCGAGCAGGAAGTTCTCCGCCTTCGCGCCGTCGGTGCCCCAACCGTCGACAGATCCGTTGTGCTGGATGAGGAATCGATCCTCGCCCTTTACCACCGCATGTTCGACGCTGTACTCCACCCCGTCCACGCGCGGCAGGACGACCCGAAATTCACCCTTCGGGTTCTCGGATTCGAGAACGAGGCATTCGGAGGTGATCTTCGACCCGACGTAGATCAGCAGGTACTTCTCACTGCGAGTGGAGCCGAACCCGACCCAGTAGCTCTCGTCGGGTTCGTGGAAGACCTGCACGTCCGTCTCGTTGGGCGTCCCCAGTTCGTGACGCCACACGCTGTCCGGACGCCACGACTCGTCGACGGTCTGATAGAACACGTGAGTGTGATCGTAGGACCAGGTCGCCCCGGCCGAGATTCGTTCGATCTCGTCGGCCAGCATTTCACCGGTCCGTAGGTCCTTGAAGCGCAGTGTGTACCGCTCGTCGCCCTCGGTGTCGGTGGAGTAGGCAAGCAAATTGCCGTCCCGGCTGATGGAGAAAGCCCCGATCGAGAAGAAGTCGTGCCCCTCCGCCTCGAGGTTGGCGTCGAGCAGAATCTGCTCACCGGAGATGTCGGTATCGCTGGAGAGCGTCGGCGGTGTCCAGTCGTCGGGAGAGTCGACGGGGCAACGGCATTGCAGACCATACGATTTGCCCTCGATGGTCCGTGAGTAGTACCACCATTCACCCATGCGTGTCGGCACGGACAGGTCGGTTTCCTGCGTGCGGGACTTGATCTCGTCGAAGATCTTTCCTCGCAACGGCTCGAGTCCCGCGGTCTGCTGCTCGGTGTAGGCGTTCTCCGCTTCGAGGTATGCAATGACCTCGGGGTCTTCCTTCGCGCGTAGCCATTCGTAGTTGTCGACGAAGGTGTCTCCGTGGTGAGTGCGCTCGTGCGGGACTTTCTTGGCAACAGGCGGAGTGATCGTCATGGCTTGACCCAATCGTCGAAGTTCAGACCCGAAATTCGTTCGTAGGCCTCGATGTATCGCAGACGCGTCGATGCGACGACGTCGTCCGGGAGCGCGGGAGGCGGGGTGTCGCCGCCGCGATCCCAGCCCGACTCCTCGGTCAACCAGTCGCGGACGTACTGCTTGTCGAAACTCGGTTGCACCTTGCCCTCGGCATAGCCCTCGGCCGGCCAGTACCGCGAGGAGTCCGGTGTGAGTACCTCGTCGGCAAGAACGAGTTGCCCGTCGGGATCGAGGCCGAACTCGAACTTCGTGTCCGCCAGTATGATTCCGCGGTCGAGCGCGAAGCTCGCAGCCTGGTCGTAGATCTCGAGGGTCTTCTCGCGCAGTTCGGTGGCCAGCTTCTCACCGACCTTGTCGACCACGGCGTCGAAGTCCACGTTCTCGTCGTGCTCACCCATCGCAGCCTTGGCAGCCGGGGTGAAGATGGGGGCGTCGAGTTTGCTCGACTCGACGAGGCCCGCCGGCAGCGCGACGCCGCAGACGGCTCCGGTTCGGCGGTAATCGGCGAGACCGGACCCGGTGAGGTACCCGCGGGCGACGCATTCGATGGGCACCATCTCGAGCCTGCGCACGAGAAGAGCACGGCCGATCAGTTCCTGCGGAATGCGCTCGTCGAGCGGGTCGCCGGCGAGGTGGTTCACCCCACCGAGTTCGGCGAAGAAGAACACGCTCATCGCGGTCAGGACCCGTCCCTTGTCGGGGATCGGGGTGTCGAGTACGTGGTCGTATGCGGAGATTCGATCGCTCGCGACGAGAAGCAGATGGTCGTCGTCGACGACATAGAGGTCGCGAACCTTGCCGCCGGCCAGATGCTGGTAGCTACTGAGAGTTGGGCGCACGAAATCAACCCTATCTTCCCCTGGTGGCGACCCGTCTCGGTGCCAGGACAACAATGGTTGGTAATGACAACGAACAGTGGGATCTCGAACAGCGAGGGCATCGGATTCAGGTCCGAGCGTGGGCCGGTGCTCATCGCGATCATGCTCAGCACCTCGCTCGTCGCGCTGGACTCGACGATCATCGCCACTGCAGTGTTGACTATCGTTGGCGATTTGGGCGGTTTCAACCAGTTTCCCTGGCTGTTCTCGATCTATCTGCTGGCACAGGCGGTATCCGTACCGGTCTACGGCAAGCTCGCCGATCTGTTCGGTCGCAAGAAGATCATGCTGTTCGGGATCGGCGTCTTCCTGCTCGGCTCGATTCTGTGCGGGTTGGCGTGGAGCATGCCAGCGCTCATCGCGTTCCGCGCGATCCAGGGTCTCGGCGCCGGGGCTGTGCAGCCGATGTCCATCACCATCGCCGGCGACATCTACACCCTCGCCGAACGCGCAAAGGTGCAGGGGTATCTGGCAAGCGTGTGGGCGATGTCCGCGGTGCTGGGCCCAGCGCTCGGCGGCATCTTTTCGCAGTATCTCTCGTGGCGGTGGATCTTCTTCGTCAACATCCCGCTGTGCATCTTGGCTGCCTGGATGCTGATCCGACGCTTCCACGAGGGTGAGATGAGCCGTCGACGGCCCAAGATCGACTACCTCGGTGCCGGCCTTCTCACGATCGGGGCTGCGGCGGTGCTGCTCGGGTTGCTCGAAGGTGGGCAGGCCTGGAGCTGGACATCAGGCGCTTCCGTCGCGATCTTCACCGTCGGCATTGCCTCTCTGGCACTGTTCGCCTGGCAGCAGAGCCGCGCCCCGGAGCCGATACTGCCGCTGTGGGTGTTCACTCGCCGGGTGCTGGTCGTCAGCAGTCTGATCTCTCTGCTCGTCGGCGCCCTCGTGCTCGGATTGACGTCGTACATCCCTACCTTCGTGCAGGGAGTGCTCGGCACCGGTGCGATCGTGGCGGGTTTTTCGCTGGCGACGTTGACGATCGGGTGGCCGATCGCGGCCTCGCAGTCCGGCAGGTTCTATCTGCGGTTCGGTTTCCGTGCGACGGCGTTGACGGGCGGGACGATCGCCGTCATCGGGTCCATCCTCGGGTCGCTGATCACGGAGAATTCACAGATCTGGCAGATCGCGACGGTGTGCTTCGTCATCGGTCTCGGCCTGGGGCTGATCGCGAGCCCGACGCTGATCGCCGCTCAGTCGAGCGTGGAGTGGTCCGAGCGGGGCGTCGCCACCTCGACGAACATGTTCGCGCGCTCCATCGGAAGCGCCGTGGGCGTCGCGATCTTCGGTGCGATCGTCAACTCCCGCATCTCCGGTCCCGGCGAACCCGACCCGGGCCAGCTGTCCGACGCCATCCACCTGGTATTTCTGGGCGTCGCCGCGGCGGCGGTGCTCATGCTCGCGGCGGCGACTCTGATGCCCAAGGCGCCTAAAGGCGCAGGTGCGTGAAAATACATAGCAGGACACGTATTTCCACGCACATGCGCGGAGCGCCTAGAGACCGACGCGCTCGAGCATCGCGTCGAACTCGTCGCTCGCCTCGGCCTGGCTGCGCCCGGCGGCGAGGGCGCCGTTGTACACCGCGAGGGCTTCTTCCTGGTATGCCTTGTACTTCTCGAGCCACTGCTCGGAGTTGACCCGCCAGTAGCCGATGATCTCGAACTGCCGTACCGGAAATCCCAACACCTTGCGGACGTACTTTCGCACCGCACGTGAGGTCGAGGCCTCACCGGCGAACCAGACGTAGCCTTCACCGTCCGGGAGCTCGAAGCTCTCGACCGCGTTCTCGAGCACGCTCGCGCAGTCGCCGTTGCCGGAGCCGACGCGCCAGTCGTAGGTCACCTCGCCTGCGGTCTCGAAAGTCTGGATGTCCCCGCGCTCGAGCACCTCGACGATCACGTGCGCGCGGGCTCCCGCCGGAAGCTGTTCGACGGCTCGTCCCAGGGCGGGTAGCCCGGTCATGTCGGCGACGAGCAACTGCCACCGCGCGGTCTCGGGAACGTTGTACCAGCGGCGCGGCCGAGTGAGCAGAATGGTCTGCCCGGCGGTGGCGCTGAGCGCCCAGGCGGACGCGACGCCGCCCTCGTGGGCGACGAAGTCGATCACCAAGCGTCCCGAAGCCGGGTCGAATCGGCGAACCGTGTAGTTGCGGCCTTCCGGGATCGGATCGATGCCGTGGAACCACCACACGCCGTCGATCGCGGTCATGGCAGGTGGGCGGTCCTCGCCGTCACGGGGGAAGAAGACGGTTACACATTCGTCGGGCGAACCGTTGGAGACGTACTGTGCGATGTCCTCGCCCCCGAACGTCACGCGCACCATGTGTGGTGTCAGCTGCGCGGCGTCGACGACCTCCGCGAACCAGCAGCCTGCTTTCTCCGTCATTCACCGTCCTCGTTCCAGAACTCGTACGTGTCGGTGGCCCCTCTGCTCGGGTGCTTTCGAGTCTCGCACACCGGCACATCCACGCTCACGTGTGCGAGGCCGCCGAGAATTCGACGACGGTCGATCCCCAGCCCAGTGGGCCGAACCGCGGCACGCCGCCGTTCGCCTCGGACACGAGCGCGGCCAGTTCGGCCTCGGTGCGCAGTCCTGATCCGTACAGGCACAGCCGGCGCAGGTCGTCCTCGGTGTCGTGCTCGTCGGTCGTCGACGGATCGAGCAGGTCGGTCACGAGGACGACGCGTTGTGCGGAGCCGACGAGAGTGCGCACGAGTAGCGCGGCATCGGCGTCGGGGAGCATGTCGACGACACCTACAACCACGGCGAGGTCCACCGGCACTGCGAGAGGGGTGAACTCGCTGGCATCGATGCGCTGAATGCGGTCGCGGCGTGCAGCGGCGACGTCGGCGAGGTTTCTCTCCCCCAGCGCAGGAAGTCCGACGAGGAAGATCTCGAGATCCGGCAGTAACCGTGCCAACGTATCGGCGTACACGCCTGCGCCCTCGCCGTAGACGGCGATGCTGCGCACGTCGGTCAGGTCGATTGCGTCGGGAAGCGCTGGTGCGCGGTACACCGCCTCGAACGAGGCCTCCTCGTGATACCCAGTCGCGAAACCCGGTTCGAGTGCCTTGTCGACGAACCCGTGACCGGTTGCGGGAGAGCCTGTGCGCACCGCATCGAGCAGCCCGAGAAAGGCCATGTCCATGCGGGTGTGAATGCTGTCGAATGTCAGCGACTGTGTGATGAAGGCATCCTCGTCGGCGAGAATCGATCCCATCTCGGTTAATGCATAGCGCTCGCCGCCGAGGGCCAACAAGTCCATGAGCGCGAGGTGGCGCAGCAGTTTCTCCGTGGCAGCGGGGTGCGATTGGCACTGCGCAGCAATGGCTTCCACCGTATCTGCTCCACCGTCGACCGCGGAGAACACCCCCAACGTCACAGCCGTTCTGATTGCCAACGGTGGCAACAACTCCGAGAGCTCGTGCAATGTCTCGGCTGCGCCGTCCTCGCCGGTCGCGGCCGGGTCGCTGTCCGGTGCGGCCTCACGCCGCTTCCAGTAACCCGCGATTTCGATGAACTGCTTGCCGAGCACCTTGTCCTGCTTGGCCCAGCGGCGCAACGGCTTGATGGTCGCCGCCTCACCCGCCACCCACAGGTACGGCTGACCAGGTCGCCACTCCGCGGACTGGACGGACTCGACCAAGCGGGATTCCCCGTCGCTCTCGGACCGGTACAGCCACGTGATATCCACGTCCGCATCGGATTTCAGGTCCTGGCGATGCGCAGGTTCGGCCACCTCGATCACCACGGTGGCGGGCAAATCCGGTGGCAACTTTTCGAGGCAGTGCGCGATGGCGGGCAGTGCCGTTTCGTCGCCGGCGACGAGCATCCACTCCACGCCACGCGGGAGAGAGGACGAGTGCTTCGGTCCGGCGACGAGGATCTTCTCCCCCGGCTGCACCCGAGCGGCCCACTCGGCGGCAAGCCCGCCCTCGTGCACGACGAAATCGATGTCCATCTCACGTGCGCGAGAGTCGAATCTCCGCACCGTGTACGTCCGGCTGTACTGAAACGAACCCGAGGGCCAGTCGACGGTCCCGTCCGAGGAATTCTTGGGGACCTCGAACGGAAGCGTGCCCGTCGCCGGATCGACCGGCAACAGCTTGATGTCGTCGTCGAAACCATGGGTACGCACCGGAGGAAGGTCGATACCGTCGCGCACGTGCCGGTCCATCGACGGTCCGCCGATGGTCACCCGCCGCATACCCGGCGTGACATCCTCGACCCGCAGTACATCCATCTCACGCATGCGGATCGGAAAGACCTCGACCTCGCGGACGGTTCCCGCCATCGGAAAAGACTCCTCTTGTTCGTGTTGTTCAGTACTCGCCCAGCGCAACGGCCACCCAGGCCGACACGGTCGGATCGGCAGCGAGAGTGGGAAAGTCGACATCCGGTGCACCCGCAGACCGCCATCGCTCCACCAACCCCATGATTCGGATGGAGTCCAAGCCCTCGTCGAGCAGATTCATCTCGTCACTGATCGACGAGCGTGGCTGATCGAGGGCGGTGGCGATATCACCGATGACGGTCTCGCGGGTGAGCACAGTTTCTTCTCTCTTTTCTGGGCAAACACTTCTGTTTACTGGGCGAACGTTTCTTCGACCAGGTCGAGGGTTCCCATGACGCCGTCGTAGTCCGGGCGGTAGCTCGTTGCGGGGAGCTCGTACACCTGGTTCTCAGCGAATGCGGGCAGCGAGGTGTACAGCGGATCCTGCTGCAGTTGCTCGAGAGTGCGACCGGCGACCGGAACGACGAACATCACCGGGGCATCGCCCACCTGCGTGAGTAGTTCGTTGCTGATGATGAACGAGTCACCCGAGCCGTAGAGCTCCGGGTTGTTCGCCTTGGTCATCACGTCGTCCGCCTCGAAGCCGACGCTGGCGAGCAGCTCCGGCAGCGCGGCGGTCGGCGGGATGAACGCCGGCTCGTCGGTGGCGAGAGACAGGAAGTAGGCAACCGGAGCCCCCGGAACGGTGATGGACTCCTTCACCTCGGCCACCTTGTCCTCGTAGGCCTCCAAGAGGCCGTCGACCTTGTCGCTCTCGCCGGCGGCGTCGGCCACGGCTTCGAGCTCGCCCTGCCAGGTATTGACCGAGGACGGGATCAGCACCGTGGGCGCGATGGCCGCGAGCTGGTCGTAGGCCTCCTCTGCCAGTACGGCGGAAAAGCCCTGCCCGCCTCCGATGATCAGGTCGGGCTCGGCCAGCGCGATGGCCTCGATGTTGAGGGTCTCACCGGCGGGCAACTCCTCGGTGCCCTGCGCCTCGGCCTTCTCGGCCCACTGGGGAGGGAAGCCGCCATCGAGATTGGTGACACCGAGCAAGCGTGTGTCGGTGATCGCGATCGGAGCGTCGAGCGTGAACAGGTACCCGGCGAGCCCGGCCGAGAGCACCGCGATGCGCTGCGGTTCCGCTGGAACGGTGATCTCGCCCCGGCTGGTCTCGACGGTCCGAGTGTCACTGGCACCTTCCTCGGCCGGGGTGTCGCCACTGGAGCAGGCGGCGAGGCCGAGGACAACTGCAGCGGAGGCAGCGATCGCTACGACCGTGCGCAGGCCGCGTCCGCGGGACTGTGAATGTGACACTGCGGTTGATGACACTGTGGATCCTTTCGAGATCATCGTTGCAATCCCGGGTCGGCGTTCTGCCGACTCAGCAGGAAGGAAGCTTAGGCGAACCTACCCTCAAATGGGGGTGCTACGTTTTCGCACCCGCTCGGTCGATGAGCTCGGCGACCGCCGCGACAGTCTGTTCACGCAGCAGTTCCCCGACATCCACACGTACCGATAGTTCGCGTTGTAGCCGTGAGATCAGACGCATCGCGGCGAGTGAATCTCCACCGCAGTCGGCGAACCCGTCCTCGCTGCCGATCTCGTCCAGGCCCAGTACCTCGCGGTAGATCGCCGCTACCAGCCGCTGGGTGGGCGTCGTCAGACTCGTTCCGCCGGCACGTAGTGGCGGTTCGGGAAGCGCAGCGCGGTCCAGCTTGCCGTTGACCGTCAGCGGGATGTGGTCGACGGGGACGATCTGGGCAGGTACGAGGTGCGCGGGGACTCTGCTACGCAACTCGGCCCGCAGGTCTCGGGTCGCGTCCACCACGCCGCCGACCACGTACCCGATGAGCCGGGCGACGGGCCCGTCCGACAACACGGTGGCGGCCGCGCGGGCCACCCCGGGAAGCGCCTCGAGCGCCGACTCGACCTCGCCCAGCTCGATGCGGATGCCCCTGATCTTGACCTGCCGGTCGACGCGGCCGAGGTACTCGACGCGGCCGCCCGCGAGATAGCGCACGAGGTCGCCGGTGCGGTACATCCGCTCTCCGCTGCCATATGGATCCGCCACGAACACCGAGGCAGTCTGTCCGGCTCGCCCCCGGTAACCGTGCGCGGCGCCATCACCGGACATGTAGAGCTCACCCGCAGCCCCGACGGCCACCGGCCGGAGTCCGGTGTCGAGTACCCGCGCGCAGGCGTTCTGGACCGGCCGGCCCAGGCAGGGTGTCTCGCTCTCCGCCACAGCCGAGCCCATCGCATTGATGGTGAACTCCGTCGGACCGTAGAGGTCATAGCCGTCGACGCCGTCCTGCTCGCGTAGCCGGGTCCACAGTTCCTGCGGGACGGCCTCACCGCCGAGCATCACCAGGACCGGCACATGCGCACCCGACGCCACATCACCGTCCAGCAGTCCTGCGGCGATGAGTTCTCGTGCGTACGAGGGCGTCACGTTCACGACGTCGATTCCCACCTCGCGGTAGTGCTGGACCAGGCTGATCGGGTCTGCCCGCGCTGCCTCGTCGATGACGTGCAGGTGGTGGCCCGCCAGCATCCAGAACAATTCCTCCCACGACATGTCGAAGGAGAACGAGACCGTGTGCGCGATGCGGAGTTGCCGCCCACCGACTTTTCGTTCCGTCCGCTCGAAGATCTCGGTCCGATGGTTGTGGAACATCGTGGTCAGACCGCGGTGTCCCACCTGGACACCTTTGGGCTTGCCGGTCGACCCCGAGGTGTAGATCACGTAGGCCGCTTGATCGGCGTGCCGCGGTCCCTCGACTCGACATGTCGGAACCTGCGGTGCGGGATTGTTGCCCTCGAGAATCGCGCTGACCTCAGGCGACCACAGGTCGACGACGTTCAGCGCGGGAACACCGGCGGTGACCTCGAGAACCCGATCGGTCTCGGCGCCCGCGACGATCACGGTGCGCGCCCCGCTGTCCTCCAGGATCTCCTGCAGGCGTGCTGAAGGGTTGCCGAGGTCAAGCGGGAGATACGCTGCCCCGGTATGCATCACGGCGAAGATCGCCGCGACATGATCGGCGATCCGCGGCAACAGCAGCGCAACCACGTCGCCTGCACCGACACCCGACGCGGCCAGGAACCGACCGAGAGCGGTGACGCGTCGGTCGAGTTCGCCGGCGGTCCATCTCTCGCTGCCGCACGTGATCGCCGGGGCATCGGGCGTCGCTGTCGCGCGTTCGGTCAGTAGCGTGTCGATGCTGCCCTCCGGCTCACCCGGCCCCGGCACCCGCATTCGGGCTGCGGTGAGCGGCGTGGCCTCGAGGTCATCCAGCCCGCGACCGGTGTCGGCGATGGTTTCCACCTCGCACAGTGCACCGAGCATCTCCAGCATCGTCTCCAGCACCCGTTGTGCAGTCTCGTCGTCGACGAGGTCCGGGCGGTTCTCGACGGTGACTTCCATTGCCCCACTACGGCTTCGCGGGTCGACGTCGAGGGTGATCGCGTAGTGCGTGGCGTCTGTCGCCTCGGCCGCGGTGATGCCGGCGCGGCTGAGAACATCGAACCGTTCCGCGTCGCCTCCGACGTTGCGGAATACCAGGAGCGTGTCGAAGAGCGAGGCGAACCCTGCGGCCCGGGAGATTTCCCCGAGCCCCATGTGCTGGTGCGGGATCAGGGCGCCCTGCGCGGTGAACACCTCACGAAGCAACGTCCTGGGCGAGGTGGACGGCCGCGCCTGTACCCGCACCGGCACGGTGTTGAGCGTCAATCCGACCATGCGGTCGACGCCGGGAACCATCGGGTCACGCCCGGCCACTGTGGATCCGAAGACCACGTCCTCGCGTCCGGTGATCCGGCGAAGCGTCAGTCCCCAGGCCACGGACACCACCGTCGAGACTGTGACGCCCTTCTCGGCGGCCAACCTCGAAATTGCGTCGCGGGTAGCGTCGTCGAGTGCTCGCGTGTGCAGATTCGGCAGCGCCATCGTCCCCGGTTGCGCTTCGGCGGCGATCGACGTCGGTTCGGCCAAATCGGCGAGATAGTCGGACCACGTCTGCGCGCCTGCCACGTCGTCGTGGGTGGTGAGTTGCCGCAGGTGATCGGTGAAGTCGGCGGGCGCATCGAGTACCCGCTGCACGACGGCCACCAGCTCGTCCTCGCTCGTTCCCGCAGTCACCAACATCTTGGCAACGCCGAACATCACGAACAGCTCCGAGAACATCACGCCCTGCGACCATGCGTCGGTGAGCAAGTGATGCTGGGTGACGATCAGGTTTTCGGTGCCGACCGCATCCTTCGCAATCACCATGCGCAGCAGTGGGCCTCGACCGAGATCGAACGGCCGAGCGAACTCCTGCGCCGCGAGCTCGTCGACATCACTGGACGTCACCGACGCAATATCGACCGCTACCGGTGCGATGATCGCGATGGGGTCGTCGAGCACCGAATGCGTGAACGCCGCAGCGAGATTGGGGTACCGCTGCAGCAGCGCAGCCGTCGCGACTGCGAGGGCAGACCGGTCGATGGTCCCATCGAAGGTGAACCGATGCTGAACGTGATAGTTGTCCCCGCCGTCGCCGGGCCCGGTCGCGGACTGGAAGTACATGCCCCGCTGCAACGGTGTCAGCGGAAGCACCTGCTGCCAACCCGGGTGGTCACGATCGAGGAGCGCACGCGCGTCCTCGTCCAGTTCGACCAACTCCGCCTGCGACGCGGGCTTCGGAGCCGATTGCTCGGCACGGCCGACGAGTTCGGCAAGCGTGGCCGCATCGAACACGTCGGCAACGGAGAGGTGCACTCCCCTGGCTGCGGCCGCAGATACGAAGCGCACGGCCGCGATGCTGTCTCCGCCGGCCGCGAAGAAGCTGGTCTGCGGGTCCACGACGGTGCCGAGCACCTCGGTGGCAGCAGCGAGAAGTGCACTCGATTCCGAGACCTCCACGGGCGAGCTGGGCGTGGGTACAGGGAGGGAGTTGCGATCGAGCTTGCCGTTCAATGTGCGTGGCAATGTCTCTACGACGGTGATCGACTGTGGCACGAACTGATCCGGCAGGGTAGCGGCCAGCTGGGCCCGCATCGCTGCCGTGTCGACTCTCGACGGATCCATTCTCGACGGATCGGCGACGACGTACCCGAACAGCCGCGCCGAGCCGTCGGCGATCTCGGCCACCTTCGCCGCTGCGTCGCGGACACCGCCCAGCGCTCGCAGGGCGGTCTCCACCTCACCGAGTTCGATGCGGAATCCGCGCACCTTCACCTGATCGTCGGAGCGGCGGAGGTATTCGAGGCGATCGCCGCGGCGCCGAACAGCGTCGCCTGTGCGGTACAGCCGCCGACCGGGCCGATGCGGGTCGGCGATGAACCGCGTCGCCGTCTGCGCCGGCCGGTTCAGGTAGCCACGCGCGATCTGCGAGCCGCCGAGGTACAGCTCCCCCTGCGCGTCCTCGGGGACCTCGCGAAGCAGCTCGTCCAGCACCCGTACGTGGACGTCGGTCCAGGGCGACCCAATGGTGACCGGCTCGCCGTGCTGCATGCGGTCCGCCGTCGACCACACCGTTGCCTCGGTGGGGCCGTACACGTTCCACACTTCCTCGCTGATCGAGGTGAGCTGATTCGCCAGCTCGGCGGGCACAGCCTCGCCGCCGATCAATGCGCGGACTCCGCCGCTGTAGAGCGTCGCCAGCAGCAGCCGCCACAGCGACGGGGTCGCCTGCAGGACGGTGGCCCGGTGGTCGACTATGGACTGCGCCAGCAACGCCGGGTCGACCACGGTGGCCCGCGGGACCACCACGACGCTCGCTCCGACCGTCAGTGGGCACAGCAATTCGAGCACCGCGATATCGAAGGACACCGTGGTGACCGCCAGCAACCGGTCGCCCTGTCGAAGCCACCCAAGCTGCGTAGCCGCGTCGGCGAACGCGGCGAGATTCGCGGTGGTGACCATGACGCCCTTGGGTTTTCCGGTCGTCCCCGATGTATGGATGACGTAGGCCAGGTCATCCCCGGCGGACGGAACAGGCGGCAGAGCGGCTGCGGACACACAGGTGGTATCGACCGTCAGCATCGGCACGCTCATCCACTCGATGCGGTCGGCGACGCTCGTGGTGGTGAGCACGCAGACCGGTCGTGCGTCGTCGAGCATGTACTGCAGGCGCTCACGCGGATAGTCGACGTCCAGCGGAAGATACGCTGCCCCGCATCGCAGTACCGCCAGCAGCGCGATCGGCAAGTGACGGCCGCGTTCGACGGCGACCCCGACAACCGAGCTCGCGCCCACTCCGCGCGAGGTGAGTTCGCGTGCAAGCGATTCGACCTCGGCACCGGCCTCGGCGTACGTAACCTCGTGACCGTGGGCCACAATTGCAATCTCGCTCGCACGTTCCTGCACCTGAGTCAGGAACCGGTGGATCACCGACTGCGGTGGCTGCTCGCGGGTCGGTGAATTCTCGTGAGCACTACCCAACTGCGTGATCGGGCCGTCGGGCTCGCGCACGACGTGCGCAAGCGCCGCGGAGATCTCGCCGAGCAGCGTCCGAGCGGTGGCCTCGTCGAACAGGTCGGCTGCGGCTCCCAGTGCGAGCTCGACGCCCGACTCGGACTCGCGAAGCCACACCGACACATCCATGCGCGCCGGTGGATCCATCGGTTCCATCGGAGTGGCGAGGACGTCACCCAGCATGGCGGGCGGTCCGAGGACCTCGTAGCCGACCATCGTCTGGAAAAGCGGATGGCGACCGGCACTGCGTTCGGGCGCCAGCGCGTCGACCACCCGATCGAACGGAACATGCTGGTGCGTCAGGGCATCGAGACCGGTTGCGCGAATCCTGTCGAGCAGTTCGGTCGACGTCGGATTGCCCGAGACGTCGATACGATGGACGACGGTGTTCACCAAATATCCGACGGTGTCGCGGAAACGACCGTCGGCGATGACATCCCGGTCCGAGACCGTGGTGCCGACGGGGATGTCGGTGCCGCTGCCGAACCGGTGCCATGCTGCGGCCACGGCGGCTTCCAACACCATCAGCGGGCTGACACCGTGCCGAATAGAGGCCGTTCGGATGTCGGTGGTCAATGCGTCTTCGAGTCGACGGGACGCTCCAACCGACCGATATGTCGGCCGGCGAGGACGAGAACGATCCGTCGGGAGTTCGAGCTCCGCCGGAAGACCGTCGAGTTGCTCCGTCCAGTACTGCAGCGACTTCTGGACCTCACCGGACTCCGCCCGCGCGCGGTCCACGGACGCGAACTCGGCGAACGTGGGTGCGGTATTGCCCTGGGCGGGTCGACGCCCTTCCCGGTGGTCGGTGTAGGCCGCGGACAGCGCATCGAGCAGCACGGGCACCGAGGCCCCGTCGATAGCAATATGGTGGACCACGATCACGAGCGCCGACCACCCCGGACCGCGCAGGTGCGCCGCGCGTGCCGGTATCGCACGCTCGATGTCGAAGGCAGCGGCAGAGTCGTTCCCAGCGGCTAGGTCGAGCTCTCGGCGCACCGCCTCGGCGACCGGTCCATCGCATTCGCGAAACTGCAGCTCGGGAATGGCATCGGTGGGCAGCACGAGAACTGTCGGATCTCCGGTCTCCGACGCCGGGTAGCACGTGCGCAGGATCTCGAACTGCGACAGCAGGTCTCGCCATGCCGCCCGAAGCGCATCCGGGTCGACATCACCGTTCAGCTCGAGCACGATCGGAACGTCCTGTGCGTGCGACTCGGCATCGAGGCGCTGCAGAATCCACAGCCGCTCCTGCGCCGAGGACAGCACCGGCTCGGTGGTCACGGCGATGTCGGACAGAGGTCTAGCTGATGTTTCTCGCGAGAGCGCCGCCAAGGAACGTGGCGTCCGAGCGGCAAAGATGTCGGCGACGGTGACGGTGATACCGCGTCGGCGTAGACCACTGACCACCCGCATCGCCGCGAGCGAATGCCCGCCGCGCTCGAAGAAGTCGTCGTCCGGTTGCACGGGCGTCTCGAGCACCTCGGTCAACACCTCGGTGACTGTTTCTACCGTGCGTAGACCCGCGTGCCCGCCCTGGGTCTTCGGGATGAGACGAACCGGCGCATCCGGTAGCGCTGTCACCGACTGCGGCGCATACTCCGCTGCTGGGCGGCCGAGGTCGGCGAGCATGGAGCCGAGAATCTCGGGAAGCGCCTGCGCGACGGCTGCTGCAGTGACATTTTCGACCACCGACGGGTCGTGATCGAGAACGAGTCTGAACGCATCGCCGGGAGGGGCCAGCAGCGACAGTGGGTACTGCGTGAGGCTCAGATTTCCGAGCCCGGTGATGCGTGTTTCACCGTCGTCATCCACATCACCGTCGAGAATGCCAGGGTAGTTCTCGAACACCACGAGCGTGTCGAACAGGCTGGTTCCGCCGGGCGCGTCACTGCATGCCTCGATCTCGGACAGCGACAGCTGCTGTGCGTCGCCCAGGTCGTACTGCTCTGTCTGGCTCTCGCGCAGCACCTCTCGCATCGGGCGATGGTCCATTCGAACACGCACGGGCACGGTATTGCTGAACAGGCCGATCATCTTTTCGACCCCGCTCAGCTCGGACGGTCGCCCGGACACGGTGGTTCCGAACACCACGTCCTCGCGGCCGACCAATGCGTGCAGTACCGCGCTCCAGGCGCCCTGGACGATGGTGTTGACGGTCAGTCCATTCTCGCGCGCGAGGTCGGTCAGCTCGGTCCCCAGGTTCGGCGAGACCGACACCTCGGTGGTCACCACCTGTGTGCCGGTGCTCTCACCGCGCGCCACCACGCTCGGCTGGGTCAGCCCCTCGAGTCGGTGCCTCCACGCGGCCTTCAGTTCGCTGCGATCGAGTCGGGTGAGCCATTGGAGGTAGTCGGCATAGTCGGCCGGTGCGGCCAAGCCTGCGCTGCCCTGGTTGTAGTGATGCACCAACTCACGCAACATGATCGGCGTCGACCATCCGTCTGTCACCAGGTGGTGCGCGTTGAGCACCAACTGCGTCCGTCGTCCAGGAAGACGAAGCACGTGCCCGGCGAGAAGTGGTCCGCGTCGTACGTCGAACACGCGAGTAGCGGCCGATCGGTGCACCTGCGCAGCCGCAGCATCTGCTGCGGCCACGGACAGTGCGCGCAGATCGGTCACCGCCCACGGGATGTCGATCGACCGCGGAATCGTCTGCACCGCGGCGCCTACGCCCTCGAAGTGAAAGCCCGCCGCGAGATTGCTGTGCCGCGCGACGACCTCGGAGAATGCCGCGCGGAGTCGGTCGCCGTCGAGGTCGCCGCCCAGATCGACGATTGCGGTGAGTGTGTAGACGTCCTCGTCGGCGTAGCGAGCGGCATGCGCGAGCAACCCCTCCTGCAGCGGCGAGAGCGGGAGCACGCGCGCCAGGGGCCCCGTGATCGCTTCGAGGTAGTCGATCTCGTCCTGCGTCACCTCGACCAGTTCGCAGTCCGAGGCGCTCAGCCCGCCGGGGTACAGCGCAGCGTGCGCGGCCATCGCCTCGAGGGCGTCGGAGAAGTAGCGCTGAAGGTCTCGGACGGTGCCCTCGTCCAGGAGTTCTCCCGCTGCTGTCCACTCCACTGCCAGCGAAGGCCCGTCGGCAGTTTCGTGGACGAACGCGTTGATCGCCAGCACTTCGGTGAGCGTACGAGTATGGGGCTCGATGACCCCGAAGGCGTCACCGCCGAGTGCGCGCCAGCCGTTCCCCGACAGGCCGGCAGGCTTGCCGAGATAGTTCAACACCACCTGCGGTGCAGGGCGCTCGGCAAGGGCAGACCCTGCATCGTCGAGGTAGCGAAGTACGCCGTAACCGGCGCCGTCGTCCCGGCCGATACGCCTGCGTGCCTTCACCTCGTGGATCATTTCGGCGAGGACCACTCCGCCGCCGAATGCCTCGGCGAGGCGGGCATCGCCACCGAGGAGAGACACGGGCGCGGAGATCGGATATTCGGTGGTGAACCAACCGACGGTGCCGGCGCTGAACTCGTCTCGGCCGTGCCCTTCCATTGTGACGGCACAGTCAGGGGTGTGCGGGCCGCGTAGTGCGCGCAGCGCGATCGTCACTGCAACGAGCAGTACCTCGTCGGGTCGGGCGGTGTACTTCGTGCACAGATCGTCCAGAACGGCCGCTGTCACTGGGACCGGTGCGGCAGTGCGAGTGACCGCCGCGGTCGCGTGGGTGTCGACTCCGCCACGTGGAGGCTGGGAACAGATCGCCTCGGAGTCCGGGCCGAGGACGGAGTTCCAGTGATCGGACTCGTCGAGGTAGCGGTGCCGCGAAGCGTGTTCGGCGAGTTCGATGGCGCGATGCCGCCACGACCGGCCCGTCACCGGTGGCATAGGTCGCCCGTTGATCGCGTCCACGAGATCGGTGAGCAGCACCGGCCACGAGATAGCGTCCACGGCGAAGTGGTGCACGACGGTCAGCACTCGGTCGGGGCCCTCGGTCATCCGGACCACAGCCATCCGCAGCAGATCTCCCACTCGCGGTGAGAGTTCCGATGCGCAGGCGCGAGCGTAGGAATCGGCAAGAGCGTCGAATTCGCCCGAGTCGACGGGACCGTACGCTGTGATCACTGCTGTCCGGCCGTGGTCGGGAATCTCCACCGCCTCGGCATCGCGAACGATCATCCGCAGCGCCGGGTGTCGTTGCAGCAGCATCGAAGCCGCATCTGCGAGGGCAGCCTCATCGATCGATCCGTCCACCTCGATCGCCGTCCACTGTGCATACGACGCCACCGCGTCGAGCGAGTCCACCCGCAGCACCCCGCGCATGATGGGGGTGCTCGGGGCAACGCCGGTCGCGATGTCCTCGACTGCGGCATGCTGGTCGGATTCGAGCTCACGGCTCGCCGCGGCAAGTGCCGCGAGATCGCGGCCCGTCAGGAGTTCCTTGGGTGTCAGAATCCATCCGCGGCTGCGCAGTCGGCTGCTGATGCTGATCGCACCGATGCTGTCGCCGCCGAGCGTGAACAGGTCCGCGTCGAGTGGGACGGACTCGTGTCCGAGCACATCGGCGACGACGGCGCACAGCGCGTATTCCGCCGCTGTACTCGGATGACTGTCTCGGGAGGTTCCGGAGGCGGGCGCGGGCAACCGAGCCCGATCGACCTTCCCGTTGACGGTCACCGGCATCTCACCCAGCACCATCACGATCGAGGGCACCAGGTGATCGGGAACCCGAGTCAGCATGTCGCGTCGGATATCGTCGCCGGTGCGCTCCGAGGTGGCGCTCACGTAGCCCACAAGCTTTGCAGCGGGCCCGGTGCCGGTGCACACGGCGACGGCCGAGGACACCGAATCGCATTGTGCAAGTGCGGCTTCGACCTCACGCAGTTCGACGCGATGGCCGCGGATCTTCACCTGGTCATCGGCGCGGCCTCGGTACTGGTAGCCGGTCTCGGGATTCCAGCGGGCAAGGTCGCCGGTGCGGTACATGCAGGTGCCGCTCACAAACGGATTCGCGACGAACCGCTCGGCCGTCGACCCCGGCCGGTCCAGGTAGCCACGAGCAAGCTGGGGGCCCGCGAGATACAGCTCTCCCGTCTCGCCGTCGAGGACCGGTTGGAGCGCCGAGTCGAGAAGGTAGGCCGCGGTGCCGTCGAGTGGGCGTCCGATGTGCACATCGGCGCCGGTGACGTCGGCGGAAATCGCGTCGACGGTGGCCTCGGTCGGGCCGTACATGTTGTACACCCGGGCGCTGCTACGTGCGAGTTGTTCCGCAACGGAAGACGGAAGCGCCTCCCCGCCGACCACGATCGTCGACACCAGCCCTGCTTCGACCAACCCGGCCTCGATCAGGAACGCCGCCATCGACGGAGTGGTGTCGACGACGTCGATTCGGTCCGTCCGGAACCTCTGCACCTGCAGCTCGGCGTCGCGCTGAACTTCGCTGTCGTACAAATGAATACGGTGGCCGTCGAGGATCCACAGCAGCGGGTCCAGCGAGGCGTCGAACGCGAAGGAGGTGGTGTGTGCGATGTTCAACCGGCGTCCGCCGGCCCGCGATGCAGCGTCGGAGTACAAGCAGGCGCGCTGCCGCGCAGCGAGATGAGCCAGACCCCCCGAGCGCACCACCACACCTTTGGGTGTTCCGGTCGACCCGGAGGTGAACAGCACGTACGCCATGTCCTCGGCCCGGCGGGGACCGGCGAGTTCGTCCGCGCCAAGTCGGGTCGTGTCGTAGGACGACAGATCCGACAGCTCGTCATCGCGCAGCACCAACGACGGGCGCGCGAGTTCGACGAGACGGTCGAGTCGCTCACGCGGATAGGCGGGGTCGAGTACGACGTAGCCGGCGCCCGCCTCCCAGACCGCGAAGATGCTGGCGACGATGTCGACCGAGCGCGGAAGTGACAGCGCAACGATGTTTTCGGGGCCGATGCCTCGATCGCGAAGCAATCGCGCAATGCGGTAGGTGCGCGCGGCGAGTTCGCCGGCCGTCCATACCGTGTCCGAGTCGCTGATCACGATCCGATCGGGATCCTGGTGGACCATGTCCGCAAACACATCGGCAATGGTCGGGGTTGGCCCGATTTCGAGCGAGGGCGGCGTCCACCCCGCATCGAGATGACCGATACCGATGCATCCCAGGCGCGGACGTTCCGGGCTGCACAGCGCACCGATCAGATCAGCGAACCCGTTGATTCGGGCAGCGGCTACGGCCGCCGAGACCGAGCGGGCGTCGACCTCGAAACCCAGCATCATCGCTCCGCCCTCGACCGGCGTCGCAGTCAGCCCGAGTTCTTCCGGTGGCCCGCCGGCCACGTTTCGCAGGGTGCCGACCGCGCCGGCGAAGTCGAGGTCGAAGTCGAATGCCTTGAGGTTGATGCCAACCCCGTGCAACACGGCACCGGCACCCGGCGCTGCGAGGTCGCGGACGAGATCCTCGCCGCGATAACGCTGGTGGGCGCGGAGATCGCCCCGCGCCGAGGCCACCGTGGAGGCCAACTTCTCGATGTCGTCGGCGAGCGAGACCGACACTCGCAGCGGGAGAACATTGACCGCCATCGACGGCGTGGTCAGGGCGACGCGGGTGGTGCGCACCATCACGGGCAGCGCGAGAACGACGTCACCGGTGTGGTGCAGCCGGGCGACGAATCCGACGTAGGCACCGATGAGTACGTCGGCCCACGTGCAGCCGGTCTCGTCGGCGATCTGCTTCAGATGGGCCATCTCCTCGGCGTCGAGGACGGCGCGGGCGGAATGCGTGCTCGTCCGGTCCTGTTGGGCCGACTCCAGATCGGCAGTTCCGCGTCCGTGCAGCTCGGGGAACGGTTCGAGTCGCGCGCGCCAGTACTCGCGATCGGCGGCGGCCTCCTCGGAGATCCGGTACGCCTGGTCCTCGGTCACGACGTCGGTGAACGAGCCGAACGGGTTGGGGCGCAGTCTCCGTCCGGTGACGGCGGCGGTGTATCGGGCGGCGAGTCGCCTCGAGATCATTGCGGCGGAGTATCCGTCGACGATGAGGTGGTGGTAGAGCTGCACGCACCACACCTGAGTCGGTGACAGCACGATCAGGGTGTACGAGAAGAGTCGTCGTTCGACCATCTCGCGGGCCTCGGCTGCGGCGTCGAATCGGATCTGCGTCACCAACTGCTCGGCAGCCGAACGAGGATCGGCCTCGTCCTGCACATCGAGAATCGGCACCTCGAAGGACTCGACCGGTTCGATCCACTGCCTCGGTCCGGCCTCGGTCAGCGCGAAGCGCAGCCGCATCGTCTCGGCCTCGTCGACGGTGTCCGAGATCGCATCCAGGAGAACACTGGTGTCGATCTTGTCGTCGCCGACGGAACCATCGATCTCGAGCACTTCGCCGACAAGGTAGTAGGGCGAGTCCGGTTCGAGTCGTTGCGCGTTCCAGATTCCGAGCTGTGCGCCGGTTAGCGGTAGATCGAGTGTCATTTGCCCTGACTCTTCTTGTCTATCTTGCCCACCGATGTCGTGGGGAATTCGGTGACGAACTCGAACATGTCCGGGATGGTGTACGCGGCCACCTGACGTTCGGTTCGCAGGAATGCTCGCAGCTGCGCCGCGCTCGGGGTCTGTGCCTCGGGGTCACGCCGGATGACGAACGCGCAGATCCGCTCGCCGAGTGCATCATCCGGGATCCCGACCACGGACACGTCGTGAATGGCGCCGTGGGCCAATAGATGGTTTTCGACCATAGCTGGTGCGACCTTCTCACCGCCCCGATTGATCTGGTCCTTGCTGCGGCCTACCACCTGCAGGTAGCCACGACTGTCTCGAATCACGATATCGCCGGTGATGTAAAACCCGTCGTGTGTGAACGAGTGTCGATTGTGTTCCGGCGCATCGAAGTATCCGCGAATGGTGTACGGACCCCGTGTCTGCAAATGCCCCGGCTCGCCGTCCGGCACCTGCGTGCCGTTGTCGTCGACCACTCGGATCTCGTCGTCCGGTGAGATCGGTCGGCCCTGGGTGGTGAACACCGTTCGGTCATCGTCGCCGACGCGGGTGTAGTTGACCAACCCCTCTGCCATCCCGAATACCTGGGTCAGCGAGCACCCGAGTTCCGGGGTGACCCGCCGTGCGACCTCTGCGGGCAGCTTGGCGCCGCCGACCCAGAGGGACACCAGCGACGATGTATCTGCAGTGTGTCGTGCCGAGGAGTTCAGCCACGCCATCAGCAGCGGCGGGACCAGGGCGGCATGGGTGACCGAGTGCTGTTCGACGAGGCGCAGGCACGTATCGGGGCTCGGGTCCGGTGCCAAAATCACGCTGCCACCGACTGCGATCATGCCGAGCAGTCCCGGGGAGCTCATCGTGAAGTTGTGCGAGATCGGTAGCGCGGCCAGCATCACCGACCTCTCGTCGACCGCACAGATGCGGGCACTCTCGCGCACCGAGTAGAGGTAGTCGTCGTGGGTGCGCGGAATCAGCTTCGGGGTTCCGGTGGTTCCCCCGGACAACTGCAGAAACGCCACATCGGATGGCAACGCGCGGGCCCGGCGCGGCAGGGGTGCGGCGGTGGTCCAGCTCTCGTCACCGGCTGGAACGAGAACGGTTGCTACGGCGGGGAGTTCGCGCGCGATATCGGCCGCGATATCGCGGTAGGACGTGAGTCCGACACGGTCGACGGTGACATACGCACGCGCCGAGGTGCCCGCACAGAACTGGCGGATCTCTGCGAGGCGATGTGCGGCCAGCGCGAACACCGGTAGGGCGCCGAGCTCGAACAACCCGAATACGATTTCGACGAACTCCACGGTGTTCGGCAGATGAACCACTACTCGGTCCCCACGCCCGATTCCCCGCGACGCGAGTTCCCCGGCGACGAGTTGTACGCGCTCGCCGAGCTGGGCGTAGGTGAGGGTTCGCACGGAGTCGATAACGGCGACGCGATCGGGATGCTCGGCAACGGCTTCGGACAGGAGGTCCGAATGTGTCTGTCCGATCCAATAACCTCGCTCGCGGTACTGTGCGGCCACGTCCTCGGGATATGCGATGACGCCGTCGAGCTGCAGCGGAACGAGCTCCTTCGCCGGCGCACTCATCGGACAGCGCCTGCGGCGACAGCCTTGCGCTCGAGGGCGAGACCTACCTCCTCGGTGGTGACGACGGCGCCGCATCGCTTGGCTGCGTAGGTGGCGGCCAGGATGTGCTCCTCGCGCGAGAAGTCGGCGGTGGCGTCAAGCACCAGGAACGGGCGTACATCGGACATGAATGCCTCTGCTGCACTGAGCATGCAGCCCATGTGGGCGTAGACGCCGGTGACGATCAGTTGGTCGCGGCCGTGGTGGCCGAGCAGTTCGCGGAGGTCGGTGCGTTGGAAGGCCGAGTAGCGCCACTTGGTGACCTCGATATCGCCGGGGCGCGGGGCGAGGGCATCGATGATCTGAGTATCGCGTCCGGTTCCGAGGCCCGGTCCCCAGAAGTCCGCGAGAATGCCTCGGCGAGAGGGGTGCTGGTCACCGGGCTGCATCGTGTACACCACCGGTATGCCCAGCTCTGCCGCACGCTCGCGTAGCGAGCCGATGTTGTCGATGACGGACGAGATCATCTCGGGTGCATCGATGTAGGCGTCGATGAAGTAGTTCTGCATATCGTGCACCAGCAGTGCCGCACGGGTGGGATCGAGCTGCCAATCCACTCTGTTGTCGGGGATCTCGCTGCGCACGGGCATGGTGTAGCTGGGAATTCTCGGTATCGCCATCCTGGTCTCTCCTTCTCGTCCAGACTCGCCTCGAGGTTGGTGAGGCTCTAGTTCTCGATGTTGGGTGGTGTCACCGGTTGGCACTCCATGCAGTCCACAGCTGCGCGTATCGGCCGCCGAGCGAAACCAGGTCCTCATGTGAGCCCTGTTCCACTATCAGACCGTTGTCCATCAGCAGGATTCGATCGGCACGCCGCGCCTGGCCGAGCCGGTGCGCAACGATCAGCGCCGAACGATCCGCGAGGGCCGCCTCGGCTGCAGACTCGAGCAGCGACGCACCCGCACTGCCCGCGTCGGCGGTGGCCTCGTCGAGAATCACCACCGGTGGGTCGATGAGAACCACCCGCGCAAGGGCAACCTGTTGGGCCTGCATGGGCGTGAGCTGATGGCCACCATCGCCGACCACAGTGTCGAGCCCGTCGGGCAGCAGCTCGAACCAGTCGGCGGCGAGCACAGCGCGCAGTGCCGCCTTCATATCGTCGTCACTCGCACCGGGAGCAGCCATCGAGAGATCATCGCGAAGCGTCCCGGCGAATACGTGCACTTCCTGCGTTACCAGCGTGATGCGTTGCGCACGAGTCGAATCGTCGACGCCAGTGAGGTCGACCGACCCGAACTGCACCCGGCCCACGTCCGGTGACCGCACACCTGCGAGCACGGCCGCCAACGTTGTCTTGCCTGCACCCGAACTGCCGACCAGAGCGACCGACTCACCAGGCTCGACGGTGATGTCGACACCCCGCAACACCGGTCGATCCGGGGTATACCCGAAGGTGATATCGCGGGCCACGAGCACGCCACGGGCGGGCAACTCCACCCGAACCTCCGCTGCAGGCTCGGCCTGGATCACCCCGACGATGCGGGCAAGCGAGGCCAACGCCGACTGCAACTCGTCGATGACCAGCAGCAGATCCTCGATCGGGGCGAAGAGCCGCAAGAAGAACAGCATCGCGGTGGTGGTCGCACCGACGGTCAGCGTCTCGGCGCCGACGAGGAAGTACCCGATGACGAGCAGGCTCGCCATGCCGAGGAACTGCGCGGAGTTCAGCCGACCGTAGAAGCGGTTCTGCACGATGCGCGCTCGCATCGTCCACCGCACGACCTCCCACGAATGCTGCCCGACGCGTGCCGCGAGCAGCGGTGACATGTCGTAGGCGTGCACGGTGCGCAGTCCGCGAACTGCACCGAGAACGTGTTGGGCGCGTTGGCCCATTGCCGCTCGTTCGGCCGCATAGATACCCGGAGCGTTGCGCAGATACCAGCGCACAGCCAGCGCGTACACCGGCACGATCAGCACCAGCGCCCCGAGGAACCTCCAGTCGAGCGCAGTGAGGCCCACTGCGGTGAGCACCACCGTGAACAGCGACGTCGACAAAGCAGGCACCGCAGTGTTGATCGCAGTGGAGACTTCTTCTACGTCGTCGGTCGCCCGGGAGACCAGATCTCCGGTGCCCGATACCTCGACGCGTTCGAGCGGGAGAGCCAGACTGGCGCGGAACATGCGCTCGCGCAGCCGAGCCAGAACGGTCTCGAACAGTCTCGACGAGAGCACCACACCGAGCGCGGTGAACCCGGCGAACCCCAGTGCAGCAACACCCATCACTGCCCCGAGTTGCCAGATCTCGCCCACGCCGGCGCCGCCTATGACGGCGTCCACCATGCGCCCGAGCACCCAGGGTGCGACGAGTCCCAGTGCGGCGCCGACAATCATCGTCGCCAACACTGCGACGAGCCGAGTGCCCTGGCCCACCAGAGCGCCCCTGATCTCCCGCACCACCGAACGTGAGTCGGCAATCGGCATCCTCGCAATAGCCGGTGCGGTCATCGGACGGCCTCCAATTCGGTGTTCAGCGACAGCACGGACGTCGCGACCGCCGTCAATGCCGGCGCAGATGTGAACACGATGGTCGTCTTTCCCTTTCGAGCTGTCGCAATGCGTTCGGCCACGGTTGCCTCCGTCACGGAATCGACTGCGGTGGTGGGGTCGAGCAGCACGAGCACGTCGGGATCGGTTGCGAGCGCCCGAGCCAGCGCGACTCGCTGTCGTTGCCCGCCGGACAGCAGCCGGCCTGCCTCGCCGACGCTCGTCTCGAGACCGTCGGGCAGCGCCTCGATCACGTCCTCGCACGCGGCGGCGAGGATTGCACGCGTCACTGCGGTGTCGGACACCTCGCCCACCGCGATGTTCTCCGCGATGGTCCCCTCGAACAGATCGCTCTCGTGTGGGGCAACGAGCAAAGTTCTCTTGCGTCGGGCTGGGTCGAGGTCGCGTACATCGGTGCCGCCGACCGTCGCCACCCCTGGGGCTGCGAGCCCGCGCAGCGCGTCGGCCAGCATCGCTGTTTTCGCGGCATCTGCGTCCACGACCAGAAATTCGCCCTCCCGGAGGACAACACCGTCGACGATGACCTCGAAACCATCGGGCGTTTGGTACTTTCCGACGAGCTCTCGCGACGGCGGCGCCTGCAGGATCGTCAGCACCCGTTCCGCCGACCCCAATGCCTGTGCCCAGATGGCGCCGAAATTGGCGGCGAACGCCTGCAGCGGGCCCATCACGAACTGGGTGACGGCGACGACTGTGATGAGCTGACCGATCGTCATCGCCCCACCGAGGGCCATCAGGCCCGCGGCAACGGCAACGCCCGCGATGAACAGCCCGGACACCGTTTCCATCGCACCGAGGTAACCCGCTCGTGCGCGGTTCGCGTCCAATGTCTTTCGCAGTGCATGCTCGCTGGCAGTGGTATATCGGCGACCGGCCTCGGGTTCGGCGCCGAGCCCCTTGACGATTCGGAAGCCACCGACGAGATCCGCCGCAGTGCCCGAGGCCTCGCCCGCCGCCTGCTGCTCGTGCATGCTTCGTCGACGCAACGGCGACCCGGCGATATCCATCAACCACAGCATCAGCGGCGCTGCCACTGCAATCGCAAGACCGAGGGGCCACGAGATGTACAGCAGAATCAGGGCCGAGAACACGACGGCGGCGAATTCGCCGAGCGGATACACCACGATGGCGACGGACATCGCCAGTTGCCTCGCGTCGGAGGTGGCGATGTTGAGCATCATCCCGGGTTGACGCGCGGGCCCGCCCATTCCTTTGGCGTCGAGGATGCGGTCGGTGATCTTGGTCCGCACCTGGTGCTGGATCGACTGCATTCCGAGAAACCCGATTCGCGAACCGAACCGGAACGTGGTCGACACCAGGGCGTAGACGACTGCGAGGACACCGATCCACAGCACCAGCTGGCCGGTGTCGCCAGGGGCGATCGCGCGGTCGATCGCGAGGCCCATCACGACGGGCACGAGGGCGGCGCAGAGTTGATGAAGTATCAGCAGAGCGCCGGCTGGGACCGTGTACTTCTGTGCGGCGAACATGGTGGTCCAGGTCAGTTCGCGGGCGGTGGTCGACTCCGTGATGGGAATCGCCCTGGTTCGAATGGGCGTTGCGGGGGCTTCGAAAAAGATCGGCAGGCGCATGATCAGTGGGTCAACACCGCTGTGAGCGGGGGGTTGTCGGCGAGACGGGTGTGCGCGGCGAGTGAGAAGACGAGTTCACCCGAGCGCACCGCAATATTCGACAGCAGTGACGAGGTGAGACCGTGCGAATGCTCGGTGCCGCCTTGCAGGTATATCCCTCCCGACACAGACGGGTCGGTGCGTAGCCGATAGTCCCGCTCCACCTCGGGTGTCCCGTCGGCGGCGAACCGGCACTCCTCGGCGAGCGAGCCGAGGATGCCGTGGAGATCGAGCGGGCGGAATCCGGTGGCGAACACCACTGCATCACAGCGCATTCGAGACTCGCTGGCGGTCGGGCGATGAAAAATGGTCACCTCTACGGCGTCGCCGGACTCGGTGAGCGAGGACAGCCCGGATGCGCCGTGCACGAACAATCGTCGCCGCCCGGTGACGCGCTCGGTGTACTCGCGCTCGTACAGGTCCTCGATCAGCGGAAGGTCGACAGCGGAGTAGTTGGTGCTTCGGTGATACGCCATGAGTTCGTCGCGTAATTGTGGTGACGCCGAATAGAAGTCGTCCACCGCCTCCGGATCGAAGACGCGGTTGGCGTAGGGGCTGTCGTCGGCCGGGCTGTATCCGTACTTGCTCATCACGCCGTGGACCTCGGCGGAGGGGTAGCGCTGATGCAGGTGCGCCATCACCTCAGCCGCACTCTGACCGGCGCCGACGACGACGAAGCGCTCCTGATTCACACTGGGCAGCGCGTCGAGACGATCCAGGACACGATGATTGTGGAAAACGCGGTCGGTGGCGTCGACATCGTCCGGCAGCTTCGGCGTCAGCCCACCGGCAAGAACGATGTTGCGGGCACGCAGGGTTCGCGAACCAGCAGCGGAACGGGTGGTGACCTCGAAGTGTCGACCGTTCCAGGCAACGGCCGTGGCGGAGGTTCCGTAGTGCACGTCGGCGCGAACTTTGTCCGCGGCCCACGACAGATAGTCGTGAAACTCGATCCGCGAGGGAAAGAACGTCTGCAGATTGATGAAGTGCGTGAGCCGGCCTCGTTGCTCGAGGTAGTTCAGGAACGTGAACTCGCTTCGCGTGTTGCGCTGCGTCGCCAAGTCCTTGAGGAAGGAGATCTGCATGGTGGCACCGGGTAGCAGCATTCCAGTGTGCCACTTGAACTCCGATTGCCGCTCCACGAAGACCGAGGTGAGCCTCTCGCGCGCAGGAACAGCCGCGTTGTGTTCCTGCAGGGCTATCGCAAGGCCCAGGTTGGAGGGTCCGTAGCCGACCCCGAGAATGTCCACTACGTCGGGCAGATTGCTCTCCACTGGCACAGGTTGTCCTTGTCGCTCGGGGGTAAAGTTACCCTAACCTATCTTCAACAATTGAGTTTAGGCTAACCAACACTGAGCGACGAGCGCCCACCGACCCACCCCGACGAAACGAGGGACGATGACTCGAACCCAAGCCGCGGCACCCCGTGCCCCTATCGCGACACATCGCAGGGGCGGGATTCGTGCTCTCACGTCCGCACGGAACCGCGCAAGCACACGGATCGAGAACGACATTCGACACAGCCTCCTCTGCAGCCGCGGCGCTGCGCTCCGGCAACGCAGCCGCCGTCGTCGGGGCACTCCCGTTCTCACGGGACGCGCCCTGCGCCCTGTTCGAACCCGAACATCTCGACCGAACCGAGAGCACGTGGACTGCACCGTCCGGCCTCCCACCTCTGCCCGCCTTCACCGTCACGGGGTCGAGAGAGAGCGAGCACATCGATCGAGTCCGAACAGCGGTGAACGTCCTGCGTCACCACGGGTCGCCTTTGCAGAAAGTGGTGCTCGCGCGCAGCCTGACGCTCACCGCGGACACCGACGTCGATCCGAACGCGCTTCTTGCCGCACTCGTCGAGGGCAATCCATGGGGCAACGGCTACCTCGCCGATCTCGGCGCGGCCGGCGGATCGTGGACGGGGCGAACGCTGGTGGGATCGAGCCCGGAGGTGCTCATTCGCAAGCAGGGCAACACTGTCACGTGCCACCCGCTCGCCGGATCCGCCCCCAGACATCCCGACCCCCAACAGGACCAGGCCAACGGCGCAGCCCTCACCGAATCGGTCAAGGACCTCCGCGAACACGCATTCGTCGTCGATGCTCTGCGCGAATCTCTCGCACCGTTCTGCCGGGATCTCGACATACCGACGTCGCCGACGCTGACCTGCACTCCGCAACTGTGGCACCTCGGCACTCCCATTCGGGGTGAGGTGCGCGGCGCCGACACCAGCGCTCTGGATCTGGCCATCGCACTGCACCCCACCCCCGCCGTCTGCGGGACCCCCACCGATCTGGCCTATCGAACGATCGAAGAACTCGAGGGCGACCGCGGCTTCTATGCGGGCGCAGTGGGATGGTGTGTCTCCGACGGGGACGGCGAATGGATGGTCGCCATTCGATGTGCGGAGCTCGCACCAGATCTCAGACGCGTGACGGCCTACGCCGGCGGGGGCATCGTGGCCGAATCCGATCCCGCGGACGAGGTGCGCGAGACCGTCACCAAGTTCGGCACCGTCATGAGTGCTCTGGGGGCGCAGCTGTGACCACGGTGATAGTCGGCGCAGGCAACGGCATCGGCCGCGCGGTCGCGGTGCAACTCGCGGAGTCCGGACGGACGGTTGCACTCCTGGACAGAGATTCGGCGGCGCTCGACGAAACCGCGGCTCGGATCGAGGGACATGCATTGACGTACACCGTCGATGTGCGCGAGGCCGAGGAGGTCGACGCCGCGATCACCGCAGTCGAAACTCAGGCAGGCCCGGTCACCGCGCTGGCCCACGTCGCGGGCATTCTGAACACGGGTTCGGTACTCGACTCCGACATATCGCAGTGGCGAGAGATGTTCGACGTCAATGTCTTCGGAGTACTCAATGTGGTTCGATCGGTAGGTCGCCTCATGCGCGAGCGAAGATCCGGAGCCATCGTGGTGGTCGGATCCAACGCGGCCGGAATCCCACGAATGTCCATGGGCGCCTACGGTTCTTCCAAAGCCGCCTCGACCATGCTGACACGGGTACTGGGTCTGGAACTGGCCGAATACGGCATTCGAGCCAACATCGTCGCACCTGGCTCGACCGACACCGACATGCAGCGGTCCCTGTGGGCCGACCCGTCGGACGACCGCTACGCCCAGCCCGTCGTCACCGGCGACCTGGCAACCTACAAGACCGGGATACCCCTGGGACGCATCGCATCTGCCGAGGACATCGCCGACGCCGTCGAGTTCCTGCTCTCGGACCGCGCCCGCCACATCACCATGCAATCGCTCTACATCGACGGCGGAGCCACCCTACGAGCCTGAAACCTAGCCGAGTGCCCGCGCGATCTCGGCGGCTTTCGCGTCCAACTCGTCCCGCTGCGGCGACGTCGGCCGCGCCCGCAAACCGAAACCGTCACCGATGGTCCGGGGGATGACGTGGAGATGGACGTGGAAGATCTCCTGGCCCGCCACTTCGCCGTCGGCGAGCATGAAGTTGACGCCCGCGCACCGGGGATCCGATGCCCGTAGTGCCGCCGCCACCTTCTGGCCGACCCGAAACAGGTGCGCACCCACCTCGGGGTCGAGCTCGGCGAGGCTACGGGCCTGCTGCCTCGGTACCACAAGCACATGCCCGCGGGTGAGCGGCCGAATATCCATGAACGCTACGGCCACATCGTCGGTGTACACCATGCTGGCCTCGGCTTTGCCAGCAATGATGTCGGCGAAAATAGTGAAGGGATTCATATCCGACCAGTCTAGGGCCGTACTGCGTCGCTCGGGCCGCGCGACTAAGGTCTGGCCATGGGTTCAACTGGAGGCGTTCTCTTCGACATCGACGGTGTGCTGGTGACGGCGTGGAAGCCCGTGCCGGGTGCCGCGGAAACGCTGGAGTACCTCGACAGCAAGGACATCGCCCGGGCGTTCCTGACCAACACCACGTCCAAGACCCGAGGGCAGATCGCCGAGCTACTGACCGCGGCCGGGATGCCCGTGCACGCCGACGAGATCGTCACCGCCGCGAGCCTCACCGCGGACCACCTCCGCGAAACGTACCCAGGCGCCCGAACCGTGCTGATCAACAACGGCGACATCGCGGGGGACATGCCCGGCATCGAGTTCGTGGAGGAATCCGGCGAGGACCCGGACGTGGTCGTCGTCGGGGGCGCCGGGCCGGAGTTCACCCACGAACGGCTCAGCCGGGTCTACGACTGGCTGTGTCGCGGAATCCCGGTCGTGGCCATGCACCGCAGCCTGATGTGGACCACCGGGGCGGGTCTGCGCATCGATACCGGCATGTACCTCGCCGGGATGGAGAAGGCGTCCGGGCACACCGCGAAGGCCGTCGGCAAGCCTGCGCCGCTGGGTTTTCAGACCGCCGCCGAACGTATGGGGCTGGACCCGGAGGACGTGGTGATGGTCGGCGACGACCTGGACAACGATGTGCTCGCAGCCCAGGTCGTCGGTATGACCGGCGTGCTGGTGCGGACCGGGAAATTCCAACAGGACGTGCTCGATCGGCGCGCGCAGGAGGAGTTCGGCCTGCAGCCCAACTACGTCATCGACTCGGTGGCCGATCTTCCGGGTGTACTACAGAATCGGTGACGGCGAGTAGCTCGCGCCCTTCGGGAAGCGAGCGAGAAGTGTCTCTACATCCCCGATGACAGCAGCAACTTGGGCTTCCGCAGCACCGACGAACGCCGAGGGGTCGGCGAGAGCTGCGTCGAGACCGGCGCGGTCGAGCGGGATGCGATCGTCGGCGGCAAGGCGGTCCAGCAGATCCGGATCCTGCCCCTGCTCCCGCATTGCCAACGCGACAGCCACCGCGTTCTCCTTGATCGCCTCGTGCGCGGTTTCGCGGCCGACACCGGCACGCACCGACGCCATGAGCACCTTCGTCGTGGCGAGGAACGGCAGGTAACGCTGCAGTTCCTTGTCGATGACGGCGGGGTAGGCACCGAACTCGTCGAGGACGGTGAGGAAGGTCTCGATCATGCCGTCGATCGCGAAGAACGCATCCGGCAGTGCGACGCGGCGCACCACCGAGCAGAACACGTCGCCCTCGTTCCACTGCGCGCCCGCGAGCTCGGCGGCCATGGAACCGTAGCCACGCAGGATGACCTGGAGTCCGTTGACGCGCTCGCAGGAGCGGGTGTTCATCTTGTGCGGCATGGCCGAGGAACCGACCTGGCCCGGCTGGAACCCCTCGGTCACCAGCT
Organism: Rhodococcus sp. I2R; assembly: GCF_020889545.1. Lineage (NCBI taxonomy): Bacteria > Bacillati > Actinomycetota > Actinomycetes > Mycobacteriales > Nocardiaceae > Rhodococcus > Rhodococcus sp. I2R. The sequence goes on from NZ_JAHUTG010000026.1 coordinate 37,904, forward strand.
CGTGACCTGCCATCAGACGCACGGTGTGCGCGAAGGAGGACGGCGCCGCGCCCAGCTGCACCAACGCGGACACGACCTCGTGATCGAGCGAACGCGGGTACACCTGACCGACGCTGGTCAGCACGTGCCGGAAGCCGAGGTGGTCGGCGACGATCCGCTCGAGCGCAGTGAGCTTGGCGGAGTCACCACCGAACAGATCGAGCATGTCCTGCGCCGTGCCCATCGGACCCTTGATGCCGCGGAGCGGGTAGCGATTGATGAGTTCCTGCAGGCGGGCGAGGGCGATCAGCAGCTCGTCCGCAGCAGAGGCGAACCTCTTGCCGAGCGTGGTGGCCTGCGCGGCGACGTTGTGGCTGCGGCCGGCCATCACCAGCGTCGAGTACTCCGCCGCGCGCTCGGCCAACCGAGCAGCGACGGCGACACCGTGGGCGTGCACGTGCTGCAGCGAACGCAGAATCTGAAGTTGCTCGACATTCTCGGTGAGGTCGCGACTGGTCAGGCCTTTGTGGATGTGCTCGTGGCCGGCGAGGGCATTGAATTCCTCGATGCGTGCCTTGACGTCGTGGCGGGTGACCCGCTCACGCTCGGCGATGGACGCGAGATCCACCTGGTCGAGGACCCGCTCGTAATCGGCGATGGCAGAAGACGGTACGGACACGCCGAGACCCGCCTGCGCCTTGAGGACGGCGATCCACAGCTGGCGTTCGAGGATGATCTTGTGCTCCGGAGACCACAGGTCCACCAGCTGGGGGCTCGCATAACGGGTGGCCAGGACATTCGGAATAGTCACGAGAGCCCAGTTTACGGTCTCGTTTGCACCGCGGGCGCGACGACCTCCAACACTTCCATCAGCATGCTTCTCGCCATTGTTCGCGGTTCGGGTTCGACCTCTCCGAGGGCTCCGACGACGGCTCCGTCGACCACCGCTACCAGCCGTCGTAGCTGCTGTTCCTCGACGATCCGACCGGATCTTCGCAGCACGTCGGTCAGCAGATCGTCGATCTGTGCACGCAAGCGCGATTGCACTTCCCGCAGCTGTGGGCGCCGCGCGGAGGCGATGAATCGTTCGTAGCGGGCGATGAGCCGTTCCCGGCCGTCGTCGACGTCGTCCTCCGGCCCGATCAGCAGATCGACGATCAGGTCGACGGTCGGCTCGACGTCGTGGGCGAGGTCACCGAGTTCGTCGATGCGTCCGCGCATGACTTCGAGTTCACGATTGCCCAGCAGCTCGACAGCGCACGCGATCAGGTCGTCGAGCGACTCGAAGTAGTAGGTGGTCGAGGCCAACGGCAACCCTGCCCGCGTTGCGACTGCGCGGTGGCGCACGGCGTCGAATCCGCCCTCGACCAGCAGATCTGCTGCCGCGCAGGCGAGCGCGTATCGGCGGCGTTCCCCCTTCGGGGTAGCACCCGACACCTTGTGCGGCGTATCGGCGGCACCTGTCGACATTCGGACATCGTGCCAGCCCGCGCGGCTCGGCCTGAGGGAAACGGGCCAAGAGAACGTATGCAATCGTGATGGGTATGGCTCCACGAACGATCGATCTGCGCTCCGATACCGTCACCCGACCGGATGCGGCGATGCGTGCGGCCATGGCGGAGGCGGAGGTCGGCGACGATGTCCTCGATCACGATCCCACCATGGCTGCCCTCGAGGAACGCGTCGCGGCGATGCTCGGGTACGAGGCGGGCCTCTGGGTTCCGAGCGGAACGATGGGCAACACCATCGCGCTGATGATGCACCTGCAACGCGGCGACTCGTTCCTCGCTCCCGAACATGCGCACGTGCTCGGCTCCGAACTAGGCACCGCCGCTTGGCTCGCCCAGGGCATGCCCCAGGTGCTCCCCCACGACGCCGGCCCGGGACGCCCGACGCCCGCTGCCGTCGCCGCCGCCTCCGGTGCCGGTCCGTACTACACGCTGCATCCGCGGCTGCTGTGCCTGGAGAACTCGCACAACTTCGCCGGCGGGTCGGTGTTCGACGCCGAAGAATGGAACGCGCTCCTGAAAGCCGGCCGGGACGCAGGGTTGCTGGTGCACCTCGACGGCGCACGGGTCTGGAACGCAGCGGTCGCTCTGGGGGTCCCGGTGTCGGAGCTGACCCGCGGCGCCGACACCGTCCAGGTATGCCTGAGCAAAGGACTCGGCGCACCCGTCGGCTCGATGCTCGTCTCCGACACCGCACGCATCGGTGAGGCCAGGAGAATCCGCAAGATGCTCGGCGGAGGTGTCCGGCAGGGCGGTGTCCTCGCCGCCGCCGGACTGGTTGCGCTCGACAACATCGACTCGCTCGCGGGCGATCACGCCAACGCGCGGCTGCTGGCCGACGGCCTACGCGAGCGGGGCTGGACCGTCGAACCGCCGGAAACCAACATCGTCCTGGCTCGGTCGGGCGTATCGGTGGCCGACCTCGCCGAACTCGGCATCGCGGCTGTCACCGTCACCGGGAAGACCCGCTTCGTCACCCACCGGGATGTTTGCCGAGCCGATATCGAGGAAGCGCTCGGGCGCCTCTAACCCCGAAGCAGCGGCTGCAGGCGAACGAGAGCTTCCTCGATGTCCGCCGTCGCGCCCGCGAACGAGAACCTGATGGTGTGGTGACCGTGAACGGTATCGAAATCGACACCTGGTGCCACTGCCACACCCGTCCGCGCTAGAGCCTCCTCGCACCAGGTCAGCGAATCATCGGTCAGGTGGGCGATGTCCGCGTACGCGTAGAACGCTCCGTCCGCGGGCGCGAGATCGGTCACCCCTGCCGCCGTCAGCCCGTCGAGCAGGATCCGCCGGTTCACCGCGTACCGCCGAACGTGCCCGTCGAGCTCGGCCCGTGAAGCCTCGGTGAACGCCGCGATCGCCGCCACCTGAGAAATCGCCGGTGGACACACCGTCATGTTCGACGCCAGCCGCTCCACTGCGCGGCGCAGGTACGTCGGCAGCAGCATCCATCCGAGCCGCCACCCCGTCATCGAGAAGTACTTCGACACGGACCCGACGACGACCGCATCCCGCGAGGTCTCCCACGCACTCGATGTCTCCACGTCACCGAAGGAGATGCCGTGGTAGATCTCGTCGGAAATCAGCAGGGTGCCGTGTGCCTGACACCAGCGCGCGATTGCGGCGAGTTCGCTAGGGTCGATGATCGTGCCCGTCGGGTTCGCCGGGCTGGCGATGATCAGTCCCTTGGGCGGTTCCGGTAGGGACTCGAGCATGGCGACCGTCGGCTGAAACCGCGATTGCGGCCCGCAGTCGAGCTCGACGACGCGGCAGCCGAGCGCGGCCAGAGTGTTGCGGTACGCGGGATAACCGGGGCGGGCCATGACGACGGTGTCGCCGATATCGAAGGCCGCCAGGAACAGCAACGTGAACGCGCCCGAGGATCCGGTGGTGACGACGACGTCATCCGCGTCCACTGGCACTCCTGCCTCGGCGGCGTGGTACTGGGCGATGGCCTCGCGCAGGGGAAGGATCCCGAGGGTTTCGGTGTACCCCAGCAGGTGTCCGTCGAGGGCGTCACGGGTCGCCTGTAGCACCGGCCCCGGTGCCGAAGTCGACGGCTGCCCCGCCGCGAGCGAGAGAACGTCGCCGTGGGTGCGCGTGCGCAGTGCGGCTGCCTTGAACACGTCCATCACATGGAACGGCTCGATGTTGCTTCTGCTCGACTCGGTGACCACGATTGCCGAGGCTATCGGTCGTGGAAGACTTGCCTGATGCCGGAACCGAGATCTCACCCGACCGCGGGCGATGTCGCCGAGGCCCTCGAGGCTTTGCGGTCGTCGACTCCGCTGGTGCAGTCGCTGACCAACGTCGTCTCGGCGAACTTCGTCACCAATGTTCTGCTGGCGGCGGGGGCGAGCAACGCGCACATCGACAACGTGCACGAGGCTGCAGGATTCGCCGCGGTAGCCGGTGGTGTTCTGATCAATCTCGGCACTCCCGACGACGGCACCGCGGCAGCGTTCACCCTCGCCGCCGGCGCTGCCCGCGCAGCCGGCACACCGTGGGTGCTCGATCCGGTCGGTGTCGGCGGACTCCCCTGGCGAACAGAACTGGCGGCCGGGTTACTCGCACTCGGGCCCACTGCGATCAGGGGTAATGCCTCGGAGATCATCGCGCTCGCCGGCAGTTCGGGTCTCAGCAGTTCGGGTCCCGGCAGTTCAGGTCCCGGCAGTTCAGGTCGCGGCAGTTCAGGTCCCGGCAGTTCAGGGCGAGGTGTCGACAGCACCTCCGAAGCCGACGCCGCCGTACCCGCAGCACTGTCGCTGCTCGACTCCGCGCAGGTGGTCTCGGCCTCGGGACCGATCGACTACATCGTGGGGCGGGGGCCGTCGGGGCCGCTCGGAGTTCGGGTCGGCGGCGGACATGCCCTGCTCACCAAGGTCACCGCAACAGGGTGCTCGCTCGCCGCACTGGTGGCCGCCTACCTTGCGGTGTCACCGAATCCGTTGATCGGCATCACCGCTGCGCACGTACACGTCGCGGTCGCTGCGGAGGCTGCCGCGCGGGGCGCATCGGGTCCGGGGTCCTTCGCTGTCGCTTACATCGACGCTCTCGCATCGGTCACCCCGGACGGTTTTCGCACGAGTGCGCGGATCGACCCCCTCGACGTGTGAGGGCGTTCATCCACAGGCAGGCCCGTTATCCACAGATTCGATATCGGGCCCCTTTTTGCGGTCGTTTTCGAGCAGAGTTCTCGCCATGGGGGTCTACACGAGGGAGCAGCTGCTCGATTCGGGAATCGGTCGGTCGCGGATAGATCGGCGGGTGCGCAGCGGAACACTGGTTCGTCTGTTGCCGTGCGTCTACGCCGATCGAGATCCGTCGTATTACGAACTGTGTGTTGCGGTGACGGTGTGGCGGGGGGACGCGGTGCTCAGTCACCTCAGCGCTGCCTGGTTGTGGGGGATGCTCGACACCACGCCCACGCAGGTGCACGCGACCCTGCCCAGGAACACCCGAGTGAGCGGCCCCGACTGGTTGACGTTGCACCGCCGCAGCGTTGACACGGCCGAGGCACGCGGTCTGCCGGTCGTGCCCGCCGCACAGTGCTTCGTGGATGCGGCGGCGACGATGAGCGGCACCCCACTCGAGCAGATCGTCGACCGCAGCGTCGGAACAGTGGTGAGCTGGCGCGAGGCAGTCGATCACTGTGAGCGATCGGCAGGAATGACGGGAGTTCGCGAGGTTCGTCGCCAGCTCCGACAGTGTTGCCCGGGCACTCTGTCCGAGCCGGAACGCATGGTTGCCCGCGCCCTCACCGCTCGCGGAATCCGGATGGAGATCAATGCTTGGGTCGGCCGGTACCTGTGCGATCTGGTCGACAACTGTGCCAGGGTGATCGTCGAGATCGACGGGCGTGAGTTCCACAGTGACTCGCGCACTTTCGACAACGACCGGACTCGACAGAACTCACTGGTGCTGGACGACTGGTTGGTGCTCAGGTTCTCTGCCGCCACTGTGTATCGCGATATCGAACGTGTGGCGGATCAGATCGCGGCCGTGGTGCGGCGACGTAGAAAGAGCAGGGGTGTCTGACGCTCCTTTATCTGCACATTCTGACGGGATCCCGTCGGATACTGAAGATCGTGGAGCACCAGACACGGCCCTACAGGCTGATGCGACCCTCTGCCGCGGCCAAACCGATGTCGGTACGGAAGTGGCTGCCCGGGAGCCGGATTGCGTCGATCTTCGCGTAGGCGTCGATGCGTGCGGCATCCAAGTCGGCCCCGGTTCCGACGACGCTGAGCACCCGCCCACCTGCCGAGACCACGACACCGTCCTTTCTCGCTGTCCCCGCGTGCAGTACGCCCTCGGCCTCGGCACCGGTGATCGCATCGCCGGTTCGGGGCCGGCCCGGGTAGTTCTCGGCCGCGAGCACCACCGTCACCGCCGAACCGCTCTTCCACTGCAGCGGCTCGAGCGAACCGAGCGTGCCGGTCGCCGTCGCATTGAGGGCCGCACCGAGCGGAGATTCGAGCAGAGCGAGCACCGCTTGGGTCTCGGGATCGCCGAATCGGCAGTTGAACTCGACGACCGCCGGGCCTGCAGCGCCGATAGCGAGGCCGGCATAGAGCAGACCGGAAAACGGGCAGCCGCGCTCGACCATCTCGGCTGCAACAGGTTCGACCACCTCTCGGACGATCTGAGCGGTCATCTCCTCGGGCAGCCACGGAAGCGGGGTGTATGCGCCCATTCCGCCGGTGTTGGGGCCGAGGTCACCGTCACCGACACGCTTGTGGTCCTGCGCCGGCAGCAGCGGAACGACGGTCGCACCGTCGACGAGGCAGAACAGTGACACCTCGGGGCCGTCGAGGAAGGACTCGAGCAGCACCGGATGGCCGGTTTCGAGAAGCTCCGCGGCATGGTCCCGCGCTGCGAGCCGATCGGTGGTGACCACCACACCCTTGCCCGCAGCCAGACCGTCGTCCTTGACCACCCAGTTCGGCCCGAACCGGTCGAGGGCCTCGTCGAGCAACGCGGGCGAGTCGACAATTTCGCTGTGCGCAGTACGAACGCCCGCTGCAGCCATGACGTCCTTCGCGAACGCCTTGGACCCTTCGATTCGTGCCGCAGCAGCAGACGGGCCGAACGTCGCGATACCGGCCTCGCGCAGGGCGTCGGCGACACCCAGGACCAGTGGCACCTCCGGTCCGATAACGACGAGGTCGGCGCGAACCTTGCGCGCCAACTCTGTCACCGCTTCACCGGAGGCGACGTCCACGTGATGCTGCTCGGCCAACGCGGCTGTGCCGGCGTTCCCAGGAGCGATCAACAGGGTGTCGACGTTCGGATCCTTGCTCAGCGCAAGGAGGAGGGCGTGCTCACGAGCACCGGAACCTATGACGAGTACGCGCACAGTGCATCAGACTATCGGGTCACCCGTGCCGAAACCCGAGACACCCGAGCAGCGACGACTCGACATCCTCACCGGGGGCAATTCATGCAGGTCACAGGACGATGGGTCAGAAGTCGACAGCGGCCTTGCGGGCGAGTTCGATGTGCTGAGCCAGGTCTTCTTCCGGGGTGGCGGTGAGAACGGTCGGCGCGAAGCGGAGTGTCTGTGTGTCCGCGATTCCGACGAAACGCAGCCAGTCGTCGAAGAACGTCGAGGCGAAATCTGCGCCGAATTCGATGGGGACACCAGGTGCGTAGACGCCGCTGGTGTAGACGACGAAGGCGCGTTTGCCTGCCATCAGGCCCGAGTACCCCTCGGCCGGGTCGAAGCCGAATGCCCAGCCCGGCTGGGTGACGATGTCGATCCACTGCTTGAGGATGTACGGCACTCCGGCGTTCCACATCGGGATGTTGAACACGTATGCGTCGGCCGCCGCAAACCGATCGAACACAGCACGCGCTGCGTCCCAGGCAGCAACCTGCTCTGCAGTCTGATCCTGGCCTCCGAACACAGCCATCTTCGCTTCCGCTGCGACGGCCCCGAACTGGGGAAGCGGCTCGGCGAACAGATTCCACTTGTCGACCTCGAGGTCGGCATCGCGATCCCGCAGAGCATCGAGGAAGTTCTCCGCGATCGCAAGTGACTGCGACCCCGGTCGCGCGGATGCGTTCACATGCAGAAACGTGGTCATGTTTTCTCTCCTGATATAGGCAATCGCGACGCGATAAGGTCGCTACACAAAACTTGCTCCACCGGGCGGCCAGTGACAAGAAGGCACTTTCAAGTGCCCAGGGCACCTGGGCGTGCCTCACAGTCGGCGGCCTGTACGGATTTTCGACACGACCGAGAGGCGCGCACAGTGACGATGACGGCAGAGCAATCTCGCGAGCAGGCAAAAAAGCAGTACAGCGTGTACCTGGAGAATTGCCCTGCACATCAACTCCTCGAAACACTGTCCAACAAGTGGGTCGCCCTGGTTCTGTGCGCACTCGGCGAGGGGGCTCACCGCCACAGCGAGTTGCGCAGGGTCATCGCAGGCGTCAGCCAGAAGATGCTCACCGCTACGCTGCGCTCGCTCGAACGAGACGGAATCATCGTCCGCGATGTGATTCCCGGCTTCCCCCGACATGTCGAGTACCGTCTGACACCGCTCGGGACGAGTCTGCTTCCCGTGGTGTTCGGCATGAAGGAGTGGGCCGAGAACCACATGTCGGAGGTCCTCGCTCATCGCGAGTCACGTGCCAGCCCTGTAGTTGCCAGCACTGTGTGATTACTCGCTCAGGTCGTACAGCGTCACTCCGTCGACGGTGGTGGAAGTGTAGTTCGCGGCAACCCATCCCGAGATCTGCGTCGAGGTGCCCGCCTCACCACCGCCCATTCCGAAGCCCATGCCCCCGCCTGCGATGAAGTAGTGGATCTCGCCGTCTGCGACGTACTGCACAAACTCCTCGAGCGTCGGCGACGGGTCGGTGCCGTTGAAGCCGCCGATCGCCATGACGGGTTCCTCGGCGGCGAGCTGGTACCCGGAAGCACTGTTGGAGCCGATCGCGGCCGCAACCCAGGTGTAGGAGTCGGCGTCGGCTTCGAGCATCGCGGTGATGTCGGCTGACGGCGCGCTGCTGTTCAGCAGCCCACCGGCAGGCATCTGACCGGCTTCGAGCTGACCGGTAGGCATCTGACCGGTAGGAGGTGCCTGACCCGCGAAACCGGCCCCGCCATCGGGCCCGCCCATCCCGCGTCCGGCGTCCATACCCGGCCGGCCCATTCCCGGTCCGCCTATACCCGTACCCGTTGCCGGACCGGCGCTGACGATCGACCCGGTGTGTGCGGTCCCGATCGTGTCCACTGCGTACGCGGTGGGTCCGGCGAGTCCAGCGAACATGACCGCGAGAATCGTTGCGACAGAAATTCTGCCGCGTGTCGCCGCAGGAATCAGCAGTGCGATTGCCCCGATGATCCCCACCCCGAGCACCACCCACCGCAGCCATGGCAAGAATTCGGCACTGCGCCCCAACAAAACCCACGCGGTGGCGACGGCAGCGAGCGTGGAGGCGGAGAGTGCCAGACGCACCTGGTAGCGGTGACGGTGACGCCAGGCCAGCACGCTTCCCGCACCTATCAGAGCAGCGATCGCCGGTGCCAGCGCAACGGTGTAGTACGAGTGGAAGATTCCTGCCATGAAGCTGAATGTCAGACCGGTCACCAGCAACCACAGTCCCCACACGAGGAGCGCTGCGCGCTGCGGATCATCCCGGCGGACACGACCGCGCAATACGAGACCCGCCGCGAACAGGATCAGGGCCGAGGGAATCAGCCAGGCGATCTGACCGCCCTGCGAGGCGTCGAACATGCGGGTGATACCGGTTTCACCCCACATTCCGCCGCCCGGTCCGCCACCTGGCATATCGCCGCCACCGGGGGTGACGCTGCCGGTCTCGTCACCGTTGAGTCGCCCCAGACCGTTGTAGCCGAGGGTCAGCTCGAGAATGGAGTTGTTCTGCGATCCGCCGATCCACGGACGCGAGGATGCGGGCCACAGTTCGACTGCGAGCAGCCACCAGCCAGCCGATACGATCGCGGCTCCGAGCGCTGCGAAGAGTTGCAGCAGGCGCTTACCGAACTTCGGTGGGCCGGCGAGCAAGTACATCGCGGCGATGGGCGGAACCACGAGCATGACCTGGAGTTGCTTGGTGAGGAACCCGAATCCCACGAACACTCCGGTGAGCACGAGCCATCGGGTGCGCCCGTCCTCGACTGCGCGCATCGCCGCCCAGACTGCTGCGATCATGAGCAGCACGAGAAGAGCGTCCGGATTGTTGAACCGGAACATCAAGGCGGCCACCGGTGTGACGGCGAGTGTGAGTCCGGCGAGCAGTCCTGCCGCGGCACCGAATTGCCGGCGGATGGTTGCCCACAGCAACGCCACCGAACCGACACCGAGGAGCGCCTGCGGAACCAGCATCGCCCACGAGCTGAGTCCGAAAATGCGGACCGACAAAGACATCAGCCACAACGACATCGGCGGCTTGTCGACGGTGATCGCGTTGGCCGCGTCGGAGGAACCGAAGAAGAATGCCTTCCACGACACCGATCCTGCTTGGACGGCAGCGGAGTAGAAGGAGTTGGCCCAGCCCGATGCGCCGAGGCCCCAGATGTAGGCGACGGCCGTGCCGATCAGCAGCACTGCGAGCCCGATCCACTCCCATCGCCTATCCCTGACAGGCACCGGTGCAGGCGCCTTCGGTGCGCTTTCGGTCAAGGTCGTCATTTCTGCACTCCTTTGTTGTTACGGAAAACCCAGCGGAGGGCGAGAAAACGGCACACCGTCGCAACGAGATTCGCGACGACGAGTACGGAAAGCTCGACGAGCCGGGACGCCCCGGGCGCCCATGCGTGCAGCATCGCGAGCGACCCGCTGGTGATGAGCAGCGCGAACCCGAAAACGAGCAGACCCTGCACCTGGTGCTTGCCCGCGTCTGCGAGTCCACGGACGCCGAAGGTGAAGGCCCGGTTCGCGGCGGTGTTCAGAACGGCCGTGATCAGTAGGCCGAGGAAGTTCGCGGCCTGCGCCCCGACGATCGGGTGCAGGACCAGGTAGAGCAGTGCATATGCGATGGTGCTCGCGACGCCGACGATGCCGAACCGCACCATCTGCCCGACCATTCCGTGCGGCACGCCGGCCACCAGCGGTTCACGTCCCAGGCTGCGTCGTAGTTCTGCAACGGGCAACACCCCCGAGGCGAGCGCCCGGCCGACGCGCCAGCACCCCTGCAGATCCTTCACGGCGGTGTCGATCACGTCGACGCTGCTGTCGGGGTCGTCGACCCAGTCGACGGGGACCTCGTGGATACGCAGGCCCGCCCTCTCGGCGATCACGAGCAGTTCGGTGTCGAAGAACCAGCCGGTGTCCTGTACGAGCGGAAGAAGCTCGCGCGCCACCTCTGTACGCATCGCTTTGAAGCCGCACTGGGCGTCGGAGAAGCGCGCGCGCAGCGAGGCCCGCAGAATGAGGTTGTAGCTACGCGAGATGAATTCGCGCTTCGCGCCGCGCACCACCCGCGAGGACCGGTTCAGTCTCGAACCGATCGCGAGATCGGAGTGGCCCGACAGCAGCGGTGCGATCAGCGGCATCAACGCGTTGAGGTCGGTCGAGAGGTCGACGTCCATGTAGGCGACGACGTCGGCGGTGGATTCGATCCACACGGCCTTCAGCGCTCGCCCCCGTCCTTTTTCGTCGAGGTGGTGGACCCGGACCCCGTCGATCTCCTTCGCCAACTTGTCGGCGACGGCAAGAGTGCCGTCGGTGCTCGCGTTGTCGGCGATGGTGATCTGCGAGGAGAACGGGATGGTGTCCTCGAGGTGGGCGTGGAGTCGGCGGATGCACTGTTCGAGGTCGGCTTCCTCGTTGTAGACGGGAATGACCACCTCGAGCGTGGCTGTGGAAACCGAGCTCGTCACCAGCAGGTTCGATGTCATGATGTCGAGGTTCGCTCCCGCAGCTGCCACCACCCTGGGTTCGAGCTGGCAATGCGCTGTGTGCGGCTTCGCGTGCACAGCCGCATACCATGGGTGCATGGCATCGGTGTTCAGCAAGATAATCAGCGGCGACATTCCGGGACGGTTCGTATGGGAGGACGACAACGTCGTCGCGTTCCTGACGATTGCCCCGGTGACGCAGGGGCACACGTTGATCGTGCCGCGCGAGGAGATCGATCAGTGGCAGGACGTCGACGGGGCCGTTTTCGCCGAGTTGACGGGCGTTGCGCAGAAGGTCGGCCAGGCCGTCCGGAAGGGTTTCGACGCACCACGCGCCGGGTTCCTGATCGCCGGTCTCGAGGTTCCGCACCTGCACCTGCACGTTTTCCCGGCTTACGACATGGGCAATTTCGATATCTCGGGCGCCGACCCGAACCCGTCGCCGCAATCGCTCGACGAGGCAGCGGCGAAGATCAAGGCGGCGCTGCGCGAGCTCGGTCATGCCGCGAACGTTCCCGCCTGATCGGGCACTGGGAGCGTTCGTAGGATCTTGATGCACAGCACAGATCCGGCCGTCGTGGCGCGTCGGTCGCTGACCGTCGCCGCGATCGGCACCCTGTTGACGTTGGTCGCCTTCACCGCTCCACTGGCGACGATCAATCCGACAGCGCTGACGCTCGGCAGCGACCCCGCGGGGCGGACCTGGATTCTCAGCTCCATGAGCATCGGGTTGGGCGCAGCGCTGCTCACGACCGGAACGATCGCCGACGATGTGGGACGTCGACGCACGTTCGTCATCGGCAACGTCGTGCTCGCCGCCGGATCGGTGATCTGTGCGGTCGCGCCCGGCACGTTTGTGTTCGTCCTGGCCCGGATCCTGCAGGGGCTCGGGGGTGCCGCGGTGATGGCGTCGAGCCTCGGGATCATCGCGCACACGCACGCGCCCGGACCGGTGCGCGCCCGAGCGAGTGGGATCTGGGGTGCGAGCGTCGGTGCCGGCATCGCCCTCGGCCCGCTCGTGGTTGCAGGTCTCGACAGCCTCGCGTCGTGGCGCTTCGCTTACTGGCTGATGGCGGTGGGTGCCCTCGCCCTCGCGTTCGTGGCGCAACGGCTGCTGGTCGAATCACGCACGGACGCGCCCCGAGGTCTGGACCCGCTCGGCGCACTCCTGCTCGGTCTCGGTATGAGCGCGCTCCTCGCAGCTCTGGTCGAGGGCCGACAGGGATGGTCGCAGCCACTTCCCATCGTGTTGTTCGCGGCTTCCGCTCTCGTGCTGACGGTGTTCGTCTATGTGGAGTACCGCAACCGGAATTCGATGTTGGACCTGTCGCTGTTCACGCAACCGGCATTCGTTGCGGCCACGGTGGCGGCGTTGATGACCGGGGCCGGAATCATCGCGCTCATGTCGTTCTTGTCGGGTTTCCTCGGCAACGCGTACGGCATCGATGCTCTCGGGGCGGCGTTCCTGCTGTTCGCGTGGTCGGCCACCTCCGTAGCTACGGCCCTCCTCGCGCGCCGTATCCCCGACCGCGTCTCGGGTACCACTCAGCTGGCCATCGGCCTGACCGGCGTGGCAATCGGTCAGGTTCTGCTCCTGGGTATTTCGGAATCGTCGACGTGGGTCAGATTGCTACCCGGCCTGTTGGTTGCGGGTGTGTCGAGTGGAGTACTCAACGCCGCGCTCGGCCGCGAGGCGGTGTCCAGCGTGCCCGCGGGACGTGCAGCAATGGGCAGCGGGGCGAACAACACTGCGCGCTATGTCGGCTCTGCCCTCGGCGTGACCGTCGTTGCCGTCCTGGCCGTGCCGGTCGGAACTCCCACTGCGGCAGGCCTCGTCGAGGGGTGGAACAGTGCGGTGCTGTTCACAGCTGCGGCCTCGGTCGTCGGCGCCCTCGTGGTGGTGGTGTGCAGCACCCGAATGGTCACACCACCCGCGGCAACTCCACCCGGAAGGTAGCGCCTACCCCTGGCGCGCTGTCGACGGTGACGGTGCCGCCGTGCGCGGCGACGAGGGCCGCGACGATGGACAGTCCCAGTCCGCTGCCGCCACTTTCGCGGGTGCGCGAGGAGTCCGCCCGGTAGAACCGTTCGAACACGTGCTGGGCTTCTTCCTCGGACAGGCCGGGGCCGGTATCGCGCACCTCGAGCAGCACCGAGGTGTCGGTGGTACCGACACAGATCTCGATGCTCGCGTCCTGCGGGGTGTGCCGGATCGCGTTGCCCACCAGATTCCCCAGTACCTGCCGAAGCCGGGCATCGTCGCCGACTACCTCCGGTATCCCAGGACCGGGAAGCAACCTCAGCGTGATATCACGCTCCGGTGCAACGGCTTCGGCGTCGTGAACGGCATCGGCCGCGACGGAGAGCACGTCCACCGGTTTCGTCTCCAGCGGGCGCTGGGCGTCGAGACGCGCGAGCATCAGCAGATCCTCCACGAGCAGACCCATGCGAGCGGATTCGCCCTCGATGCGGTTCATCAGCAGGGTGATGTCACTCATCGCGCCCTGCCGGTAGAGCTCGGCGAATCCGCGGATGGTTGTCAGCGGGGTGCGAAGCTCGTGGCTGGCGTCGGCGACGAACCTTCGCATCTTCTCCTCCGAAGCGCGAGCCGCTTCCTCCGATGCTTCGCTGGCCGCGAAGGCGCGTTGAATCTGAGACAGCATGCCGTTGAGCGCAATCGACAGTTTGCCGATCTCGGTGCGCTCGTCGCGCTCGGGGACACGCTCGTGTAGATCACCGGCCGCGATGGCGGCGGCGGTTTCCTCGACTTCGACGAGTGGCCGCAGACTGCGACGGACGATGAAGTAGGTGAGCACCGCGAGGATCGCGAGAACCACTGCACCGATGATCGATTGGAGGCCGACGAGCTGCTCGACCGTGAGTTCGACGGGCGTCAGGCTCTGCGCCACCGTCGTCGTGCCCTGCGAGTTCGACACGGTCAGCACGCGCCACCGAGTGTCTGCGCCGTCGATCGATCCGATTGTGACGGGGCTCGGCGCGTCGAGACCGTCGATATCGGGAATGTCGGATCCGGCGGTCTCCTCGAAAATCACCCCACCGTCGGGGTCGACGGACTTGACGTAGAAGTCGGTGGGCGGGCGTCGCACATCCGGCGGCGGCGGGAGATAGCGGTTCCTCGGCTCGGCCCAGCCGCGCGAGGCGTCGAGCAGGCTCTTGTCCACGCGATCGACCAGTGATCGTTCGAGCGAGGACGTCACCGCGATTCCCGACGCCACCAGACCGGCGGCGACGAGCAAAACCAGGGCCACGACCAGCGACAGACGCAACGGCACATTGCGGGGCCGAATGCTCTTCGAGGACAGGGTCTTCACCGGGGCTGCCGCATGACGTATCCGACGCCGCGCAGGGTGTGAATGAGCCGCGTGTCTCCGGTGTCGATCTTGCGTCGCAGGTAGGACACGTAGGACTCCACCACGCCGACCTCGCCGCCGAAATCGTAGTGCCAGACGTGATCGAGGATGCGGGGCTTGCTGAGCACGGTCCCGGCGTTGACCATGAAGTAGCGGAGCAGCGTGAACTCCGTCGGCGAGAGTGACACCGCCTCGCCTGCCTTCCACACCTCATGTGTGTCGTCGTCGAGCTCTATGTCGGCGAAGGAGATGCGCGACGGGGCGGTCTCCTCGGTCCTGCCGGATCTGCGCAGGATGACGCGGAGTCGGGCGACCACTTCCTCGAGGCTGAACGGTTTGGTGACGTAGTCGTCAGCACCGAGCGTGAGTCCGGTGACCTTGTCCTCCACCGAGTCGCGGGCGGTGAGGAACAGCGCCGGTGCGTCGACGCCGTCCGCGCGCAGTCGTCGAAGCAGACCGAAACCGTCCATGCCGGGCATCATCACGTCCAGGATCACCGCTTCGGGACGGAAGGTTCTGGCTTTGTCGAGAGCCTCGGGTCCGGCGGCCGCGGTTCGCACGTCGAATCCTTGGAATCGGAGGCTGACCGACAGCAATTCCAGGATGGTCGGTTCGTCGTCGACTATCAGCACGCGCGCCTGAGGTGTTTCGCTCACTCCCACATCATGGACCGATCTTCTGCGCACTCGCTGCACTCTCGCTGTGAGGTTCCTGTGAACGGTGGACAACGTGCATGATGGTCGATGATGTTGGAGACCGAGCGGCCCGAGCGCAGCCGCGTGTCCATCAACTCCATGCACGTATTCGCATTTCTTCTCGTATCGGCGATCGTGTTCCGCGAGCAGATCGTCGGAGCAGTCGGAGCGATTCCCGAACTGCAGGCAGGCGCCACCATCTTCCTGGGCGTATTCGTCCAGGCCACGCCGTTCCTGGTGCTGGGTGTGCTGGTCAGCGGCGGCATTGCCGCGTTCGTGTCGCCGGCGATGCTGAAACGGCTGCTGCCGAACAACGAAAAAGCCGCGGTGGGAGTGTCCGGGCTGGCGGGGATGGCGCTGCCCGGATGCGAGTGCGGCGCCGTCCCGGTCTCGCGACGGTTGATGGACCAGGGTGTGCCGACGTCCGCGGCGCTGGCATTTCTGCTGTCGGCCCCCGCCATCAACCCGGTCGTGTTGGTGTCGACGGCCGTGGCCTTCCCCGGTGAGCCGCGGATGGTTCTCGCGAGGTTCCTCGGATCGTTGGCGACGGCACTCATCATGGGTTGGCTGTGGGCACGGATCGGCAAGACCGAATGGATCACGGCGAGGGTGAGTGCCCGCCATCAGGACACCGGTCGCTCCAAGTGGGAGGTGTTCTCCGAGGCGGCCCGGCACGATCTGATGCAGGCAGGAGCATTCCTGGTGTTCGGCGCCGGGCTGGCGGCCGTGCTGCACATCATCGTGCCGGACTGGGTGCTCGAACACCTGGCAGGTCAGATGCTGCTGGCGATCGGTGTGATGGCAATCCTCGCCGTCGTTCTCGCACTGTGCTCGGAGGCCGACGCTTTCGTCGCGGCCAGCATGTCGATGCTTCCGTTGCTGCCCCGGTTGGTCTTCCTCGTCGTCGGTCCGGCCGTGGATGTGAAGTTGATGGCGATGCAGGCCGGTAGCTTCGGTCGCGGTTTCGTCCTTCGATTCGCGCCGGTCACCTTCGTCGTGGCCGTCGTGTGCGCGAGCATCCTCGGGTACGTCGTCCTGGGCGGCGCCCGGTGAAACGCGAGACGCAGAACGTACTGCTCATGCTGGTCGGTGGCGCGGTGGTGAAGATTGCGTTCGACGGCAGTTTCGTTCGCTACGTCAAGCCGAGCATGCATCCGTATCTGCTGGTGAGCGGGGTTTTCATGATTGTGCTTGCTGTCGCCGCGATGGTCCGCGATATCCAGCGCGGCGGCCCCGAAGACCACGAGGAGCACGGCCACAGCAGCCGCCCGTACTGGATGTTGTTGATTCCCGCGGCGCTCATTCTGTTCGTGGCACCCCCGGCCCTGGGGGTGTCCTCGGTATCGGAGCGGGTCGTCACCGCGGGCCCGCTCGAACGCACGGCCTTCCCGCCGCTTCCGGGCGGCGCCAGCCCCGAGGTTCCGATGCTCGACGTAGTTCAGCGCGCGGCCCGGGACAACACCGGCAGCCTGAAGGATCGGGAGATCACCGTGACCGGTTTCGTGGTGGAGAACTCCGACGGCAGCGTCGATCTAGCGCGCATCCTCATCGTCTGTTGCGCGGCGGATGCGCGGTCGATCCGGATTCATCTCGACACCGGTTCGAATGCATGGGCCGAGGGTGACTGGCTGCGCGTCCGCGGGACCGTCGGGCAGTCGTCTCCGGAGACCGGGAACGTGCCGACGATGTCCGTGACCGGGGTCGAGCAGATTCCGGCGCCGGAGAACACGTACGCCTACTGATCGAGAAAACTGGTACCGTCGTACTGGTCTCGATGACATCCGGACGAGCGCACCGTACCCGGCCAGCGACAAGACGGTGCAGGAGAGTGTTTGTCGTGGCGTGGATCATCCTGGTTGTCTCGGGTGTATTCGAAGCGATCTGGGCGACAGCCCTCGGCAAGTCCGACGGCTTCACGCGAACAGGTCCCTCGGTCGTCTTCGGTGTCGCTCTGGTGATCAGCATGGCCGGCCTGGCCTACGCGATGCGGACGCTACCTACCGGCACCGCCTACGCGGTCTGGGTCGGAATCGGCGCCTCTCTCACCGTCGCATACGCCATGGTGACCGGAGACGAGCCCGCGTCCTGGATCAGAATCGCGCTGCTCCTCGGACTGGTCGGCTGCATCGTCGGGCTCAAACTCCTGCACTGAAGCCCTGCACCGATGCGACACCGGAGAATGTGTGCGAGCGGTTACAGTAAAACCATGAACTGGGTGTCCGCGATCACACTGCCTGCACGCGCCGGGATCGCCGTCGCAGAAACGGCCCTGGAGGTCTCGAGCGCAATTCTCTCGACCACCCGTTTCGCGCTGGAGTCGGGAGTTGCGACACCCATGAATCTCGCACATGCCACCAACCCCAAGGGTGGGACGATGCAGCTGATCACGGCATTGGGGCAGCTCACCTCCGATGACCGCGCACTCGGCAACGCCCTGCGCGAGGGCGGACCACTCGACCGCCTGCTCGCCCCCGGCGGCGTCGTCGACCGGCTCACCTCCGAGGAGGGCACACTCGAACGGCTTCTCGCGGAAGGCGGTCCAGTGGACCGCATCACCGCGACCGGTGGCCCACTGGATCGCTTGCTCGCCGAGGACGGGCCGCTGGAGCGGCTCCTCGCCGAGGGCGGGTTGCTGGATCGAATAACGGCGGTCGACGGTCCGCTGGAGCGTCTCACCGCCGAGAACGGGCCGCTGGAGTTGTTGACGCGCGAGGGCGGCATCATCGAACGCGCCATCGAAGAGGACGGGATACTCGAGCAGTTGCTGGCCGAGGACGGAGCCATCGAGCGTCTCACCGCCAAGGGTGGCACTCTCGATCAGCTGGTGACGCTCACGGACACCCTCGCCTCACTCGCCCCCAACATCGAGCGCATGGGGGTCAGCATCACCATCCTGCAGGACTCCGTCGAGATTCTCTCGCAGGCTGTCAATCCGCTCGGCGAACTGGTCGGTCGACTGCCGAACCGCTGGCTCAAGGGCAAGCAACCGGTCCAGGAACTGCAGTAGCTATTTCAGGTGCGTGCCGAAGAAGTCGAACACTCGGCCGAACGCATCCTCCGCCTGTTCACCCCGCCAGCCCATGCCGGTGACTCGCGCGACTGCGGCCATCGGGCCCTTCGGTAGCGCGTTCGCAAAGCTGTGCGAGGCACCGGGATAGGTCTTGACGTCGTGGTCGATACCCTTGGCCGCCAGGATCTTCTCCACCTTCTTCCCCGCGCCGATGAGCGAAGGATCGTTCTTTCCGTACGAGGCGACGATGGGGCATGCACCGTCGAGAACCTCCTCGAGATGCCTGGGGGTGACCCCGTAGAACGGGGCACTGGCGCCGAACCCCTTGGGCGAGAGCAGCAATGCGAAGCCGCCGCCCATGCAGAAGCCGACGATGCCGACCTTGCCGGTGACGTCCTCGCGCGCCTGCAGGAAGTCTCGGGTCGCGAGCAGGTCGTCGATCGCAACTCCGCTCTGTCCGAGCAGTGCCCGGAACACTCCGGTCACGCATTTCCTGACGCCGCCGCGGCTGTACAGGTCGGGTGCCAACGCCACGTAACCCTGGTCCGCGAAGCGTCGGGCGATGTTTCTGGTGTCCTCGGTCAGCCCGAAGGCATCGTGCACGATGACGACTCCCGGACCACCACCCGCGGGTGCCTCGAGTACTGCGCTGATCGGTCCGGCTGGCGTCTCTACGGAGATCTCGGTCACGTACGCAGGCTACGCGCAATCACCAGACGTTGGATCTGGTTGGTGCCCTCGAATATCTGGGTGATCTTCGCGTCGCGCATGTACCGCTCGACGCGGAAGTCGCGGGTGTAGCCGTAGCCGCCGAACACCTGGACGGCGTCGGTGGTCACCTTCATCGCCGCGTCGGTGGCGACGAGCTTCGCGACGGATGCACCTCTCGAGTAGTCGAGTCCGGCGTCGCGACGCCGGGCCGCATCGAGATACGTCGCGCGCGCGGAGTCGACGGCGGCGGCCATATCGGCGAGAAGAAAGCCCAGACCCTGATGGTCGACGATTCTCTTGCCGAACGTGGTGCGTTCGTTGGCGTAGGCGACGGCGTCGTCGAGGGCGGCCTGCGCGATGCCGACTGCCACGGCAGCGATTCCGAGTCGGCCCGAATCGAGTGCGCTGAACGCGATCTGCAGTCCCTGCCCCTCGGTTCCGAGGCGGCGCTCGGCCGGGAGGACGGCATTGTCGTAGTGGGCCGAGGTGGTGGGAACGGCGTGCAGGCCCATCTTCTCCTCGGGCTTACCGAACGAGAGACCCTGCTGATCCTTGGGGACCAGGAAGCAGGAGATGCCCTTGGATCCCTCGCCGGTGCGGGCGAACAGGTTGTAGAAATCGGCGATGCCGCCGTGGGTGATCCACGCCTTGGCTCCGTTGACGACGTATCCGTCCTCGGTCGGGGTCGCCTTGCAGGTCAGTGCGGCGGCATCGGATCCGGCCTGTGGTTCGGACAGGCTATAGGCGCCGATTTGGTTGCCGCCGAGCATGTTCGGTAGCCATCGCTTCTTCTGCTCCGCGCTGCCGAATGCGAGCAGCGGCGAGCAGGCGAGGCTGTGCACGCTCACCGCGACGGCGACGGCCGCCCAGCGCGCCGCCAGTTCCTCGAGCACCTGCAGGTACACCTCGTAGGGTTGGCCACCGCCGCCCCACTCCTCGGGGAACGGCAAGCTCAGCAGTCCTGCCTCGCCGAGGGTGCCGAACACGCCCTCGGGGTAGGTCTCGTTCTTCTCGTGCTCGTCGACGAGTGGCTCGAGGACCTTGTCTGCGACGTCGCGGGTGAGCGCGATGAGATCGCGCGCTTCTGAGGTGGGCAACAGACGGTCGACGGCCATGAGAAGACTCCTTGCAGTACTGTAGGTCCCCCAACAGTACTGCACGAGTATCGTCTACGGGTATGACCTCTGCACACGCGACAGCTCGCCGCGCCGAACTCTTCGATCAGCTGGTCGCGCTCCTGCTGTCCGAGGGCTTCGCACACCTCACACTCGACGAGATCGCTGCGCGCCTGCGCTGCAGCAAGTCCACGCTCTACACTCTCGCCGGCAGCAAGGAACAGCTCGTACGCGCGGCAACCGTGCACTTCTTCCGCGGCGCCACCGAGCGAGTCGAGGCGTCCCTGACGTCCGTACGCGGCACCACCGAGCGGCTCACCGCGTACCTGTCGGCGGTCGGTGTTGCACTCGAGCCTGCATCGAGGCAGTTCATGGAGGACCTCGCGGCCTTCCCACCCGCCCGTGAGGTCTACGAACAGAACACCGCGTTCGCTGCGAAGCGAGTTCAGGAACTCATCGACGACGGCGCCTCGGCCGGTGACGTGCGCAGCGTCCATGCCGCATTCGTCGCAGATGTCGCAGCGTCGACGATGGCTCGGATCCAGACACGCGAGGTCTCCGAACGTACCGGCCTCGACGACTCACAGGCCTACGCCGAACTCGCGGCCCTGCTCACCACCGGAATCACTGGAACCACGGGAGTTACGGGGCCGCCACGCGCAGCTGCAGCTCGATCAGCACCCGCTCGTCCGCGTTCCTGAGATCCGCACCGAGTATCTCTTCGACCCGTTTGATTCTGTACCGCAACGTGTTCGGGTGCACCCGCAGTTGCTCGGCGGCACTCCTGACGTCGCCGAAATGCGCCAGATAGACCCGAAGGCTCTCCGTCATCGTCGAGTCGTTCCGCACGTCGTACTCGGCGAGTTTCCCGATTCGGGGATCGAGCAGATGCTCGTGATTGGCGACGAGCTCGACGATCTCCCCCAGCAACACCGAAGTGCGGGACTCCTCGAGTGTCGTGACACGATCGTTCCCCGTCGTCCGATCGAGCACCCGGTCCACCTCCACGCGCGCCGCCGCCACATCGGACAGCGTCGCGATCGAGGTCACGAGTGCCGCACGCGTCGCCGTACCCGTTCGCATCTCGATGCGAGCGATGGTCTCGCGCGTCCAGGATTCGAGCGAGCGGGCCGCGACCTCCCCTGGGAACAGCACGTAGATGCGCTCGCCCATCGCGGTGGCCAGTGAGGACCGGTGAAACGCGCTGGCGTGCAACCGTAATGCACCGGACAGGTGCACGGTCGCTTGATCACCCACACCGGCGAAGCCCACCACCGCGGCCGGCATCGTCGGTGAGATCGACAGCGAGGCAGCAAGAGAGGGCACATCGACTCCGCCGCCGCGCGCTCCGAGCAGACGTTGGATCTGCACGGCCTCGTTGGTCGGCGCGTCGACGATGCGTTTGATCAATCGGGCCGCGACCGCCGCGGCCCCGCGCAGCACTGCGTCGGCGTCGGGCGCGACCGGGCGCCCACCCTCCTGCACCCAGATCGCGCCGAGGGTGGTGACAGCGCCCGAGGCGTCGGGAATGGACCGGATGCCCACAACGAGGCGGCGCCGGATACCGAGGTGCTCGTCGGCGGGAACCTCCACCACCTCGTCGCTGGCTCGGATGCGGTCGAAGACGCCCCATTCGCGCAACTTCCGCAGATAGTCCGCCGGCCCCTCGCGGCCGAGGATGGACAGGGTCCGCAGTTCGTCGGCCGCGTCGTCGGCGGCCGAGTAGGCGAGCACGTGCGAACGCTCGTCCTCGATACTCACCATGCCTTTGGTCAGCGCGGCCACCGTGTGCGCGAGTCCGTAGAGATCGGTGTCCTCGCCGATCGGATCGGATTCGACGCGGTGCACCGAATGATCGAGCACGCCGCGGACCATCGAAAGCAGTCTCTCCCAACGCGTTTGCGCATGAACCGAGATCAGGGCAGTGCCAGCCTGGCGGGCGGCATGTGCCATCGCGATCGAAGCGCCCTTGACCATCACTGCATGCGGCCGTAGGGGTGCGGTACGCAGCGCGAGCTCGTCTAGCCAGGCCACCACGAGGGGTTCGGGTACCCCGACGAGGAGGCACAGGTCGGCCCCCGCAGCTGGGTCTGCGACATCGTCGGCATCGAGCAACGTGACCGAGCCGATCGCCACCTCGGTGCCCATGGGAGCCACAACCAGCTCGGCGAATGCGCCGTGTATCGCTCGCAGCAGTGCCTTCAGTGTCACCCCGCTCAGTGCCGAATCTTCGTCCACCTGGACAAGTCAACCACAGAATTCTTGGCCGATCGGAAGAATACTTGCGCTCGGAAGCCGACTTCAATAACAGGCACACCCGCACAAGAAGGAGGCCACCGTGGACGCCGTCACTTCGGTACCGACCCCGACCAACGAGCCTGTGGGCTCGTACGCCCCCGGCAGCGCAGAACGTAGCCGCCTGCGTATCCAACTGGACGCACTCCAAGCGAACCCGGTCGATATTCACCAGGTCATCGGTGGGGTCCACCGCACAGCAACCGGGACACGCGAGAATGTGGTGCAGCCGCACCGGCACTCGTCCGTCATCGGAAGTTTCACCAATGCAACGCACGAGGACGTGCGCGAGGCCATCGATGCTGCCGCGGCCGCTGCACCCGGGTGGCGCGAGCTCTCGTTCGACGATCGCGCCGCGGTGTTCCTCCGCGCCGCCGATCTGCTCGCCGGGCCCTGGCGCGAGAAGATCGCTGCCGCCACCATGCTCGGGCAGTCCAAGTCCGCGTACCAGGCCGAGATCGACGCCCCCTGCGAGCTCATCGACTTCTGGCGCTTCAACGTCGCGTTCGCCCGTCAGATCCTCGCCGACCAGCCGGTGTCCTCGCCCGGCGTCTGGAATCGCGTCGAGTACCGGCCGCTGGAAGGGTTCGTCTACGCGATCACCCCCTTCAACTTCACCGCCATCGCCGGGAACCTACCGACAGCGCCCGCCCTGATGGGCAACACCGTGCTGTGGAAGCCGTCACCGACACAGTCCGTCGCCGCGTACCTGACGCTGCAGCTTCTCGAGGCAGCAGGCCTCCCGCCCGGCGTCATCAACCTGGTCCTCGGCGACGGCCCGCTCGTCTCCGAAGTAGCCCTGAACGATCCTCGCCTCGCCGGAATCCACTTCACCGGATCCACCGCGACCTTCCAGCGTCTGTGGCGCGAGGTGGGTAACAACATCTCGAACTACAACTCGTATCCCCGGCTCGTCGGTGAAACCGGCGGCAAGGACTTCGTTCTCGCCCATTCCTCGGCTGATCCCGAGGTCCTGACGACCGCTCTCGTTCGCGGCGCTTTCGATTACCAGGGCCAGAAATGCTCGGCCGCGTCGAGGGCCTTCGTACCGAAGTCGGTGTGGGCGGCGATGGGCGAGAGGTTCATCGATCAGGTATCGGAACTGAAGTACGGAGACGTCACCGATCTGTCCAACTACGGCGGAGCTGTCATCGATCGACGCGCCTTCGACCGAAACGCCGCCGCACTCGAACGCGCCAAGTCCGCACCGGGCATGACCGTCGCGGCCGGCGGCACCTGCGACGATTCCGAGGGTTACTTCGTCTCGCCGACAGTGCTTCTCGGTGACGACCCGACAGACGAGGCCTTCTCCACGGAATACTTCGGGCCTATCCTCGCGGTGCACGTGTACGAGGACTCCAAGTACTCCGAGATTCTGAAGCTCGTCGACACCGGTTCGAAGTACGCACTCACCGGTGCGGTCATCGCAAACGACCGCATGGCCGTCGACGACGCACACAAGGCGCTGCGGTTCGCAGCCGGCAACTTCTATATCAACGACAAGCCGACGGGCGCCGTGGTCGGCCAGCAACCGTTCGGCGGCGCACGTGCATCCGGCACCAACGACAAGGCCGGATCACCACAGAATCTGCTTCGCTGGGCGTCGGCACGCACTGTCAAGGAGACCTTCGTACCCGCGACCACCCACCGATACCCACATCAGGACGGCGAGGGAACGACATGACGACCGTGCTGAACAACCCGCTTCGGCCGGCGCTGCTCGCGGCTGCGCGGTCACCGAAGCTCGAATCGGCGATGAGCAAGATGCGCATCACTCGGCAGCTGGTGGACCGATTCGTGGCCGGTGAGTCCGAGCCGGAGGTGGTCGCGGCGGTCGCATCGCTGCTCGAATCAGGCAGGACCGTCTCCGTCGACTACCTCGGCGAGGACACCACCGATGCCGCACGGGCCAGTGCGACGGTCGAGGCCTATCTGTCTCTGTTGCAGGCGTATTCGACGCTCGATGTGAGCCCACGTTCGTTGGAGGTGTCACTGAAACTGTCGGCATTGGGACAGGGCATCGACAGATCTCTCGCCCTCAGGGGCGCTCGAACCATCTGCGCGGCAGCGGAAGCTGCAGGCGTGTGGGTGACGGTCGATGCCGAGGACCACACGACAACCGACTCGACGTTGTCGATCGTGCGCGAGCTGAGGCAGGACTACCCCGATCTGGGCACCGTGCTGCAGGCGTACCTCGAACGCACAGAGGATGATTGCCGGGAGCTCTCGGGCCCGCGCTCGCGAATCCGGTTGTGCAAGGGCGCCTACAACGAACCGGCTTCGGTCGCATTTCAGAAGCCGGCGGACGTATCAGCGTCGTATCTGCGATGTTTGCGGGTGCTCATGAACGGCGACGGCTACCCGATGGTGGCATCGCACGACCCCGAAATAATCGACGCAGCAGACCGTTTCGCGCGTGAGAGCTCGCGGGGAACCGAAAGCTACGAGTACCAGATGCTGTACGGAATCCGGGAACTCGAACAGCAACGGCTCGTAGCCGAGGGGAATCGCGTTCGTGTGTACGTCCCCTACGGCGATCAGTGGTACGGGTACTTCATGCGTCGTCTCGCGGAGCGTCCCGCGAACCTGATGTTCTTCTTCCGGTCGTTGGTTTCGAAGAACTGAACGGTACCGGTCAACACCACGTAAACAATTGTGTCGATCGTTCGTCAACCGGGGCCATCGCGGCGCCAATAGGAGTTGTATGCCTGAAATGAGCCTTACCTCCCTGCCCCCGCACTTCTTGGCCGCCGACGGGGGAACGATCAGTTCCATCGAGACCGCGATCAACAGTGCGTTCGATCCGATCTCCGCCGCCGTGACGAGCTTCGTCTTCTACGCGGTGGACATCGGTGGTGCCCAGGTGCCTCTGATCGTGCTGTGGTTGATCGTCGGCGCGGTCATCTTCACCGTCTCCTTCAGATTCATCCAGTTCCGCGGCGTCAAACGCGCTCTGATTCTGGTCAGCGGCAAGGAGGACGAGGCAGATGCGCCAGGAGAAGTCAGCCACTTCCGAGCCTTGACCGCGGCAGTGTCAGGAACCGTCGGCCTCGGCAACATCGCAGGCGTCGCGGTCGCAGTCACGCTCGGTGGCCCAGGAGCCACCCTGTGGATGATCCTTGCCGGCTTCCTCGGCATGGCGTCGAAATTCGTCGAATGCACCCTCGGCGTCAAATACCGCGACATCAACGAGGACGGCACTGTCTCCGGTGGGCCGATGAAGTACCTCACCAAGGGCCTCGCCGAACGCGGGCTGGTGAAGCTCGGCAAAGTCATGGCCGTCTTCTACGCCATCGTCATCACGTTCTTCGCCATCAGCGGCGGCAACATGTTTCAGGCCAACCAGACGTTCGCACAGGTGCGTGCGGTCACCGGCGGCGAGGAGGGCATCCTCGGTTCCGACGGCGCCAAGACCATCTTCGGGATCGGTATCGCCTTGATCATCGGCTTCGTCATCATCGGCGGCATGAAGTCGATCTCCGCGGTGACCTCGAAGCTGGTGCCGTCGATGGCGATCGTCTACATCCTCGCCTGCGCCGTGGTCATCGGCGTCAACATCACTTCGGTCCCGTCGGCGTTCGTGGCGATCTTCGAAGGCGCGTTCTCCCCCGAGGGCGTCGCCGGCGGCATCCTCGGTGTGATGATCATCGGCTTCCAGCGTGCCGCATTCTCGAACGAGGCCGGCCTCGGATCCGCCGCGATCGCGCACTCCGCAGTCAAGACACGGCATCCCGTCACCGAGGGCTTCGTCGCCATGCTCGAGCCGTTCATCGACACCGTCATCATCTGTACCGCCACGGCACTGACCATCGTCATCGCCAACACTCAAACCTGGCAGGACCAGCGGGAAGTGGTCGCCGAGACCGGGGAGCTCCCCGCCGGCGGCGTCACGCTCACCTCCGACGCATTCGAGACGGTGCTGCCCTGGTTCCCGTACGTGCTCACCGTGGCTGTCGCGTTGTTCGCGTTGTCCACGGCCATCACCTGGGCGTACTACGGCCTGCAGGCATGGACCTCGCTGTTCGGGCGCAGCCGCCTCTCGCGGAACTTCTTCAACACCATGTTCTGCGTGTTCACCGTCATCGGCACCGTGCTCTCCCTCGGCTCGGTCCTCGACTTCGCCGACGCCACGCTGTTCCTGCTGGCACTGGTGAACATCACGGGGCTGTACTTTCTCCTCCCCGTCGTCAAGCGCGAGCTCGCCGGATACCTGGCCATGCGACGCGGGGAGCGCGACGAGGAATCGGTCGACGCATAACCCGCCCGCTGATGTGATCAGCTCAGAACAGTGATGGTTCTGCTTGTTTGCGTGGTTCGACCGTGGGGCGATCCCGCAGGCTGTGTTTTCAACCCACGGGATCTGATGCTGAATCCCGTCCGGACGAGACACTGCACCGGAACTGGGCATGCCCTGCGGATGCAACACCGGAACCAGGGGTTTCCGCACACCGCCGTGAGGGCATGCACGAGGAAGCACGAACGGTTCGGGGAGCAACAGCAATTCGGAGGCCACGATGTCGACCACAACGGAGACGACCGCCACGACCGATCAGGTCTGGCAAGTCCTGGCGGACGGCTGGACCTACGCGACCTGGGTGGTGGGGGCGTCGCGCATCAGGGCTGTCGACTCGAACTGGCCGGCCGTCGGCAGCCGTATCCACCACTCGGTCGGCCTGTGGCCCTTGGTTCTGAGCGATCACACCGAATCGACGAGCGTGCACGAAGGACGTGAGCTCGTGATGTCAGCGCGTGCTCTGCCGTTCGGTGCGGCGAGTATCACCCTGCGTTTGCATCCGCTGCCGACCGGATGTCGTATAGAGATGATCGAGCACGCGCAGACTGCGCCGTTCACCGCCATCCCAAAGTCCGTCCAACATGCGCTCGCTCATCCTCGCAACCTCGAGGCGGTTCGACGCCTGGCTCTTCTCGCGGAAAGGTCGTCCACTCCGTCATGACCGTCACTACCGCCGACGCCGTAGTCATCGGGGCCGGGCCCAACGGCCTCGCCGCTGCAGCGACTCTCACTGATGCAGGGTGGGATGTCGTGATACTCGAGGCGGGGCACGAGCCCGGTGGCGCTGTGCGCAGCGCCGAACTGGTGCCCGGATACACCAGCGATCTGTTCAGCGCGTTCTATCCTCTCGGTGCCTCGTCACCTGCGATGACCGCCCTCGAACTCGAGCGTCACGGCCTCGAGTGGCGCCGCTCTCCCGCGGTCTACGGCCACGCCAGGTCGGCGGATGACGAGAACGCCCCGGTGGTGCACAACGACGTCGCCGACACCGCTGCCGCGCTCGCCGAACACGATCGACGTGACGGCGACGCCTGGCTGTCGCTGTACGAGGAGTTCACCCGGATCAAGAAGCCGCTTCTCGACGCGTTCTTCACCCCCTTCCCACCCGTCGGAGCGGCGGCTTCGCTGGTGCGCACGCTGGGTCCGGCCGGAATGCTTCGCTTCACGCGTTTCATGGCTCTGCCGGCGCGGGCCATGGCACACGAGACGTTCCGCGATTCCGCGGCGCGATGCCTGCTGCTGGGCAACGCGATGCACGGCGACGCGCCCGTCGACGCCCCGGTGAGCGGAGCGATGGGTTATCTGTTGACGATGCTGGCTCAGGACGTGGGTTTTCCCGTCCCGAAGGGCGGGGCGAGCGCATTGACCGCAGCGATGGTCCGGCGCACCGGGGCGGCGGAACTGCGATGCAACAGCGTGGTCACTCGGATCGGTGTAGAGAACGGTCGTGCACGGTCGGTGCACACGGCCTCGGGTGAGACGGTGCGGGTGCGCCGTGCCGTCATCGCCGACGTTTCTGCGCCTGCGCTGTATCAGGATCTGCTACCCGCCGAGGCGATCCCGCGCCGTATGCGTGAGGACCTCGAGAAGTTCGAGTGGGATACACCTGTGGTGAAGATCAACTACGCGCTCGATCGGCCGATCCCATGGCGGTCGAAGAGTTTGTCCGACGCTGGGACCGTGCATCTCGGGGCCGACGACGACGGACTGCTGCGTTGGACCACCGATATGTCCACCGGCGTCCTGCCGACGCGCCCGTTCATGTTGTTCGGTCAGATGACGACGGCCGATTCGACGCGATCACCTGCCGGAACCGAGAGCGCGTGGGCGTACACACACCTGCCGCGGGGGATCATCGACGACGCCTCGGCCGACACGATCGCCGATCGCGTCCTGGCGGTGCTCGAGGACCACGCGCCGGGATTCGAGTCGGCGCTCGTCGGACAGGTGGTGCAGCGTCCCTCCGACCTGTTCGCCTCGAACGCAAATCTGCACGGCGGCGCCGTCAACGGCGGTACCGCGCAGATTCAGCAGCAGTTGATCTTCCGGCCGACGCCGGGTCTCGGACGAGCGGAGACCCCCGTCGAAGGGTTGTTCCTCGGGGGTTCGTCGGCGCATCCCGGTGGCGGTGTTCACGGCGCGGCAGGTACCAACGCTGCCCGGGCCGCTCTGGGTCAGCACGGGCTTCTCGGACCCTTACGCAAAAAGGTGACCAGCTCCCTATTGGAGCTGGTCACCCGGTGATCGCGTGATCGAGGCGCAAGGCTGGATCAGCGGCCGGCGAGACCCTCGTCGACCGACTTGAACCGCTGAACGATCGGCACAACAGACGCCGCCTCGAGTAGCCGGTAGACCGGATGCCCCTCCACGAGGCACCAACTCGACCCTGCCGCCTGGACAGCCTCGTCCAGGGCCGTGAATACGTTCAACCCGGCGATCCCGAAGAACCCGACAACGGACAGATCGAGCACGAGACGCACATCGCTTCCGACGCGTGCGCACACGTAGTCGGACAGGATCGGTGCGCTGCGCGTGTCGATGTCACCGTGAACCTTGACGACCAGCTGGCCGTAGCCGGCCGGTGTCGCGCTGAAGATAGCTCCGGTCGACGCAACCGACACCGATGTTTCGCAGGCCAGTCGAACGCTTCCCGCGCTCTTGTCGTTCAAGCCGTTTGTGTCGTTCAAGCCGTGTGGAGTAACAGTCATGGCCATTCCCATCGTCGAAGTGGGAGGAAAGCGCATACAGATGCTCGCAGTCCGTCGACCGGATGAGCTGCTCACGTTGCGTCTTCCCCAACAACGGCTGTTATCTCAACCGTCTTCGACTCTACGGCACCGATCGCGTCCCGTACACCCTCCCACCCATCGACCAGTGGCGCGTTTCGCGTGACCTACTGCGGGGCACTCGAAAGCAATCGGCGAACGAATCAACGAGAAGGCAGCGCAATGAGAGCAGTCACCTGGCAGGGAAAACGCAAGGTCAGTGTGGATACGGTCCCGGATCCGCGGATCGAGAAGCCGACCGACGCGGTCATTCGAGTCACCACCACCAACATCTGCGGTTCCGACCTGCATCTGTACGAGGTGCTGGGTGCATTCATGTCCGAGGGCGACATCCTGGGCCACGAACCGATGGGCATCGTCGAGGAGGTGGGCTCCGAGGTGGGGAACCTGCAGGTCGGTGACCGCGTGGTGATCCCGTTCCAAATCTCCTGCGGCCACTGCTACATGTGCGATTCCAGCCTGCACACCCAGTGCGAGACCACTCAGGTCCGCGATCAGGGCATGGGCGCCGCGCTCTTCGGCTATTCGCGCCTCTACGGCCAGGTGCCCGGGGGCCAGGCCGAGTACCTGCGTGTCCCGCAAGCACAGAATACCCACATCAAAGTACCTGTCGGACCGGATGATTCACGGTTCGTCTACCTTTCCGACGTCCTTCCGACGGCGTGGCAGGCGGTGGAGTACGCAGCGATCCCGAATGGAGGTTCGGTGACCGTCCTCGGCCTCGGCCCCATCGGCGATATGGCCACTCGAATCGCACAACACAGGGGGTTTCGCGTCATCGGCGTGGACCGCGTCCCCGAGCGCCTGCAGCGCGTGTCCGCACGCGGCGTCGAGGTGTTGAATCTCGACGAACACGGCAACGACCTCGCGGACGTCATCCGCGAGACCACCGACGGCCGCGGCACCGACTCGGTCATCGACGCTGTCGGCATGGAGGCCCACGGCTCACCCGTCGCCAAGTTGGCGCAGCAGCTCACCGCCGCCCTCCCCGACGCCATCGCGGGGCCGATGATGCAGAAGGCCGGTGTCGACAGACTTGGCGCGATCTACAGTGCCATCGATATCGTCCGCCGCGGTGGCACGATCTCCCTCAGCGGTGTGTACGGCGGGATGGCCGACCCCTTGCCTCTGATGACGCTGTTCGACAAGCAGATTCAGCTACGCATGGGTCAAGCGAACGTGCTGAGATGGGTGGACGACATCATGCCCCTGCTGACCGACGAGGACCCCCTCGGTGTCGACGATTTCGCCACCCACACCCTCCCTCTCGATCAGGCACCCCACGCCTACGACATCTTCCAGCGCAAGGCCGACGGCGCAGTGAAGGTGCTGCTGAAGCCATGACGCGGGTACGGATGGTCGAGCACGGGCCGCTGATGATCGAGGGACCAGTCGAGATCGAGATGCCCGACGGCCGGATCGTCGAGTCGGATCGAACGATGGTGGCGCTGTGCATGTGTCGACGGAGCAAGATATATCCGCTGTGCGACACCAGTCACCGCAAACGCCACTAGTCCAGACGCAGTTCTTCGTAGTGCGTCCGCATCGCGTCGATGAGGAGCGCGAACACTCGGTGCGCGGCATCGAGATCGGTGTCGGAAACCCCTGCCAGAGCGGAGGAGGTTCGGGCGCCGAGTGGACCGAAGAATTCGCGTGCCACTGCCATGCCGTGTTCGTCGTATCTCAGGATCACTTTGCGGCGATCGCTGGCGTCCTTCTCGCGCCTGATGTGTCCGGAATCGATCATGCGCTCGACGAGGTACGTCATGGCGGCCGAGGACAGTCCGAGCTGGGTGCCGAGTTCACCGGCCGTCAGCGGACGACCCTCGACATCGGCCACCATTATCAACAGAAGTGCCCGAAAATCATTGGGACCCAATGCATGCTGCGCCCCGAAAGCGCGGCCGATCTCCTCGGAGACAGCCGACATGGCGCGAAGGTCCGATGAGATCATCGATTCCAGTTCACTCCGGTCCGGCACTACATCCCTCTCGTCGGCAATCGCGTCACACTATCGCGCCGCGCGCATGCAGCATCTCTCAGTTGCTTAATTGTTAAGTTGATGAGATTGTTTTTGAGTGGACTTCTGGAGCCGATTCGCCCGAATTGTCACTTCGCGTCGATCGTGGGCGCTCGCCCTCGCCGTCGTCGTGCTGTCCCTAGACATCCCAGGTCCGTAATTTGTCAAGCGGCGGTGGGCTGTTGCGCGGTTCGGTGTGCCCAGGCGGTGTGTTCGTCGTATTCGGTGTGGTGGCGTAAGCAGCCGTGCAGTATGCCGAC